>RECM01000187.1 GCA_007694035.1 Balneolaceae bacterium
GCCACGGCCGTGTTCAGCAGCATCCCTACGGTACCGATGCCTTCGGGCGAGATGCCGAACAGCCAGTGATCGCTGTTGTTGATTTCCGGGTTCAGGATGGCGAAATAAATAATGTAGCCCGCCGTAAACACGATGCCGGCCACCATGCCGCTCACCGCGCCCTGCACGTTCATCCGAGTGTAGAAAATGCCCATCAGGATGGCGGGGAAGAAGGATGCCGCCGCCAGGCCGAACGCGAACGCGACCGTCTGGGCCACAAATCCGGGCGGATTTACCCCGAAATAGCCTGCCAGGAACACCGCGCAGCCGGCCGCCACACGGGCGGTCATCAGCTCGTGCTTCTCCTTGATGTTCGGCACAAACGTTCTGCGCACCAGGTCGCGGGAGACGGCCGTCGAGATCACCAGCAGCAGCCCCGCGGCCGTCGACAGTGCCGCGGCGAGCCCGCCGGCCGCAACCAGGCCCACCACCCAGTTCGGCAGCCCGCCGATTTCAGGGTTGGCCAGCACGATGATGTCGCGGTCCACATGCAGCTCGTTGATGGCCGGATCGGCATTCAGCTGGATGATGCCGTCCGCGTTTTTATCCTCGTAGGTGATAAGTCCGGTCTGCTCCCAATTGGTTACCCACTCCGGCACCTCATCGTAGGGCACGTTGTGCACCGTCTGTATCAGGTTCACCTTGGCGAAAGCGGCCACGGCCGGCGCGGTGGTGTACAGGATGGCGATGAACAGCAGGGCGTAGCCGGCCGACATCCGCGCGTCGCGCACCTTCGGCACGGTAAAGAAACGGATGATCACGTGCGGGAGGCCGGCGGTGCCCACCATCAGGGCCATGGTAATGAAAAACACATCAATGGTGGGCCTCATCCCCGACGTATAGGCCGCGAAGCCAAGCTCCACATGCAGCTGGTCGAGCTTGTCGAGCAGATAGGTGCCGGATGCGTCGCCCAGCGTGCCGCCGAACCCGATCTGGGGTATCACATTGTTGGTCATGATGATGGAGATGTAGATCACCGGCACCATATAGGCGAAAATCAGGATGCAGTACTGCGCCACCTGGGTGTAGGTGATGCCGCGCATGCCGCCCATCACCGCGTAGATGAACACGATCACCATACCGATGCCCACGCCCACGTGGATGTCCACATTCAGGAAGCGGGAGAAAACGATGCCCACTCCCCGCATCTGTCCGGCCACGTAGGTGAATGAGATGAAGATGGCGCAGGCCACGGCCACCAGGCGCGCGGTGTTTGAGTAGTAGCGGTCGCCCACAAAATCGGGCACCGTAAATTTGCCGAACTTGCGCAGGTAAGGGGCGAGGAGCAGGGCCAGAAGCACATAGCCGCCGGTCCAGCCCATCAGGTACACCGCCCCGTCGCGGCCCATGAAGGCGATGATGCCGGCCATGGAGATGAAGGATGCGGCCGACATCCAGTCGGCGGCGGTGGCCATGCCGTTGGCCAGCGGTGAAACACTCGACCCCGCAATATAAAACTCGCTGGTAGTGAGGGCCCGCGACCACACCGCAATGCCGATGTAAACGAGAAACGTGAAACCGACAATAATGAACGTCCAGGTTTGAATATCCATAATCGTCTCCTAATCCTCGCTTACGCCAAATTCCCGGTCAAGCCTGCCCATCATCCATACATACACGAAGATGAGGACCACAAAAACGTACATCGAACCCTGCTGGGCGAACCAGAAACCCAGGCCGAACCCGCCGATGCGAATCGTGTCGAGTTCATCGACCAGCAGAATGCCGAACAGGAAGGAGACGGTGAACCAGATCAGAAGCAGCACCGCAATAATGCTCAGATGGCGGCGCCAGTACACTTTATAGATTTCTTTCATCAGACAACAGAATTTAGGAGGCAATTGAGCTGTTGAGTCAACGGAGATGCGGGGCGATGCACCATACCGCAGAACGGAGTGAGGTTAAAGTAAAATCACCACAATTCAAAATGAACAACCTGCGAGAGTCCGGAGCATAGCGGAGGTCCTCGCAGAGTTGTTCATGGGGGCAGAGCGAAGCTCCCCCCCACGTCAGCCTGAGCGATAGTCGAAGGCCGTGTGGGGACTGCAGTCCCCACATGGTGCCACATTTCTGGTCTTAAAAAAAGAAAAAATCAGACGTACTAAACCCTCCGGGAGGCTTTTAAAAGCCTCCCACGGCTTCGACTTCGCCCTGTGTTCCACACAGGCGTACGCTCAGCCTGACGAGGGGGGGTGCGCTAAGTACTGCGCTCATCCTGACGTGGGGGTGCTCTGCCTTACGTAGTGGGGTTCTCAACCCGACGCGGGACGTTTGCCGGCTTCAACGGCGAGGCGGTCTACGCGGTTGTTGCGCTCGTTGGTCGAGTGGCCTTTTACCTTGATCCATTCCACCCGGTGCGGCTGCATGGCAGCGAGCATCTCCTTCCAGAGATCGATGTTTTCGACCGGTTTTTTGTCGGATTTGATCCAGCCCTTGCGTTGCCAGTTGTCGATCCAGCCTTTGTTGAAGGCGTTTATGATGAGGGCGCTGTCGCTGTGGATTTTCACATGGCAGGGTTTGTTCAGCGCTTTGAAGGCTTCGATAACGGCGCGCATCTCCATGCGGTTGTTCGTGGTATCGCTCTCACCACCGTTCAGCACCCTCTCCTTGCCCTTCCATTCCAGGACCGCCGCCCATCCGCCCGGGCCGGGATTTCCACTGCACGCGCCGTCGGTGTAAACCGTAATTACCGGTAAAGACAAAATCAAATTCAGACTGGTTATCGTTTATTAAGCCGTGTCACAATATCGCACTTTTCAGAGGTTGATAACAACCCGCAATGAACAACCTGCGAGAGTCCGGAGCATTGCGGAGGTCCTCGCAGAGTTGTTCACGGGGGTACCCCGGTACCCCCAAATACACCCAATCCCGGTAAAAGAAACCCTGATTCCCCGCAAATATCCGGTATTTATCTTTCAATATTCGCTAAATTGTGTAAATTCAAAGTTATTGACCAGTAGCGTTACCAACAACATTCTTCATACCCGTTAAAAGGAACGAGATGAAAAATTTACGTGATCGCATAACCATAGATCCGGAGATTTGTAATGGAAAGCCAACAATCCGTGGCTTGCGGATCACAGTAAAAACAGTACTGGAATATCTTGCCGCCGGTGAATCGGTAGAGAATATTCTGGAGGCATACCCTGTGCTCGAGAAAGAAGATGTGATTGCAGCCATACAGTACGCTGTTAAAATCCCGGACCATGAAACCAGTGCCCAAACGGCGTAGGTCTGATCATGAAATTTCTTGTGGATGTAAATCTGCCATCGAAGTTTTCATTTTTTAATTCTGATGATTATATCCATGTGGCCGATTATAAAAATAGTTTGCCTGAATCCAGATTTATTACGGCCCACGATGACAGTATTACAATAATTCACTAATAAATCAGGATGCTGCGTAAATTCCCGCCGTGAAAATTATTAGCTATAAATCCAGCTGCACTTTCATACACATAACGTTGACATACCCGTGACCTTCTCCGAAAAACTCGACCACGCCATCGCCGGCTCCGGTTCGCCGCTGCTCGTTGGCCTCGACCCCGATCCGGCCCGCATGCCCCTGCACCTGATCGACCGTTACCCCGATATCAGCGACCTGGTAACCGCCTTCTGCCTTGATGTGATCGATGCCACGAAAGATAATGCCTGCGGGTACAAGCTGAACCTGGCCTTTTTTGAGGCTCTCGGCCGGCGCGCGTTCGGTGTGTTCGCCGATGTGGTGAACGCCATCCCCAAAAACCGCCTGGTTTTGGCCGATGCCAAGCGGGGCGACATCGGCAATACCGCCGGCAAATACCGGGAAGCCTTCTTCGGGCAGTTCGGCGTTGATGCCATCACCCTTTCGCCGTTCATGGGCCTGGAAACCATGGCCGGATTCCTCGACGACGACCGCTTCGGGGTATTCGCCCTTACGCTCACATCCAACCCCGGCTCGGCCGACATCATGGAGCAGCAGCTTGAGGGGGGCAAAACCGTGAGCGTACACCTGGCGGAGCAGTTCCGTGCCTTTCAGCAGACCGTTCCCGGAACCCTCGGCATGGTAATCGGGGCCACCAAGCCCGAAAAACTCAGTCCGGTCCTGGCCGCGTACCCCGAAGCCCCGCTTCTCATTCCGGGCATCGGCGCCCAGGGCGGATCGGTCGACCAGCTGGCCCTGGCCCTTAAAAACCACGCAGGCACCGCCCTGATCCCCATCAGCCGCGACATCATCTATGCCGGCAGCGATTTTTCATGGAAAGAGGATGTAGCCACTCGGGCGGCGTGGTACAAAGAACAGCTGAGCAAGCTGGTGGTATGAATACCAGATTGCTCAGCCGTTGAGCAGCTGGTGATTAGCAATACCCAAAAAATGCCTGCAAATAGGGTAGAAGCCTGTCGGGCCTGGTCGATAACTATCTGAAGTCAATCATTGCCCGCGGCTTACAATTATTTTCTCCATATATGGCGTTATCAGACGTTTAACCCGGCAGGTTTGTATTCTGGCAACAACTATAATCACTTTGTGGGGGTTCTCATTCGCCATTCCATGAAAATCGAGGCCAATATCAGGCATAGCGTTTTATAAAGACAGCGAAAGCCAATAATTCATGTATATAATGGATGCCAACTAATCAAAGACTTTTTGACGTTCGCTGGGTCCATAGCAAAGCTCGTTCCTTCTTCTCCCGGTCTGCCACTGTAGCCATCAGCCTCTCGATAAGAATATCAACATTAATCATACCTTCAATGAGTAATCGTCTTACAAATCCTGTATCCTTTTCCCGAAAAACCATGAGCTTGCTTGCTGCCAGATCATGAGCTTCGATACAGTATCCGGTCTTGTTATTGTCCATGTAATCATGAACTTTGATCGTTCTCTCCAGCCAGCTTTTCGGAAGTATAGCTGATTCAATTGGTACTCCGTGAACATAGAAACCATGAGTTTTATGAAACTGCGAATTCTCTCCCAATGCCCCGTCTATCTTGTCAACCGCTTCCCGCTTATTCTTTGGTGAGACATCAACTTCAATCGATTTTATCAGCTCTTCATGGGGCTGTGGGAATTGTCCGAGTATTGCCTGTGAACCAAAAATAATCAGTTCGTTATCTTCAGACACATCACACGCAGCCCGGATTGCATGCTCTAATTGTTCTCTGTTCATCGTATTAATTGTTCGAATTTCGTTCGCTCATTCTCTGCGAGCACCATCCAAAACGGCAGGGATTGCCGCAAACGAACCGATCTCTCTGAATCTGACTCCATAAACTTTTTAAGCCTCTGATACGAACAGTTTTCCAGAAGATTTTTCCATTCCAACCACTCCATTTTCTCTCCGGAACCTGTAGCCTCAATTTGCCGGTTCAGCCAGGTAACGGTTCTCGGAATAATTTCGGGATGCGTTTTGAGCAATTCAGTCCATGCTTTTGACTCTTTCAGCGTTTTTTCATCGTGATCTTTGTGGCTGGTTACCGCAGGGCTTTGATCATTCTGATGGTTGAGAAAGATAACCGGATCAACACCCCAAAGGTGTATCATTCCCTGTTTTGTGAGTGAGGGCCTTGCCTCAAGGTCAGCAACGGTTATCCCTCTGAGATCGATGGTAACATCAAACGCAGGTTCCAGCTTGTTTCGAATCAACCGCTCCCTGAAACGATTGGTAACCGAGTCGATTGATTTCAGCTTCCCTAACAGAGCTATTTGCAATGGATCGCCGTACTCATCCACACCTTGTGCTGCCTTGCCAAAAATCCAGGCTGATTCAGGTTTGTGTTCCAGTGCATTTATTTCAGTCCGAAGGGTTTCCGTCAAGCTTTCAAAGCGTCCTTTTTCCGATTTGAACAGTTGAATCAATACCTCGTGGAGTGGATGATTTTTTCGAACTTCAACCAGCTGCCGCCTTCCGGAACCGGAGTAGGTTACCAATCCGTTTTCGACCAGCCTTTCAACAACATCATATACCCCTTGCCTGGACAGGTTTGTCCGATCAATTAGTTCTGAATGGTTCATGGGTTGACCAGTCTCCAGCAACTCCCTGATAATCAGTATATGGCCTTTTGAGCCCAGAATCGTATTCAGAGGATACCTTAGTGAACTGATTTGTTGGGATGCACCCTTCATTTTTGTCAAGTTAAAATGACATTAGTCAATAATTATTGACAATATATCAATATTGCTTGATTAATATCAACGTAATTTGACTTGTGCTCGTAAAAAATTGACGGCTACAGGTCTGGCCAGCTTTGCGAAAAGCAGCAAAAAGCAGTAAAAAGGCAAAAAGCAAAAGGCAGAAGTGGTGGCAGAAGGCAGCGAAAAGGCAGAAAGCAAAAGGTAAAAGTGGGGGCAGAAGGCAGAAAGCAAAAGGCAGAAGTTAGAAGGTGTGAGGCAAAAGGGGGGGCAGATCAGTCCGGGAACGTTGTTTCATCCAGTTTTTTGCCGGACTGAAATACGGTAAGAATTCTCACTTGATCCTTGTGTAACACCTGGTAAACGATCCGGTAATTTTTGTAGATGAGTTCACGAATGGTTTCATCTTCAATTTCCGGTACCGTTCGTCCACTCATTGGGAAATGTCTTATCTGGTCCACCCGGTAGTACAATTTTTCAACAAAAAGCTTTGCTACCGAACGGGAATCATGGCTGATGTACCCGAAAATGGCTTCTAAATCATCAATGGCCTGAGGCGTCCAGTGCAGCTTCACCATTTTTCAATACGTTTAAGGACCTCCTCGTGGTCGACCACATCATTTTGCAGGGATTGTTTCAGGCCAACTTCAATTTTATGGATAAAGTAAATGCGCTCAATGATGTCATCGAGAGAGGCATCCTGGGGAAGCTTTTCAATACTATCCAGAACTTTTTGTTTTAAAGTGGTCTCAGCCATAATTCATTGGTTGTTTGGTTGCCGGCATTATTAAACGCTTATTGAAAGTAAGAATTATTACCAATTATTGAATTACTTCCCTGTGTGAGATAAGACATGAGACGCAAGACACAAGACACAAGACGCAAGACACAAGACAAGCAAAAGGCAAAAGTTTAGAAGGCGTGAGGCAAAAAGGGGGCGTACACTCCGCCCAAACCCTGAGCCATTACTTCCGAACTCAATTGCTCAATTGCTCCGTAGATCCCTAACTCCCATACCAGCTAGTTCACAACGCCCGATGAAAACCCAAATCATGCAAAAAAGAAACTTCCCCATTCTATTGTTCCCTATTCTATTAATCTATTGTTCTGAATACTGTAGCATAATCGGATTACGTAATATCATAGCTAACGGGTATAATTCGATCTATTATGTGGCCATTTGGGATTATGCAGCCGAATCTGTAGCTGTGCAGATATCAGTCAGGCAGGAAAAACCCATCAAAAAAATTAAAGTTTTCGTACCTTATCAAATGGTATCAAAAAAACTAAGAAAGCTATGCAAATAGATATCTCATATGAACAAATTCTGGCGTTGGTTAGACAATTACCGCGGCAAGAAAAAATCAGGCTGACCAGAGAGTTGGAGAAAGAAGCCATTGATACTAATCTTTCCCGTCTGTTAAAAACATTCCGGACTGAAGATCTTGACCTGAAAACAATTACGGAAGAAGTTGAACGTGTAAAACAGGAAATTTATGACAAACAAAAGCGTTAAAGTAATTTTTGACACCAATGTTTGGATTAGTTTTCTGATTGGTAAGAGCCTGGCTAAAATTAAAAAGCACATTTCGGGGGGAGATATTACCATTGTTATCACAGATCAATTGTTGTTGGAACTCGAAACCGTAACAAGCCGTGAACAACTCAAAAAATACTTTCCCCAAGAAAGCGTAAAAGAGTTGATTGAACCTTTTAGAAACCATCGCAGAAAAGGTTGAGATAGAACCGAAACATTTTATTTGCAGAGACCCAAAAGACAATTTTTTGTTAGACCTGATTGACTTTGCAAAGGCTGATTATCTGGTTACAGGCGATAAAGATTTATTGGAACACAATCCATTCAAAACCGCACAAATTTTGAAACCAACTGAATTTGAAAAGCAACTTGAAACATTAGTCTGAGCCTCTCAAACCACCAAAAAATCATCAGGGTGCACTGCAATTTCCGGGAATTCCCTGCAGATTTTCCTGTCAAATGTTACCATCTGCACACCCAGGTCTTTTGCAAGAGCTACAAATTCACAATCATACGACGAACAGCCTGATCGGCTCACCAAACTCAGTACCTGTACAGAATTAACCTCCCAGGCACGGGTATGCATAAGCTGTTCAGCTTCCTGCATGGCTTGCAGGATTGATGCAAGATCCAGGACTTCCCGGCGCAGGTACAGTGCAAGTATGTTCCTGAACTCCGAAAACCACAACACAGGGGCGACCCACTCCGGATCTTTTTTTAACACACTGTAAGCCAGCTCATCCATATCGTTGGGTACCCAAAGACTGGCTATCACATTTGTATCAACAACAATCATGGGCGGCCCTGATCAATGGCTTCCTGTATCTGTTGCATTGTTACAGTGCCTTTTGCCTGTTGTTTAATCTGCCTGGCCCGATCAATGATGTGATCAGGATCAGGCCGGTGGCATTCCAGCATTCGTTTTAACGTATAGATCACTTCACTGTTGATGCTTCTGTGATGCAACTCCGCCTGTTTCTTTAGCTTTTCATACACGTCGTCAGGTATATCGCGGATCGTTATAGTTGTCGGCATATCATGCAGTTATGTTATAGTTTCATTATGAAACTAATTAATTTGATAAAAAGCTGCAAGCCAAAGCTGAATATGCCAATACTGGTATGCGTGAAAGTATACAGACAGGATGAACAGGATGGAGGGGGACAGAATTCTAGATAAGAAGGACAAGTGCTGTTAAAACGGCTATACACGTAAGAGTGATGGATTAAAGACAGGATGAACAGGATGTACAGGATGGGAATCGGGGTCGTAACCAAATCCCGGAAACTCCCGCGATCTATTTTCGGCGATGATCCAATATCCTGTCAATCCTGTTCATCCTGTCTAAAAAAAATCGCCCCCCCGGACCGGCTCTACCCATCCTGTCTGTAATCACGGTATTTCCGCTTAAACTGCAGCCGGTCGCTCCCAAAATTCAACAGCAGCCCGATCTTCAATCCTGTCGCCGTCAGATAATTCACTATCTGCACCTCATGCGCCCGGGTCAGTTGAACCACAGACTTGTTCTCGATGAGCACAATTCCCTCAACAATCAAATCGGCGGCAAACTCCCCGATCACGACCCCGTCATAGACTACGGCCAGTTTCCTTTCACACTCCGCCGCAAGCCCGGCTTTTTTCAGCTCATGTACCAGCGCCCTCTGGTAAACAAGCTCAAGAAACCCCGGCCCCAGGGTACGGTGCACTTTCATGGCACACCCGATAATTGTCTGCGTCAAAGCTTCATGATCCATAGCACGTTAATATTAGACAGGATTTTTGGGAAGGATTTAAATAAACCAACCGTCAGAAAAGATGTCAAGAGTTATTTACGACTTGTGGTTATATGCACGATAATAATCAGACAGGATGAACAGGGTATACAGAATGGGGGTGGAGGATGCCGAAGGTAGTGTGCATGGCTGCCTGGAAAAACAGCCAATACTCGTATGCATGAAGGTAAGAGACAGGATGAACAGGATGTACAGGATGGGATTTGAGATTGATACCACATCCCGGAAACTTCCGCGATCTATTTTTGGCGACGATCCAATATCCTGTCAATCCTGTTCATCCTGTCTAAAAAAAGCCATGGAAACTCCCACGATCTCCCCCACCCCCACAAAACCCCCATCCTGTCTCTCTCGCTGATTCATCCATTGCAAACATTAAAATGTGCCTCCCCGTGTAACATTTCCTCACCCGTTTCATTTGTATTACAACGCATTAGGAGATTCTAACCCCTATGTTTAAATCCAGGTATTAAGATTTTTTCATCGGTATGGGAACCTCGCTAAGCAACTACGATATAATAGCTAACCAACGAAACATGGCAATCCAACTTCGAATACGACATCGTTCCTGACGGGAACAAAGTTTATTCAGGCAGGTTTGCTTAACAACTTCTAACAAACCGCCGGGCAACCGGTAATCACGAACTAACAAAACAAACATAACGGAGATCAACAATGGGTCAACAACAACTCTTACTCGTAATTCTGGTAACAATCATCGTGGGTATTGCCACGGTAGTTGCTATCAACGTTTTCGGTTCAAGTGCAGCTAACGCGAACCGTGATGCCGTCCGTCAGGATATGCTTACAGCTATTGCAAATGCAGAAGGTTTTTACCTGAAACCTGTCATGATGGGTGGTGGCGGTGGTGCTTATCAAAATAGTGGAACGCCTCCGACAGTATTAACAATGCAGGATCTGGGAATTTCTGGTACTCTTGGTGATATTGCAGCGGCTGATCCGAATGATCCAGATATAACTGTAGTAGACAACGAGAATGGGCAATATGAGTTAACTGCCGTTGGTGCACAGACATACACACTTGTAGGTCGGCCAAATAGTGATCCAAGTGCAGAGATTACGGTCGTACTCACAAGAGATGCATTGACCAACCGTCCGATCCCAACCTGGACTAACTAAAATGATGTTGCTTTTTTAAACTGTAATTATCATGATATAGAAGGAGGCATTTGCCTTCTTCTATATTTTCATTAAGTGTTTTATGCCACAATTCAGATTCAGAGGTATCGCCTCAACAGGAAAACCGGTTCAGAGTGAGTTTGAAGCTCCGACCAAAAAAGAAGCCAAATACAAGGTAGACCGGCTGATCAATGGCAAGGGCATTAAGTTTCACGCGCTGGACGAAAAGCAGACCTTCCAGTACAAGGCGAAAAAAAATGGCACTGCTCCTCTGATTGGCGAACAGGAGGCCTATTCCAAAGATGAGATTGAAAAAGCGCTGAAGAAGGTTGGTTATACAGAAGTCTCCATTCAGAAAAAGCTGTTCAATATAAGACTGGGTGTGCCCCAGGAGGAGATCGTAACGTTCATGCGGCTGTCATCCGATATGCTGCGTCAAAAGATGAACTTTGACGAAATTCTGGACCTGCTGCATGATGATACGCAAAACCCGCGAATGAAAGAGGTAATCCGCCAGATCCAGAAGGATATGAAGGATGGAAAAGACGGACAGGAAGTTTACGGGAAACATGAGGATGTTTTCGGTAAATTTGCTGCCTATATGCTTGGCCTGGCTTCAACGAGCGGTAATATGGGGCTTGTGTTTGAAAACACGGCGAAATTTCTCGAGCGGGACGCCGAATTCAAGAAAAACCTTCGCCGGGCTCTGTTCATGCCGGCAATCACAGTTCTGGCAGTGTTTGGGGTAATCCTCTTCTATGTGGGCTACATTTTTCCGGTAACGGCCGAAATGTTCGTGAAATACAATATTGAACTGCCGCCCATGACGGCGGCAACACTGGAGTGGAGCTATTTTCTGCAGGCGAACTGGATTCCGATCATTTTGGCGTTTGTTATACCTCTCGTTATTTTTGTTGCCTATATCAAAACACACAAGGGAGGGATATGGTTCGACAAGGTATTGATTAAACTGCCCATAATGGGCGACCTTTTGCATAAAACCAGTATAGAGATTTTTGCCCGCGTGTTCTATACGCTCTACAGCGGTTCGGGGCAGAACGTAGACGCGCTGCGGGTGTCGGCGGAGGCGTGCCGGAACCGGTATATGGAAAAACGGATCAAGGAGGTTTCGGTGCCGATGATGTTAAAAGACGGTGCCGGGATTGTGGAATCGCTGGAGGCCAGCAATGTGTTTACGCATACGGCCCTGAGCCGGTTTAAACTGGGTGCGGAATCGGGATCCCTGCGTGAAAATGCACTGCAGCTCGCCAAGTACTATGAGGTGCAGACCAATTATAAAATGCAATCGGCCATCGATCAAATCAACCTGTTTATTAACCTGTTTATTATGATCGCGCTGATTTTCATCACGGTAGTTTCGGCCGAAAGCGCACTGGTCAAACCGAATTATTAGAAAGCAACCTGGCTTCCGGCTTATAGGTTTTAAGTTTGGATCGTTGCAACAGAACCGCGTTTCTTTTCCGGAACGCGGTTTTTTTATCAGAAGCAGCGGAACAGACAGCCTTACAGTTTCCCAGTAGATTGATCCGGTAATTATGTGGTTCAGAATGATTTTCCGCCATGCTGCTCATTACCCACTTACCGGAACTTTCTGTTACAAAAAGAATATCACTACATATGATACGGATTTTACCGGCACCGGATGGCGAAGGAAATTGATCCGGTGTTTTATTTTCGCTTACATTTTTTATGATTTCTTCAAAAGTCAATTTCAGAAAATGGATCGGCGATGTTCTCGTCCAGAAGGAGATCATCTCCGAAGACCAGCTTGAAAAAGCGCTGTCGATTCAGCTTTCAGAACCGGAGACACTTCGCAGGCGCATAGGAACCATTCTGCACCAGGACCTGGGCGTAGACCGCCACCAGGTGATGAAGGAGATCGCCGAGCTGTACGCTTTCCGCGAAGTGGGCGGCGATGATGAGCCGATTACCGATGAGCGGATCAAGGCCATCAAGAAACTGATGGATGAACTGCCCGAAGAGGTGGTCGACAGCCTTATACACCACAAGGCGATTCCCTACAAGGCGAACACCAACACCCTTGTGGTGGCCACGGCCGACCCGACCGATACCGACCTGGCCGATGTGATCGAAAACCTGAATTACAAACAGCTCGAAACCACCTACTGCCGCATTGAAACGATCGAAATGATCATCGACAAGGTGTACGAGCAGAAGAACGAATTTCTGGAACTGCTCGAAGAGATCGAGTACGAGCAGCAGGAAATTGAAGAGGAGAAAGATTCAGCCGAAGAGCAGATCGACGCTGAGATCAACCAGAGTATGCTCAACTCCCTCATCGAAGGGATGCTGGTAGAAGCGGTACGGCAGGGCGCGAGTGATGCCCACTTTATTCCCCAGGGTGGCAACAAAACCGATATTTTCTTCCGTGTAGACGGCAAACTCCGCCTGTGGTACACCCAGAACAATGTGAAACCTGAATCGGTGGTAGCCGTTGTGAAAGATAAAACCCGGAACGTAGACCGATTCGAGCGCGACTCCTCCCAGGACGGTTTTATCCAGAGAAAGATAGACGGGCACAGCATCCGTTACCGGGTATCGATTTTGCCCATGGTGGGCGCTGAATTTGAGCGGAAACTGGAATCGGTTGTAATCCGGATTCTCGATGACCGCAAGGTTATAACCGACCTGGGCAAGCTGGGCTTGCAGTCGAAAGCCCACGCGGATTTCAAAAAGGCGATAACCAAACCATCGGGCATAGTTATCGTTACCGGCCCGACCGGTTCGGGTAAATCGACCACCCTGGTGGCCGCACTCTATTCGGTTATCAATCCAACGGTAAACGTGCTCACGGTAGAAGAGCCGGTTGAATACCTGATCCAGGGAGCGCGTCAGCTGAAGATCAGCGACCGTATGAACTTCGAACAGGCCCTGCGCGGGATTCTGCGGCATGACCCCGACATCGTACTTGTGGGTGAGATCAGGGACCTCCCGACCGCCGAGATCGCCATTAAACTGGCGAACACCGGTCACCTTACCTTTTCAACGCTCCACACCAACGACGCACCCAGCGCGGTCTCCCGCCTCTACAAAATGGGCGTGGAGCCTTTCCTGATCGCCAGCTCCGTAAACCTGATTATGGCCCAGCGTTTGCTCCGGTCACTCTGCAACCATTGCAAGGAGGAATACACACCCAACAAAGAGCTGGCTTTGGCCATGGGTTTCACAGACAAGGAATACGATGAGACCACCTTCTACAAACCCTGTGGTTGTGACAAATGTCACAATGGATACAAAGGCAGGGTAGCAATTCATGAGGCGCTTTTGTTCACGAAAGACATCAAAGAGGCGATCTATAAAGCCGGTGGCGAAATCGACGAAGACCAGATCAAAGAGATCGCTGTGAAAAATGGCATGCTCACGTTGCGGGCATCGGGCCGTGACCGGATCAAATCGGGGGTAACAAGCATCGAAGAAGTTATGGCGATTACTGTAGACGACTAACCTTTTTGAGGAGCCGGTAGGTGGGGGAGAAGAAAAAGGTGTGAATGTAATGCTTATTTAGCTCAGGTAATAAAATCCGTTTTCTATGGTGAATATCGTAGCTCTTAAAATCGATTAATTATCTGAATCATTATTATCAGGGTGGTGAAAGCCCATTCTGAAACTATTCAAACAAAGCAAAGTTAAATCATGTAACATATCTCAATCTGAACTCTTATATGGAAAAAGATTAATGTGTTATAATGATTGTTATCAGAATCGAATTTAAAATGCCATATTGTACATTCTTATATAAAAACAGCATGTAGTCCGATGGAAAACGTTGTCGAAACTTCTGAATATAATGTATTCGATCAGTGCCCGCAGTTACTTCGTAATTTTCCGCACGATGATTTGCGGCATTTTCTGTCGATGGGCCGCACTGTTCATTTCAAGGCCTTTGACACGGTTGTAAAGGAAAGTGTAGATACGATCAATTCGGCTTTTTTGGTAGTTAGCGGCAGCCTTAAGGTTTCGAAAGATGGTGTAACACTTGCTGTTCTGGGAACCGGAGACTTTCTCGGCGAGACATTTCTGTTCAGCCAGGGAAAACGGATGGCTTCGGTAACAGCAGAAACTTCGACCATAGCACTGAGGTTTGAGCGCGACGAGGTACTCGACTTTTTCAAGAAAAAACCGGAACGTCTTTTCAAGCTGTTTATATTAAATTTATTGGAAGTTCAGCAGCGGAAAATTGACATGCTAAATAGTAACCTTGTTAACGCACGCCGAAATAATGGAAATATGTAATTCTGATGTTATATTGTTTACAATAGATCTTTAGATGAACAGCAATCATTAAATAACAATTAACAGTTACCGAAAAGTTGGCAACCGTGAGTAAGAAACAAATCTCACAGTTTGAAGTAACAATTATATTCCTGCGGTTTATGAAAAGAAATCTGGTGCAATAAAATGAGTGATATATCCGACATCTTCTACGTAATTGCCGCGATCATTGTATTCGGCGTTATATCGATTGGCATAAATAATATGTTTTTTCGTGACACATTGGTTCAGACTGAGTCTGAAATCGAATATACAGCGGTTGCACTTGCCCATGATATAATTGAGCAGGCAAGGTGGATGAGGTTTAACGACGTCGACATTTTCGATAACCTGGCAAGAACCGATACAACTCAACACGGCATCTACCAGGTCAGTTCAACCGTTTCGTTTGTGGAGTTTTCCTCACCGGATGTAGTCGCCGGCTCGGCAACAGACCACAAACGCATAGATATTATTGTAAGCAGTGATTTTATGTCGAACGACATCAACATGAGTTATATAAAGAGCCGGTAAACTATGAATATTGGAATAACTACGAGTTTTATTATTGGCGGGTTACTGCTTATTGCAATCGTTACGCTAAATAACAGGATGATGCAGAATTCAGGCCAGAATGCGTTAGACATGATCGTGAAAACAAATGTTGAGACGCTGGCAGACATTCTGAGCAGCGATATCCGCCGTATAGGGTATCTGAGCACGACGAATATAACAACAGCGGAGGCAAACCGGCTGGTATTTGAGGGAGATGTTACCGGAGACGGGGTACCCGACGAGGTGGACTGGTTTTTTAACGCTGCCACAGATGTACCTGAAACTGTAAATCCCAATGATCGGCGTATCACAAGGACCGTGGGTGGCCAATTAACAGATTTAAGTTCTCTGTCGGTAACGTTGATGCGTTTTCAATATACATTAATAAACGGTACGGTTACCTCGAACCCGTCAAATCTGAACCAGATACGCCGGGTTTTTGTAGAGATTGTCTGCGAATCTCCAGAAGCATACGGCGACGACTTTAAGGCGGCATCGTGGCAAAAAACATTTGCCCCGGCCAATATCCAGTTTTAAAAATAATAACAACTAACGTCAGGAAATATGGGAAGACCAATCTTAATAATTGTAGGCGTTCTGATCATTATTTTCGGTATAGCTCAGGTTTCAATAACCTCGAGGCATATTACCATGGTTGAACGCAGTGCCGATTACGCCAGTAATTCGCAGGCCAGAAATATTGCCACAAGTATGGTCGGCGCAGGCATCGGCGAGATCAACAAAAATATAGCATGGCGCCTGGGCCTCACCCATGATGATTTCCTCGGTGGTGGCGGCACACTGACTGTTCTCGACAATCTCGCAGACTCGACGATCGATCCCAACAGCCTTGTGCTTGTTGCGAATGGTAATTATGCCAATCAGAATGCCAATATCCGGGTTACCCTGAGCAAATTTTCATTTGCACGTTATGCCTATTTCACGCATAACGAGATCAATGCATGGTTCATCTCTGATGATGTTATACGCGGGCCTATGCACAGCAACGATCAAATACGTATGTTTGGCCGGCCTACATTTATGGGTGATGTGACCAGCACAATGGATTATATAAAATACCACGCCGCTACGGATCCTGATTTTCAGGGCGATACCGATTTCAATTATGAAAATGTTACCATTCCTACCGATCTAACGGAGTTAATCTCAATGACTGATGTGTCGAACGGCGGTCTTGGTCAGTACACCCGCCCGGTGCGACTGCTGTTTAACGATAATGGCACGGTCAGTATTTCGGAGAGAATAGGTTCCAATTGGGTGCTCGACAAGGTTGTTAATACCGGAGAATTTAACGGTGTTATCTCATCAACCGAAGATGTTCATGTTCGCGGTGTTCTAAGCGGCAGGGTTACAATCCATTCTGAAAAAGACGTACGGATCATCGGTGATATAACTTATAAAAATAACCCTGAAAGCAATCCGCTGTCTACCGATATGATGGGAATTGTTGCGAACAATAATGTGGTAGTAACTGAGAATGCACACACACAAAATGGTACCTCCAATTTAAATATCCACGCCAGCCTAATGGCGGTAACCGGTTCATTCAGTGTGCAAAACCATACTTCTGGTGCCCCAAGGGGTTCATTGCATGTATTGGGCGGAATCGTTCAGAATACAAGGGGCGCAGTAGGCCGGGGTCAGTTCAACACCAGCACGGGAACAGTCAATATTCTGAACGGCTACACGAAAGACTATTTCTACGACAACAGATTCTCAACGACCTGGCCACCGGGCTTCCCTTACCGAGACAGATATATAGTAATAAACTGGCAGGAATAGCAGCCAACCGCTGCAGCAAAGGTGAAATGTGCGGTATATTTGCCGGAAATGCTTAACAGTAAAGAAAAAAGGTTAAACAATCTACTACTATGAAAACTGTACTTATCTCATTGATTATGCTCTCCTGTGCTGGCCTTATTTCAAAGGCTGTGGCGCAAACCGTTAAATTCAGCATCAATATCGAAAATCAAGTCAAGGACGGAACCTTTGACCCTGAAAACGATAAGGTTGAAATCTTTGGGAATATTATTCCACTTCGAAATTCGCAGGCCCTGATAATGGAGCCTGAGGAAGAAAACAGCTATATATACGTACTTGAAGTTGAATTTAAATCTTTTGATGTGGGTCAGACTCTGGAGTACAGGTTCCGGTTGAACACGAAACGCCGTATGATTACGGAAGATAATGTATTACCAAGAAGCCTGATCATCAGGTCAGGTAAAGTTGTACTTGGTGCCGATTTCAACTTTATGTGGTTCTGATTGCTGCTCTTTCAGCAACGCAATACGCCGGTATTATGAACAGGGAACTCATGCCCGGTTTGTTTCGTCATGTAAGCTGCAGGTGAATGTGCTTTCCTGAATTTTGATAAGTAAACAGTATATCTGGATTACTGAAATCATCACAGTATGGCGCGGCTTGTCGATATGCATACCTCCCGGGAGTTTATTGGCACTGCAGGTATTTTAATAGCAGCACCTTCCTGGTTTGATATCAATACTTGCTGCTTTTCCAGATAATCGATCATTTATAAAAGCTGTGACCATCTGATAAACTGCAGGTTAGGAACAGGGGCTTCAGATATGTGGCAAAAGCAGCTGCGCTGAGTACACTCTTTAACCTGGAAAGTTGGAACATTTCAGGTTTTTATTCCAACAGTACCGCACTTGAAGTCAGTACGGTTTATAAAAAGCTGTTGACGGATATATGTGAAAAAAACCGGCGTAAAAATTTACAAAGATTTCAGGGAACTAATTTTATTCACAAATATTAAAATATTTTTGAAACATACACCAGCTGTGAGAGTTATATACAAACATTAAGAAATCTTAATGAAGAGTTCTGAGCTGTAAACTCAATATAACAAGGTTATCCCACCGCTAAATGGGGTGAACAAATATGATTGCAACTGAATTACATGATCTTGAAGAGATCACCAGACCACTGATTGAAGTGATACCGCGCACGGTTTTCGGATCGGAGCGCCACGAAATGATCGGAGAAATCCTGGAAAGCCAGTCGGGAGATGTTCGACTGAAACTGAAGGAAATCCTGGATTACTTCGTCCGCAGGATGAAAGACCTTGAAGCGTCCGACATCGATCTGGGCGGGCACGGTTGTGGCGGAAAAGTATGGTACCGCGTATACGGCGACAAAAAGCCACTGGAAAACAGCCCGGTCTACGATGTATTATGTACCGATTTCCTTTTCCACAACGTGCTTTCCCCCAAACAGCGCGAATTTTTGCTCGACAAGAAAAACCTTGATTTTTCGTATGTGGTGCAAGAGGAAAGCGGCAGGAAAACACGCCACCGGGCCGACATGTACTTCGACCTTGAGCACCTCGGCCTGAACATGCGCCGAATTGAAACGTCCATTTTCCCCTTCCGTACCTATAATTTCCATCCCGATGTGGCCAAAGCGCTCAGTTTGCGCTACCTTAAGTACGGTCTTACTCTGGTTACCGGCATCACTGGTTCGGGTAAATCGGCCACCCTCGACGCCATCATCGACGCGAACAACCGCTCGGTCGACGCGCACGTTGTGATCGTTGCCTCGCCGGTAGAGATGGTGCACGAGCCCCGCCGCTGCATTGTGCGGCACCGCGAGGTGGGCAAGGATGTGCGCTCATTCAAGCATGGAGCTATTGAAGCCCTACGGCAGGATCCCGATATAATCGTACTGGGAGAGATGCGTGATGCCGAAACCATTACAACCGCCCTTGAGATTACCGACTCCGGCCACAAGGTGTTTTCGACCCTGCACACCGCCTCGGCGGTAGAAACCATCGACCGGATTATCGGGGAGGTGCCCGAAATTGAACAGGACCGGGTTAAAACCCGTCTGGCAGATGTACTCACATGTGTGATCAGCCAGAAACTGATACCCAGCCTGGATGGCAAACGAATACTGGCCAAAGAGGTGATGCTCACCACGCCCTCGGTACGGGCGGCCATAAAAAGCAACAATACCAGCGAGATCTACCAGATGATGCAGGAGGGCAGCGCCTACGGCATGCACACCCTTGAGCAGGATCTGAAAAAACACTACGAAGAAGGCCGTATCTCCCTGGAGGAAGCCATCAATTATTCTAACAATAAAAAGCGCATCAAGGAACTGCTAACCTGAGAGGTATCACCTTGGCAAATAAACAATACATTGGTATTTCGATTGAGGAAGCCCAGCTTAAAGTAGCTGTGGTGGAGGTCGAAAACAAAAAGCTGAAACTCAAAAAGATCGACCTGTTTTCATTAACGGGCCCGCTGAAAAGCAAAGGCCCGTCGATGCAGCGGAATATGCTGGAAGAACCGGTTGGCGACGATATAAGCAATATTTTCGGGCTCGGCGAGGGTGAAGAACCCGAATCGATCGATATCGAAAACGAGCTTGAACACGCCGAAAACTGGAACATGACCGGCGATATAGTCGATGAAAAGATAGCCGGGAACAGCAACGAGCTCATGATCGAGCAGTTCATGGCCGATGTGAGCCGTAAAAGGGTGAACCTTGGCCTGAGTATTCCCTATGGCACGGCCTTGTTCCAGAGCATGGAAATAAGGGACTTCGATCAGCTCAAAGACAAGCAGAAGACCGAGGCGATCGAAGAACGGCTCATGAGCATCTACAACAAGCCGCTGAGCCCCGACCATTACAGCTGGCAGAAGCGCGATGACGGTTCCATTCTGGTTGCCTCCTTCGACGGCGACATACCCCTGCTGGAAACCCTTGACGCGGCCAACAAGTTCTACAAGGGCCGCATGGTGATCAACGATGTTATGCCCGACGAGGCTGTTCTGGCCGGTATGGTGGCCAATAACTACGAACTGCTTGAAGAGGAGTTCACGGTATTGGTACACATTACAAATGCAAGCAGCCGAATCATCTTTATGAAGGGCAACCAGATCTTCAACGTGCTGCCGGTAATCAACGAAAAAGCGCGTTCGAACAAACTTCTGAATACTCTATTCAGTAAAGTACTGTTTGAGATCGACAGGGGCGAACTCCCGAGTATCGACCGCATTATTATTACCAATCCGGCTTCGCTGGGCAACAAGGCCCGAAACTTCTTCCAGGAGAAGTTCGTGGAGATCATGGTCGAAAATTTTGAACTCAACCCCGACAAGATAGAGTACAGCGACGAACAGATTACCGGTCTGATGTCGCATGCGAGCGCTATCGGCGCCGCCTGGCTCGCATCGGGCAGAGACAGGGAGCATTTTTCCGATTACAGCATGATGCCGAAACGGGTTAAGGCGCGCCAGCAAATATTCAAAATCACCTGGCATTCAATCGCCCTTATCATCCTGATCGCGTTCGCTCCGGTTATGTTCAACCAGATGATCCAGGAGCGGCAGTCGCAGATCAACACGCTCAAATCCGACATCAATATTGTTCAACTGCAGATTAATGATGCCCGTCCGGTCGCCGCTGTAGTGGATGTTCTTAACGGGCGGCTGAACGAGGTTAACACCCGTCTTAGCCTGCTCGAAGAGCTGAGTGAAAGCTCGATGCGGCACTCCCGTACGTTGAAGCTGCTCAACGATGGAATCGGCAACATCCCTGGTACCTGGATTACAGCCCTTTCGCTGCAGGACAATAACCTGGTGATCGAAGGCTTTTCGCTCTACCGCGACCGGGTACCCAGGGTATCGAACCTGTTCCAGCGCGCCACCATACTGCGTGTTAACCAGGATGTGATCCGCGACGAGATTGAGGGCTACGATTTTGCCATCTCGGTTGCTCGTATTGTTGGCGACGAGAGCGAATTTACCCCCGAAGTGCAGATCCCGCCCATGGAGCTGATGTCGAGCGAAGTGCGCCGGCAGTTCATGCCCGATACCACAGGTTTATCCTTCATCCGATTCTAAACAACCGACAGATCATGAATAACTCAACAAAAAACAGTCTTGTACTGCTCGCCGTTCTTCTGCTGATGTCGATCGCCGGTTTCTCATATATCCACTATCGGCTCGACCCTCAAATTGAAGACCTCGAAAGAACACTGACCCGGCAGCAACAGGAATACAACACCCTGCAGGTCAAAGCAAGTACCTTCGACCATGTACAGCGCGCTTTCGTAGAGGCCTCCTACCGGTTCGAAAACTATCCAAAAGAGCTGCTGCTGACCAGCGACGTGGCTACGGTGTACGATTTTCTGCGCACCATCAACACCGGCTCCTCGTTCACCACCATGAACTTCAGCTTCCGCGATTCGGTGAATACCAACCGCTACGGGCTGGTACGCTATGATGTAAACGGGCGTGGCTCCTATCGCAATTTCTATAACTTTGTGAGCCTGCTGGAACAGAGCCGGCCCATCAGCCGTGTGAACAACCTGCGGCTGATACCGGTGAACGAACTGGGTTCACTTAGCGATGTGGAGTTCAGCTTTACGGCCGAAAGCTTTTACTACCGGGATCCGGAGAATGCACGGGCCACCCTTACCACAGCCACCGACTACGACCGGCTGAGCCACAACCCGTTCTACCCGCTTGTTCACAATGTACCGCCGAACGAAGACAATCTGCCCAATGTGGACCAGAGCAGGCTGGTGGCGGTTACGGCAGGATCCATCTATATGGTCGACCAGACCGGGCAGATGAAAAACCTCAGAGTGGGGGACCAGGTGTACCTGGGCAGGCTTGAACGGATCGATTTTGAAAATAATGCCGCCATATTTCTGTTGAGCCGTGGCGGAATACGGGATCGTGTAACTCTTAATCTCAGATAATCATGAAAACCAATACCATGAAACAGCGTATCAAAACAGGTTTTTGGATGACCGCCTTCAGTGTAATCCTGCTGGCCACATCCACAGTTCAGGCACAGGACCGTATTCCGCGGGAATTTGTAGACCCGAACGAAATGGTGTCGTTTAACGGCGAAACCTCCATGCAGCAGGCCTTTCAGATCCTGAATGTGTTTGCAAGGCAGTATAAAGACAAGATCATCATAAACCGGACGAACAAGTCCGGCCCGATCGGTGTAGAAATTCCCAACATGCCCTGGTTTCAGGCCCTGGAGTACATTGCCAACTACAACAGTATGGTGATCAGGGAATTCCCCGAGCACTATGAGCTCACCGAACGTGAAGTATTCGGCCCCGGTCCGGCAGGCGCCCAGCGATCAGGTGTGGCAGGCGCGGTACCGGATGTGAGCTTCGAAACCCGCGAGGTGGAAATTACAGCCACCTTTTTCGAGGGTGACAAAGACTACATGCGCCAGCTCGGTATAGACTGGTCCATCATCAAGGGCACCGAAGTGGCCATCACTAATCGCAGTGCCAGTTACGTAACTACTGAGGTACTCGAGGCCGATGTGAACTGGGGCCAGATCATCCCCGGTATGGGCAGCGTGGACATCAACACCCTGTTCAGCACCTTTGAGCAAGAGGGTCAGGGCCGTGTACTAGCCACACCAAAAATCAAGGTGATGGAAGGCAAGCAGGGCCGTGTGCAGGTGGGGCAGGACATATCCATCAAGCAGCGTGACTTTGCCGGAAACGTGATCGACCGCTTCTTCAGCACCGGTACCATTCTTGATGTTACCCCGCAGGTAATCGTAAAGGGAGACACACCGTTCATCTTCCTCACCCTGCGCGCCGAGCGGAGTACCGCGGTGCCCGATCCACAGAATACCGTGATCAACAAGCAGGAAGCGTCATCTGAAGTACTGTTGCTGAGCGGCGAAACCACCGTGATCGCCGGCTTGTTCGAAACACAGAACCGTGAAACACGCCGGGGTATCCCCATATTGAAAGACCTTCCACCCTGGTTCTTCGGCCTGCGCTACCTGTTCGGCTACGAAGCGGTCGAGGCCAATGAGTACGAACTGATTATAGTGCTGAGCGCGAAACTCGTGCCAACCCTGCAGGAAAGGATTGACGATCGCATACTCACCATCGAAGAGCAGGTGAGACGACGCCAGCAGGAACACCGCACGCAAACCGGTGATCTGTAGCCAAAACGTGCAACCAGTGCCGGCCGTGCCGGCCAGAATTTTACAAGAGAAACAGGCTGTGATTAATAAGCCCCTCGTGTTCAGGCGGGGGGCTTTTTTTT
>RECM01000037.1 GCA_007694035.1 Balneolaceae bacterium
GGGCAGAAGGCAGAAAGCAGAAGGCAGAAGTAGAAGGCAGAAGGGGGGCAGAAGGGGGAGGTAGTACAACGATGGTTTTTTTCGGTTGTTCGGAGATTATTTGGATTGTGTACTTATTATATGTGTCAAAATTATGTGTGTAATTAATTAAAATGTATCATTAAATAGGGCATATGCTGTCGAATACTGAAAAGCTGCGCCCGGGAATAGTTAGCATTGCCGGCGTATTTCGGTATTAAAACAGGAAAGGACGAATACATCTTGAAAAAAACAGTTCTGATTCCGGTGGTGCTGGTTGTGCAGATCATTTTGCACACGTATTTGAGCACAACATACGCGCAGTGGACCGATCTTTTTAACGGAACCGATCTTGATGGGTGGGTACAGTACGGAGGAAATGCCGACTATTTTGTGGAGGATGGCATTCTGTACGGCGTGGCTGTGCCCGATTCGCCGAACAGCTTTCTGGCCACCCGCGATACCTACAGCGACTTCATTCTTGAATTTGAATTTCTGGTCGATCCGTTGCTGAATTCCGGTGTACAGATACGCAGTGCAGTAAATGAAAGGGGCCGTGTGTACGGCTACCAGGTTGAGATAGACCCATCGGAACGGTCATGGAGCGCCGGTATCTATGATGAGGCCCGCCGCGGATGGATGTATCCGTTGTATGAAAATAAACCCGGGCAGGAAGCCTTCAGGCAGGGAGACTGGAACATAATTCGGGTCGAGGCCCTGGGGCCGTCCATCCGGACCTGGATTAATGGCGTTGAGGCCGCAAATTTGCTCGACGATGAAACATCCGAAGGCTTCATTGCCCTGCAGGTGCACTCAATTAACGATGCGGGTCTTATCGGAATCGATATTGCCTTCCGGTCGGTGCGTATCATCACGGAAAATCCGGAGCTTCATCAAACGCCGGCATCGGAGCTGAAGCAGAACAATTTCATACCCAATACGCTCAGTGAAGCCGAAAAAGCGGAAGGATGGAAACTGTTGTGGGATGGCGAGAGCACCCAAGGCTGGCGAAGTGCCCGGCATGATGATTTTCCCAGGCACGGATGGACAATCAGCGACGGGGTGTTGACGGTTGAGGCATCAGGTGGCGGTGAAGCGGCCCATGGCGGCGACATCATCACCATTGAGATGTACCGGGATTTTGACCTGATTGTGGATTTCAACATCACGGAAGGGGCCAACAGCGGCATCAAGTATTTCGTTAATCCCGCTGAAAACCCGGAATCCGGATCATCCCTCGGCTGTGAATTCCAGATTCTTGACGACCGCAGGCACCCGGATGCGGCCCGGGGTGTGAAAGGCAACCGCACGCTGGCCTCGCTGTATGACCTGATACCGGCGCAGAACAAACGTTTTATGGGCCCCGGTTAGTGGAGCCGGGCACGCATCCTGGTTCGCGGCCGCCATGTTGAGCACTGGCTGAATGGCATAAAAGTAATGGAATATGAGCGCGGCACCCAGATGTGGAGGGCCCTGGTGAATTTCAGCAAGTTCGTTGATCACCCGAATTTCGGCAATGCCGAATACGGCCATATCCTGCTGCAGGACCATGGCGACAAGGTTTCATTCCGTTCAATTAAAATAAAGGAATTATGAGCATTTCAAGACGCGCATTTCTCAAATCGGCATCCATCGCGACTGCCGGAATCGTGGCCATGCCGGCCAGCAGTTACTCCCGTATACTCGGGGCGAACGACCGTGTGAACGTGGGAATTGTCGGTTTCTCCGACCGTGCCCGGCAAGCGCTCATTCCGGGGCTCATGGACTACAGCAAAGCGCAGAATTTCGATATCATCGGCATATCCGACATCTGGAACCTGCGGCGCGATGAAGGCCGCCAGTTTATGAAGGATCGGTATGAAAAGGATGTGAAAATCTGGAGGAACAACGAGGAGTTGTATGCCGATCCGGATGTGGACGCGGTTATCATCTCAACGGCCGACTTCCAGCACGCGCTGCACACCATCGAAGCCGCCGATGCGAAGAAGGATGCGTTTGTGGAAAAACCGTTCGCTGAAACCATGCACGACAACCGTGCGGCCATGAAAGCCGTAAAGGATTCAGGGATTGTGGTTCAGATCGGGTCACAACGCCGCAGCGGCAGGAATTATCACGCAGCTCACGATTTTATCGCCTCCGGGCGGTTTGGCGACATCACCATGGTCGAGATGAGCTGGAATGTTAACCAGCCCGGCCGATGGCGCCGCCCGTCGCTGGTAGCCGGCCTGAAAGAGACGGATGTGGACTGGCAACGCTACATCATGAACCGGCCCTTTGAGCCGTTCGACGCCCGTAAATATGTTGAATACAGGCTGTTCTGGCCCTATTCGTCAGGAATCCCGGGTCAGTGGATGTCGCACCAGATCGATACGGTGCACTGGTTCACCGGTCATATGTATCCACGCAGCGTTACGGCCAACGGGGGCATCTACAAATGGCAGGACGGCCGCTCGAATTATGATACGATGACTGCCGTATTTGAATATGGCCCGGTGGACAATCCGGACCGCGGTTTCCAGGTGGTTTATACCTCACGCATGCACAATTCGGCAGGCGGTATAAAAGAGATTTACTACTCGAATGGTGGTGAACTCAACCTGGATACGAATATGGTAT
This sequence comes from Balneolaceae bacterium, assembly GCA_007694035.1. Classification (GTDB taxonomy): domain Bacteria; phylum Bacteroidota; class Rhodothermia; order Balneolales; family Cyclonatronaceae; genus RECM01. Next base: position 2,635 of record RECM01000037.1, read on the forward strand.
CGCCAAATGGCGGCCTCAGCGAACAGCATGCTCAGGCGATGGGTATGGAAGCCAACCTGCTGTCAGAGTTCCGCCTTGCCGATACCCAACAGGTTGTTACATCGGCAAATACCTCCGTCGATGAAGCCACCAGCCTGCACATGCTCAACTGGATGGAGTGCATAAGGTCCCGTAAAACCCCGAGTGCATCAGTGGAAGCCGGGTATTACCACTCCGTAGCCAATATCATGGTTACGGCGGCGCTCAGAACCAGGCAGTTCGTTACCTTCAATGCCGAAACGCAGGAGGTAATGGCAGGCGACCGTGTTTTCCAATACTGACAGGCACAACGTTTGGGCCCCTGATCTTCACTCAGGTAGGGGCCGCCCTGTGGCATACGGTCCCCATAGGTTGGGCTGGTGCCGATTTTGTCGATGATCGGGCTTTGGTCCGGTTCGTTGGGTATCACGATATTCGTGCCGTACTGTTGGCCCACACTTCCCATCACGGCCTGATAGGAAGTAAGAAATACACCGCTGGTTCCGCCATGGCAGGCAATGCAGCGGGTATTGAATATGGGCTGGATGTCGTCGTTATAGACAACCTGGGCAAAGATGTGACCGGACAGGGTCAGGGTTAATATGGCAAAGGCCGACAGTATCTTGTGCAACATGGGTGTCCTCCATCCTGAGTACAATAATCAGTACGATATTATGACGCAGCCTGTTATCCCGGCTATACAGTACTATCTATACAGTACTATTTGCCGGATGGTTGCCTGCAGTAATATTTTTTTGTGATCTGCACGGCACCCGACGGTAAGCCGGTACCCGGCGCCATAAAGGATATGATCGCCAGCGCAATGCCGGAATCAGTCAACCCGGATCAGGCGCACCGATTTTAATTCCATGGCGGCTTCTCCCGGAATATCCGTGGCCTGCATGGTAATGCGCTGGTGGCCCGACTGGAGTTGGATCCGCCCGAGATGGTTCGACCCCCAGAATTCTTTTTCATACACTTCGCCTCTGGGCACCCGGTCAGGGCTTGGGATGAAAACGGTTTCAACGGGTGTCTCAGTAATGCCTGATACCTGAATGGAGCCAATGGTTGCCAGTATTACCGCACCGATATCTTCTGCCGGCGCGGTATAGTCCAGATAGATATCGAATTCGCCATCAGAGACCACATCGAGCTCCCACCATATCCGGTCGTTGGTTGAAGTCCATCCCGTAAACCAGTCGTTGGCCCATCCCGATTCACCGTAGAACCGTACGTTACCGCTGAATTTTCCTTCCGGTGCAGGAAGTGTTACCTCCGGAGCAGCCTGGTATCCGACAGGGATGCGGCGGTGTTCGGGAAGATTGCGGGTAACCTCATCAAACCATGAGTAGTAGCCGGATGACAGTTCGGCAACAAGGTCCGGATGTTCACCGGACAGGTCGCGTTGCTGGCCGGGATCGTCGGGCATATCGTACAGCTGCCAGTTATCACCGTCTTCAAGTACCGCTCGGTAGCGGGGCGTTCTCACCGCACCGGGAAACACCTCAAGGGAATCCCATCTGGAGTGATGGCTGAATATCATTCTGTCGGGCCATTCGTATTCATCCTGCAGCAGCATGGCGGCAAAACTTTTCCCGTCCAGTTTTTTTGGTGATGTCCAGCTGATGCCGGCCAGATCTACAAGGGTTGGCAGTACATCGATGTGGGCCGTAAGATCTGACCGGAGGCGTCCGGCCGGTATTTTGCCGGGCCACTGGATGAAAAACGGTACGCGCTCGCCGCCTTCATGCACACTGGCCTTAATTCCCCTCATTCCGGCGTTATAGCGCACCCCGTTGGGACCGTTATCGCCCATGAAAATGACGATGGTGTTGCCGGTTAGCCCGTTTGCTTCAAGTTCATTTAGAATCCGCGCCAGGTTGTCGTCTGTATTTTCAACCATACCGTACACAGTGGCATCGCGGGCATCAAACCCCCGCCCTGCATACTTGTCAAAGTACCGGTCGGGTACCTGAAAGGGGCTGTGAGGTGCCTGATAGGGCACGTAGGCAAAAAAGGGACGGTCCCGGTTTTGACGGATAAACGACAGAACCGAATCGGTAAGCACATCCGTGAGATACCCGGATGTGGGTACCATCTCCCCGTTGTACTCAAGGGAGGTGTCGAAGTAATTGTTGGTATGGCCTTCTGAAAATCCGAAGAACACGTCGAAGCCTTTCCCGTTGGGGGTGTTCGGGTAGTGGGCTCCGTTATGCCACTTGCCGAAGAGCCCGGTACGGTAACCATTCTCACCGAAAACCTGTGCCATGGTAGTTTCATCGGGATGCATCGATTCAAGGCCGCGGGTAACCCACTGCGTTCCGGCCCTGAAATGGTACCGGCCAGTGAGCAGGCTGGCCCTGGTGGGCGCGCAAACCGAGGACACCATAAAGCGGTCCATCCTTACCCCGTTCAGGGCTAACTGGTCCATCCACGGGGTATCGATCTGGTCGTTGCCATGTATGCGCACATCGCCATACCCCTGATCGTCGGTGAGTATCAGTACGATATTGGGCGGTACTTCGGGCGCTGAACAGGCCGCAAGCAGAAATGGCAGAACACAGAGTGTTTTGAAACTGAACGGTTTATTGACAAAATACATAGTATTAATTGATACTCTATTAATTGTGAAAGCGTGGTTCAGGGGTGTTGTAGGTTAGCTGAGTCGCAGCCGGAGTCGGTGTCGCAGTTGGAGTCGGAGTAGGTGTGGAACTGGGTGGAGTTGTGAGGTTATGGGATTGACAGGGCTGATGTG
>RECM01000153.1 GCA_007694035.1 Balneolaceae bacterium
CTTGGGTAACGATAGTATAGTTTAGAAAGGGAAGCGTTGACTTTAGCCCTATAACTACTTATTAAGGGAACCGAAGTTCCTATTAGCAATTTGGACAATTTCAAGCATATCTGCAACATATAAGGAATTGAAGGGACTAATATCAGCGAATAAGCTGCTTATTGGGTAGTAAGGAGACCATTTATTCTGTCTCTTATCAGGTACTTCAGTGAATCTTCCACCCTCCTTTTCACACCTGTGAGCGAAACGGAAAAGAAACGAAAACTCCCCGGGCTTGTCCGGAACATGAACCGGATCATGCATAGTATTGCTGTCTCACCTCTATTTTCCTCTTGCCTTTCGCATTATAATCCTGGAAAGGCTTGTTCAACAATATAAGGCGCGGGTCTTCTGGGTTAAATACCACGTAGTGCGACACTCATTTTGCCCAATTATCTTCTGGACACTGCCTTTTAGAGGGAGATATCATCATGGTGTTGCAATCTTCCTTACCTCAACACTCCTTCGGCCCCCGTCCACGGCCGTCCATGCGATCATTACCCGGTCGTTACCGTATTTTGCCATTCTCGGAAAACCCGCTGCTCGTGATGAAAGACCCTCATCAGAACTGACAGCCACGGGAGGCTCCAGTTCTCCGTTGCGGTGCACTATGCGCACCAGGATGCGCGCATCGCGCTTCTCGTGGTCGATCCAGCTCAGCAGGGCCCGGTTTCCATCGAGCAGCACGATGTCGACCCGGCCGAGCGAATGCCCGGAATCGGCTATTACAGGTGGCGACCAGCTGTCGCCGCCATCGCCGGAAAAGGCCACTTTTACACGCGCAGTATCGCCGGCCTGGGTGAACCAGGCAGCGGCCACGGTTTCGCCGATGGCATCGAGGGCCGGGCCGTTTACCGGGCATCCGTAGATTTCCCAGCCGTCGCGGTGCAGCACCCGGGGCTCCTCCCAGGCCCCGTCGCGGAAACGGACCACAGAGATGTCCCTGATCTCGTCCGGGGTGCGGTCGCGGTAAGCAGCCAGTGCCCCGCCGCCGGGCAGCCGCACGGCCGATGTCTGGCAGCAGTCGCAAACGGCCGGATCGAGTTCGAATTCATGGGTCAGGCCGTCCGGACCGATAACAGCCGACCGCAGGGTCATCGGCCCGCCGCCGTGACCGTAGTGGCCACCCGATGTGTTCCGTCCGTCGAGCCATACCGCCATCACGCTGTGGTCCTGCCAGGGTAAAAGCGATACAAAACCGTGCTCGGTCTGTGTGCCGTCGGTATGCGGGGTCACCGATTGCATCCAGTTGCCCTCCGCATCGGAACGGGTGATGTGCACATCATACGCAAAGATGTTCTCGCCGCTCGAAACGAGGTAGTGAGTGGACAGCCCGCCGTCGCCAAGCTCGGCAATCGAGGGAAAATCGGCCCAGTTCACAAACCACTCCTCACCCTCCTGCTGAGTGGCGATAACGCCCGGTGCAGACCAGTTACCGCCCTGGTAACTGGCGTATTCCAGCCGGGGGATGCCGGCTTCGGTGCGGGTCCAGCTCATGGCCACGCCTCCGCTGCGAAGCGATGTGAGCCAGGGCATGCCAGCCTCATCACCGTCGAATGCCACTTCTTCAACAGTGATGGTTGCCGGTTTCTTATCCGGTGTGCAGGCAGCGGCCATCACGGCAATCACCATCACCGGCAGCAGCAGGCCGATCGCGGGAATACGTTTATTCACGGTTCTTTTTCGTGGTTAAAATTTGACGTCTTTACCTGTAAAGTAGTCAATCTACCATACGCGTGAAAGCGGTTAACCACCTTCCGGTCTTTTACCTTCGGCATCAACCGGTATCAACCCATTAGTGGGAGGCTTCATCCCTGTATTTACTGAATCCGGTATCGCGCGTTACATCAAGTATATGCCGCTCCATACCCTCTTTGATACTGTTGCGTACACTTTCCACATCCCCGTTGTCGATGTACATGGCATGGATGTAGAGTGTTTTCCCGTCAGGGGCAACATCAAGACTAAGGGTTCCCGGCGTGAGGGAGATCATATTGGCCAGCAGGGTGATCTCGAAGTCGGTCTGTGCGTCGAGTGGTATGGCAACCACGCCCGACTGCATCCTGAAGGTTGGCTTCATCACATCAATAGCCACGCGGATACTCGATACAAACAGCTCTTTAATAAAATAGACGATCAGAAACAGAACTTTCCAGACTTTGCGCACATACTGACCACCGTCTATGGCCGGCGACACCACCACAAGCACCAGGTAGCCCAGGAAGAAACCAAACATGATATTGCCAAGTGTGAATTCTCCGGTTATGAAGATCCACACGATCGCGAGTATGAAATTGATCAGCAGTAGTGTCATTTTCCAAGCACCGCGTTAATGTAGTTGGTGGGGTCGAGAAGTTCTTCGGCCGCCTTGAGCGAAAGCTCGTAGAACGGTTCGGGGAACAACCCGATAATGATCGTGAGGGTAGCCAGGATCACTATCGGGGTAACAAGCAGGAACATGTCGCGCGGCCCAATTTTATTGAAGCCGGCCCCCGTGGTGTCGTTCTCATAGCCGGGCAGGGGTGTCCAGAAGGCCGCCATCCAGATTTTGGTCATCGAATACAATGTGAGAAGGCCTACCAGCAGCGCCACCCCGGCAATCCAGTACGATTCGATCTCCAGGGCCGCGTAGATCAGTGTGAACTTGGCCCAGAAGCCCGACAGCGGCGGGAACCCGGCCAGTGAAAACGCCGGGATCAGGAATAGCACGCCCAGCCACGGGTAGTAACGGTAAAGCCCGCCCATCTTTTTAAGTTCATACGACCCGGTGAGCTTTCTGGCAAGGCCGCCAACCAGGAACAGGTTGGTCTTCACGATAATGTGGTGAACGATATAGAATACCGACCCGATAAGCGCCAGCGGTGTGTACAGCGCCAGGCCCATAATCATGTACCCGATCTGGCTGATGATGTGGAAGGAGAGGATTCTGCGTACCTCCGATTGTGCCGCGGCACCAAGAACGCCGATAAGCATCGTAAGACCCGATATCCACAGTATGATGTGGTGGGTGTAGGCCACTTCCTGCGTGAACAGCAGGGTGAACGCCCTGATCAGTGTATAGACCCCCACCTTGGTAAGCATACCGGCAAAAATGGCCGAAACCGCAACAGGCGGGGTGTGATACGATGCCGGGAGCCAGAAGAACAGGGGAAAGACCGCCGCTTTGATGCCGAATGATATCATGAAAAACATCGATACCGTGGTTACAAGGCCGGCATTGTCGACCTCGTTCAGCCTGACCGACAATTCGGCCATGTTCAAGGTACCGGTAAGGCCGTATACAAATCCGATTCCCATCAGGAAAATAGCCGAACCCACCAGGTTGATGATCACATATTTCACGGCCCCGTCGAGCTGGGCTTTCGCGTTGCCCAGCGCCAGCAGAACAAACGAGGAGATGAGCATTACCTCGAACCACACGTACATGTTGAAGATATCACCGGTAAGGAAGGTGCCGTTGATGCCCATCAGCAGGATGTGATACAGCGGATAGAAACCGAATTTTTCGCGGGTTTTGTCGATGTCGGCTACCGCATACACGGCCACTACAAAGCCCATCACACCGCTTATTGTGATCATGATGCTGCTGAGCAGGTCGGCCACAAATGAGATGCCAAACGGCGCCGGCCAGTTCCCGAACTGCTCGGCCTGTATGCCGTTGCTCCATACATCTACCAGAAGCAGTATGGAGGCGATGAGCAGGGCAACGGTTCCGGCAAGGCCGATCCAGCGCTGTACAGTACCATTTTTGTAAAACAGGAAAGCGATGGCTCCGGTCAGCAGGGGAATAAGAACGGGCAGCGTAAGCAGATGATCCACCGGGTCAGCCCTCCTTTACCGCTTTGCCGTCTTTTTTATCAGACGGGTTTTCATAGGGGGTTTCCGCTTCACGCAGTTCATCCACATCGAGGGTGCCGATCTCCTTATAGGTGCGGTAGGTGAGCACCAGGGCGAAGGCGAAAAGGCCGAACCCGATTACGATGGCCGTAAGCACGAGGGCCTGCGGCAGGGGGTTCGCGATGGCTTCGAGCGGTACTTTTTCGCCGAATGGGATGAGCGGGGCACTGGCCCGGGTGAGCCGGCCCATGGTAAAGATGAGCAGGTTTACCGCGTTGCTCAGTATGATTACACCAATCACGATCCTCACAAGGTTTCGCTGCATCATCAGGTAGATGGCGGTCGAGAAAAGCACTCCGATCACAATGGCCAGTAACGGTTCCATGTCAGCCCTCCTCCTCGAGTGAAAAGATGACGGCCAGCGTAAACCCGACCACGACCAGATAGACACCGATGTCGAACAGTATGGGCGAGCCAAGGTGCATTTCGGCTCCGAAAACCATGGGGAACGCCCAGTGCCCGGTCAGGAACGGGGTACCGGCATACATCGAAATCACACCACTGAGCAAGGCAAAAAACAGTCCGAGGCCAATCATAAAGGTCGGATCGATGCGCAGCAGCTCACGGGCCTTTTCGGTGCCGCTCGAAATGGCGAACAGCGCAAATGCGGCCGCACCCACCAGCCCGCCGATAAATCCGCCGCCGGGATCGTTATGCCCTCTCAGGAACAAAAATATGGAAAACAGCAGCAAAAGCGGGAAAAGCAGCTTGGTGGCGGTCTGTAAAATCAGCGACTTCATCATTTGCCCGCCTCCTTTTCAACTTTAACGGCTTTATGGAGTTTGATGAGGGCGAATATGCCGACCCCGGCCACGGCCAGTACCGTTATTTCACCGAGCGTATCAAGGGCCCGGAAGTCGACCAGGATCACATTTACAATATTCCGGCCGTGGGCGATTACGTAGCTGTTTTCGGAAAAATAATCGACCATGAAAGGATCGAACGGAACCGTTAATGCCGCAAACAGGGTAAGGGTTACCATCAGGCCCGCCGAAACGGCAATCACGATATTCCGGGCTCGGCCAATTGGTGCCGGTTTTCGGGGCACGGCCGGCAGTTTGATCAGCACCAGGGCAACCAGAATCACGGTCAGCGTCTCAACCAGGATCTGGGTGATAGCCAGATCGGGCGCGCTGAACAGCAGATAGATAAGGGCGATGCTGTAACCCAACACGCCAAGCGAAATTATAGCAACAAGACCCGACCGCGCCGTAGCAGCCGCCAGCACACTGGCGATCATCAGCCCGGAAAGCAGCCACTCGTAGAAATGGATGTTGCTCCAGTCTGCTGGTATGAAAATTCCGGCCTTGCTCAACAAGGGATACCCGACCATTAATACGGTGAAACCAACGATGGTCATCACATAATAGCGGAGATTGCCGCTCTGGAAAAATAGCGTTTGCCAGTAGGCCACACTCAGCATGCCGTTCAGGCTGAAATCATAGGCCG
>RECM01000200.1 GCA_007694035.1 Balneolaceae bacterium
GGGATATCACCTCTGTAATACAGATAAGAGAGATGTTTAGAGATGCCAGGGCCTTTAACGGAAATTTGGGCAGCTGGGATGTATCCTCCATTACAAATATGTCTGGTATGTTTAGGGCAGCTTGGGCATTTAACCAGGATATTGGCAGTTGGGATGTATCATCCGTTACAAATATGTCAAATATGTTCACGTTATCTGGATTTAATCAGGATATTGGCGGCTGGGATGTTTCTTCAGTGACGAATATGACGTCGATGTTTGCCAGTGCGAATAGTTTCAACCAGAACCTGACTTCATGGTGTGTGCAAAATATCGGCTCGGAACCGAATAACTTCTCATCCAACAGCCTGTTGGCAGAGGGAAATAAACCGGTTTGGGGTACCTGCCCGGATGCAACCTCCATTGAGACAGAAGAAGTGCCAATGCTTTTCTCTCTCAACCAGAACTATCCCAACCCGTTCAACCCGACTACGGTTATTGAATTCGGCCTGCCGGAAGCAGCAAACGTGCTGCTTGAAGTATTCGACATACTGGGCCGGCGCGTGGCAGTGCTGGAAAACGGTTTGCACGCTGCGGGCCGGCATCAGGTCAGTTTTGATGCAGCATTGCTTGGCAGCGGCGCCTATATCTACCGAATCACTGCCGGGGAGTTTGTGCAGACAAGAAAGATGATGCTGGTGAAATAGGCAAGATTATACGATAGACTGCGGATTCGCCTGCCATGGGCCCGAAAAGCCTCATCGCACTTCGGCATTTCGATACGTTCAGGGCTGTACCGGGTTACCTTCGGCACGACAGCCAGAAAGTTGTGCAGAAATCGGTTGGCAACAACCTGAACGACCTGATGAAAGTGAGCCCGCCCCACGCCCGCGAAATTATCGATGCATGGGAAAAGGATTCTCCCTCTATGTCAACCCAATGGATTATCCGGCACAGACTACGTAGTCTGAGAAAGTGAAATTGTTGGTATAAATCAGGTTTGGTAACTATTAGATAACATAAATATAATATTAGAATTTGATCTATAGTTTTTAGTTTTGAATAACTCCGGTCCGATCGGAATACGGAGAAAAATATACGTTTCACGATAAATTATTACAGGAGGTTTTATGGGTTATGTTGAGCAAAATCTGATGAATGGAGAAACCATTATCCACCGGTCGCGACTGCACTGGATTGTTTTTCTCTGGCCGCTGATTTTTTTGCTGATTGCATTGCTGCTATTCAATGCTGGCGGTGAGGCTATACCGGCGGCTCAGTTCGCGCTGTTACTTGCCGTTTTGAGTGCGATAAGCCGTTTCATGCGATATACTACAACGGAAATCGGGATCACCAACAAACGAGTGATTGGCAAGTCGGGATTTATTCGCCGCAATTCCCTTGAGGTGCTGCTCGATAAGGTAGAGGGAATCCAAGTCGATCAGGGTGTTTTAGGCAGAATACTGAATTTTGGCAACATCATTGTTGTGGGTACGGGAGGAACAAAAAATCCGTTTCCAAAAATTATCGCACCACTTGAACTCAGGAAAGCGGCACAGGAGCAGATATCGGGTAATGCTGCACCCCGACAGGGCCTTTAACATGCGGCAGATTTATTTTTAGTACACCGTATCCGTTTTTGTAAGCAGAGCCTGATGTATCGTATGACCTGGTGTGTGTCGCATGACCTGAAATCTTTAATAAGAAACTTCAGGCTGCTGGGTTAAGGCAGTAATAACCTGCTTTTGCAGGTAGCGAACATCCCGAACCTGAAGCGGTTAAACCCGGGTCTTAAAACTTTTTTCTGAATAGTTATTAACTAACCCAGACCGGAAAGAGGGAAGGGTTTTTGCCCGTCAATGCGGGTAATGATAAGATCCTGATTCCGGGATGTATCAAATGCGGGAAATTCCAGATGGGAGTTCCGCAGCACAACCCCGGAGTTTGACGAGTCAACCGGCGGCGCTATTGTAATAAATTCGTTGCGAACAGAACGACCATCTATTCTCACAATACCGATTCCGTAGGCGTTTGAATCGACATATCGTAAATGTGGATTTTGCATCGGATTTCTCTGCTGCAGTGCCGTTTCAACACTGCCGGTTTGAGCAGCTGCAGCCGCAGCTTTGGATCCCCACAAGAACGTGGTGTTCAGATTTTGAACGTACTTATCATCACCGCCATGAAGGCTGCCGTCATACGTTATAAGCGGGCGCAACGGGTTGTCGTTTTCAACGATGCCTACCAATGCAGAGAACACACTGGTAGAACTGATACCACAGACGGAAAACTCAGCCCCCACGATCTCAGGCTCCATGTTCTCAAAATCGGGCGACAAAATTCCTGCAAAACTGTTGTGGTTGTCACCTGCAAGAGATATGAAATTCCGAATCCGGTTATCTTTGAGGAAGTTCATGAGTTCTTCCCGCTCGCTCAGATAACCCTCCCAGGTATCGGTTGTGAAGATCGTGTTGGTGGCTTCCGGGTTCACCTGATGCAGATCCATACGCATGGGCATCATGGGTACAGATGAAGCGCACACTTTCCAGGTTGCACCCGATTCAGCTAAGGTCTTCTTGAACCACTCTTTCTGCCTGGCACCGAGCAGGGTTCCGACCGGATCGTTTTTGCGCTGATTCGGAATCTGTTGGCCTCCAATTTCAATTACATCGGGCGGGTTGCCGCCATTCCAGGTTCTGCCTGCATCCGATATCTTCACAAGCTCAAGTGGCGCTACGTACCTTGCATTTCCGGATATCTCGAGTGCTATGGCTCCGGGTACCGGATGCCGGCTGCGGTACGACCGGGTATCGGTAACCAGAAGATCTACATGCCTGCCCCAGCGGAACGACCTGTATATAGTAAGTGATTCTATGGCTTTTCTGTTGTTGGGTTCATTGCTAAAGCCGTGCTCATCAAAATCGGTTATGGGGGCATCGGTCACAACGGCATCCTTAAAATCAGATGCGTGTTGCTCGCGTTTTGTTGTTTCAGCAAGGCCTGTGAGAAACGCGGGTATGTACTCAAACCAGGCGCGGTTGGCTGCCAGTTTTCTGGATTGGGAGGGCGTGTTGGGCGTAGTGTACGTGGCCACACCCTGCCAGCTGTCGTCGGTGAATTCATGATCGTCCCAGGTTACCACGAATGGCCACCGGGCTCGGGCCTCCATCAGATCGGGATCCATCAGGTAGTGACGGTACAGGTGCCTGTAGTCTTCGAGCGTAACGGCAAAGGACCTGGCCCAGTCAACACTGCCGCCCAGATCACCGCCTCCACTGGGAAATGGCGGAAGTTTCCGGGCAGACCCGTATCCGAGTGTTTCATAAATAAAATCTCCCAGATGGAGCACCAGATCAATCTGGTCATCGCTTTCCGCACGTTTGTCGCGCTCGATCAATTCGCGATAAGCGTGATAAAATCCACCCTCATAGGATTGGCAGCTGGCATAGGCGATGTTGATTGTCTTGCCGCTGTCCGGCGCTGGCGCAGTTCTGGTTCTGCCGGTGAGTGGGGTTTGATGCCCTCCCGAAACAAACCGGTAATGGTACCGTGTATCGGGCTTCAGATCATGAACGATCAGGCGAACGGTAAAGTCGGATTCTGTGGTGGCTTCACACTCTTTTTCAGCTATGATTTCGCTGAAGTCGGGTGAGGTCGAGACCTGGGCCATAACCTGAATGGGCGACGTATCGCCGGATGAATCAACGGCCCGGGTCCATAGCACAACACTGTCGGTAGTGGGGTCGCCGGAGGCCAGCCCCTGGGGAAACCGGATCTCTCTTCGAGCCAGCGATGCACGAGAAGCGGATGCGGAAGAAGGAACAAACGGAAGGGAGGCAGCCACCGAAAAGCAACCAATACCTTTTATAAATAACTCAATAAACTCTTTACGGGTTTGCATATCTACCAGCCGGTTGATTGATTAAAATTTTCCGGTTAACTGAACTCCAATGAGCCGTGGCGGACCGGCAATAAATGTGGGTATTCCGAATGCCCCTCCTGTATTTCCGGCATCGATAATATACTCCTCGTTCAGCAGGTTTTTCCCATAAAGGGCAATCTCCAGATTGCGGTTAAACAATTCAACACCGGCACGTAGGTTTAACAGGCCATAACCATCCTGTTCAATTCCGGGCTGGTTGTCCTCTTCAAAAAACACCTGTGATTTCCAGGTGTAAGAAGGGCGGATGAAAACTGAGGCGCTGTTGCCCACAGACTGTACCAGATTGAATCCAAGCGAGAAGGAGTGCTCCGGCGTGAGACGGAAGCGGTTGCCGGCGAGTGCCTGCTCGTTTCCGTCAGAATCGGTATCGTCGATGGTCGCGTTTACGTAGCCGTAGTTGCCAAACAACGAGAAATTTCTGTTCACATTGAAACGTGTTGAGGTTTCAATCCCATAAGCGGTGGCCTCGCCGGTATCCCTTGTTTCAATGACCAGGCCGTCTTGAGTTAACTCTGCAACAGAGGTCTGGAAGTTGCTGTAATTGTAGAAAAATCCGCTGATATCAAAACTCAGTCTGTTGTCGAGAGCTAATTGTTTCAAACCTGCTTCGTAGCTGAGCACTATTTCGTTGTCAAGCACTCTCGACCCGCTGGCAGTAACGTTGATTACGTTTGGCCTGCGTCCTCTTGAGAAACTGGCAAAGACATTTGTTTGAGGAGAAAACTGATAGCTGGCAATTAGCCGTCCAATAAGTGAGGTGAAGGTTTCGCTTCTCGTCTGTTTTCCGTTGGTTGGAGCGAATAGATTGTTGGGGCTGGTTCCGAGTACAAAACCAAGGGTACCGGGAATCGGGGCAGCCGGTACATCAAAAGCACCGGTTACATCTTCATAGGAAAACCGGAGCCCTGCGGTAATGCCCAGCTTGTTGGTGAGCTGAAAGGTGCCGTCTATAAATGCCTCATATGCTGAGAGCGTTCCAAAATTTGTGTATTCTTCCTCATGAAACGTTTTATGAGGTACTCCGGTGAGCGGGTTCACAGGCACACTCAGGTTTGGGGTTCCGTCAGGGAACACCAGCGGTTGAAAGGGAACACCAAATCCGGCAAGGAAAGGAGTGAGTAGTGCCCAGTAGCTTCGTTCATCGGTTTCGAAAGGTACTCTCTGATATCCGTCTTCCCAGAAGTAACTCACGCCTCCAAAGCCTTTGAACACACCGCCGCGATCGAAGTTCAAACGGAATTCCTGGCTGAACTGCTGGCCATAGGCATCTTCGGCAAACCAGAGAACCGGGGCTGCTGTTCCGTCTGCATCAAAAGACTCATAAGAGTCAAATTCCCGGTAGGCCGTAATGGAATTGACACTGAATCCGTCGCCAATATCCTGATCTGCCAGCAGTGTGATGCCCCAGACCGACCTGTCAATATAAAGGTCTTCACCACGGTCAAGAT
>RECM01000127.1 GCA_007694035.1 Balneolaceae bacterium
TACAACCCTTCAGAAGGTAGTTGGTATATGCCGCAGTTATCCCATGATGGCCGAAATGAGGGTAGTTATACTGCGGGAATTTCATGGGTTGTTCAAAAAAGAGGTTGCAGAAGACGAACAGGAGCAGCAGGGGTCAAGCTACGATGAGCTGATTCCCTATCTGGATCAGCCTAATCCAACCACGCTCCTCATAATTACAGACGAGAAGGCACCTGCCGGCAATACCCGCCTGGGCAAGATGATCAAAAACAGCGAAAACGTTGGTTTGTACCTGTTTGATAAGGTACCCCAGGACCAGGTGGCCGACTGGGTTATACACTGGGTAAATATCAATTACCAGAAACAAATTGAGCCCGCTGCGGCCGAGCTGATGTATCATTTTGTGGGCAGTGATCTGCAGCTACTGTCCACAGAATTGGATAAGGTTTGTACCTACAAGAAGAGTGACGAACCAATTAATGAGGAAGATATTCGATCTGTAATCGGCGTTTACAGGCCGTATACGGTGATTGAGCTCAAGAAAGCACTCGTTTCAAAAAAAAAATCAGAAAGTTTATTCATTGCGGAACAGATGTTGCATAAAAGTCAATCAGATGCCGGAGAAGTCATCCGTACCATCGGGTTCTTTTACAGTGTGTTTTCGAGTATTTGGCAGTTACAGCGGCTCTTACAAAAGGGTCTGGGCCGCGACCAGATAATGAAGGAGATGGGATTGAGAAGTACCTATCACTACAACAGTCTGGTCAGTGACGCCAGGGCCTTCGGGCCGGCGGAGTTACCCGCAATCTTCGAAGCGCTGCTTGATGCCGACATGGCCATCAAGGGTTACAGCAAACTGGATCCCCAAACGGTACTGATGATGATGATCAAGCGGATAACTGGCTAGATCATCCCGGTTACAGAAGAAACTCGTAACCAACATCTTTTAGTACTGAAGCAATGAAGAATGTAGATGCACATACACTGAGCCAAATGACCGATGAAGATCTCATGGAGATGTTTCAGGGGGGCCACGAAAAAGCTTTTGATCTCATCGTGGAGCGTTATCAGAACCGCATTCACAACTTCATCTACCGGTATACCCAAAACCACATGGACTGCGAAGACCTTGTACAGGAAACGTTTCTTCGTGTATTCCGGTGCCGTAATTCCTACGAGCGTATAGCCAAGTTTTCGACCTGGCTGTACACGATTGCGGGTAACCTGGTAAAAAGCCAGTACAAAAAGAACAAACGCATGCAAATGGTTTCCATCACCGGCCATGACGAGCATGATCAGGAATACGAGATAGATGTAGTTGATACACGGGAAAAGCCGGATTGTGAAGTCGACAACCGGTTGCTTGTCAACTACATCGAAAAAGCGCTCGACAGGATACCTATGGAATTTAAAGAACTCATCATCTTACGGGATATTCAAAACCTTACCTATGAAGAGATCATGCAAATAACGGATCTCCCGATGGGAACGGTTAAATCAAGGATCAACAGGGGAAGGGTTCGGCTGCAGGGAATGATAAATTCTTTCACCAATGCCGAAACAATATTTGCAGCATAGGGTATATACAGCATAGACCCTATGCTGTAAATCCCTGTACATATGATAAATGCGTTAAGTGATAAGAACATCCACGAGTATATTTGTCACTTCATAGACGGAACTCTGGAAGAGGAGACCCAAAGGGTATTCCTCAAATACGTAGAAGAAAACCAGGAACTGGAGTCCTTTATTGCACTTTCGGTGCAGGGCTCCCAAACCCTGAAGATGCTGCCCCAGGCAGATTACCCCGGTGATCTCATGAGCAGGCTCCGGCCTCATATGAACTGATCAACGGGTTTTTCGTATTTCGGCTTGATTAGCCGGTGGCATAACCTGACCGCACAGGCATGAGTGAGGTACGTAATTTAATCTGTACTTGAGTACCTCAATTCTAAGTGTGCTGAAAAGTAACGCCGGTTATGGTTTCATCAAATTAAAAATCCAGCAGTTTCCTCATCTGCCTTTCGAGCCTTGCCGTTGCCAGGTAACCTTCTTCAAGAATGCGGTTTGTTGGCACCGGTGTGTCGAGTGATGAGCAGCGAATGACCGGGGCATCAAGCCATTCGAAGCACTCTTCAGCGATACGGGCCCCGATTTCACTCATTGGACCCATGGTACGTGAAGGTTCCTGCAGCAGCAGCACCCGCCCTGTTTTCTTCACGGCCTCTGTTAGGGTTTCCATATCGAGGGGCACGAGTGTTCGCAGGTCGACTATTTCGAATTCAAGCCCTGATTCCGCACTGGCCTTTTCGGCGTATTCCAGTGCCCAGTGCACACCGATGCCATAAGTTATAATGGTTGCGTCTGTACCTTGTCGTCTAACAGCAGCCTTACCTAGCGGCTCGAAGGTGGCATGCACAGGTATATTGTCTTTAAGGCTCCGGTAGAGCTTCTTATGTTCAAATACCAGCGATGGATTGGGATCCATTAACGCGCTGTACAGAAGCTGCATGGCATCCTGAACGGTAGCTGGTACAACAACCTTAAGGCCGGGGTGTTGCATAAACCACCCTTCGGGACATTGAGAGTGAAAAGGGCCGGCACCCACACCGCCGCCATATGGCATTCGGATGGTTACATCTAGCGGAGGTGACCAACGGTAGTGCGACTTGGCCAGGTTATTTACGATCTGGTTGAAACCGCAACTTACAAAATCGGCAAACTGCATCTCCACAACCGGTTTGAACCCTTCAAGGGCCAGCCCAATGGCTGCACCTATAACGCCCGATTCAATGATGGGTGTGTTCCTGACCCTTTCTTTGCCATAAAGATTCAGGAATTCAGAGGTAAGCTTGAAAACACCGCCGTATTCGGCAATATCCTGGCCCATGATGATAAACCGCTCGTCTTCGTCGAAAGCCTGCTTGAGAGCCAGACGGAGGCCATCAATATATCTGAGGTCTTCGGATTTACCATTTTGCTGCGCCTGCCGGCGGTGTGAAACCGGCTGATAGACAGATGCCAGCTCGTTTTCTTCAATAAAAACGGGTGCTTCCGACTTTAATGCCCTGTTCAGCGGATCAGTGAAGGTTGCAATTATACCGGTCTCAATTGTTGCGAGATCCTCTTCCTTAAGGAGACCTTCGTTCAGAAGGTGGTTCCGGTACCTGTCTATTGGATCTTTCCTGCCCCACTCCTCAAAAAGGTGGTCAGGTACATAAGCAACACCCGAGGCCTCCTCGTGACCACGCATGCGGAAGGTGATTGCTTCGATGAGGGTTGGCATACCGGTTTCAATTGCTCTCTTTCGGGCCCTGCTAGCAGCATCGTAAACCGCGAGTACATCGTTTCCATCTACCTGTTCGCCTTCAATACCGTAACCGATGGCACGATCGACCAGATTTGCGCAGGCATACTGTTCCGAAACCGGTGTGGACAGGCCATATCCGTTATTTTCGATGACGAACACTATGGGCAGTTTCCAGACAGCGGCCAGGTTAAGGGCTTCGTGGAAATCACCCTCGCTGGTAGCACCTTCACCCACAAAAGCGAAAGTCACAAAATCAGCTTTTTTAAGTTTTGATGCCAGGGCCAGACCGTCGCCTACGGGCAACATGGCTGCAAGGTGTGAAATCATGCCGATAATCCGGTATTCAGGAATCCCGAAATGGAAAGAGCGTTCACGCCCGTTCGTGTAGCCATCGCGTTTACCCAGAAGCTGGCAGAAAAGGGGGTAGAGTGGCACATCGCGGGTAGTAAATACACCCAGGTTGCGGTGCATCGTCATTATGTAATCCTGCTTTTTGGCAGCGGTAGTAATGCCCACCGGAATGGCTTCCTGACCTATTCCGCAAAACCATTTGCTGATTTTATTCTGGCGCAGCAGTTTGAGCATTTTCTCTTCTATGCGGCGGGGCAGAAGCAGATTTTTATAGAGCGCAATGGCCTGTTCTTCGGAAAAAAAAGTTTTGGTGGACTGCATTATTAATTTGTCAGAAAAGTGCGTAAATTTATGGTTCTCTGCGTCAATTATAGAATTGTTTAATCAATTATCAGATTGGATGCATATTTCATAAGTTACAATTATGTTGTAATATGTGAAAACGCAAGAACAATGATATAAATGACGAGGTAAAAGAAAATATCAGAAACGAGGTAAATCAACGATTTAGATCTTTCAGACGCAATTGAACATTTATGATTTTCAGATATCAAAGACTTTAGACAGCGTACCGGACATTCCTGACCCCGTTACAGCTGTATGTCTTCCTGATACCAACCTTACCCATAGCGACTGCCGAGTATTCCGGGTGCCATTGTCGGGCGCCCCTGGTCAACAGCCAGAAGGATATCCGGGGTTGCTTTTTCCGTTTAATAAACCAGACAACCGGGTTTCCGGAAAATTCACAGAACAATCTCATCACCCATTTATCGGGAGGGTATCATGAAAGCACTTGGCAGGCAGATACTGGTGGAATACTACCATTGCAATCCAGAAATTATCAACGATGTATCCGAAATTGAGTCCATCCTGCTCGAAGCTACTAAACGTGCCAAGGCCAGTATCATATCTCATAACTTTCACAAGTTCAGCCCGCATGGCGTCAGCGGAACCATCGTCATTGCCGAATCGCACATCGCCATACATACATGGCCCGAATACAACTACGCCGCCGTGGATATTTTCACCTGCGGCGAGACCATCGACCCATGGATCATACAAGAGTATGTGAAAGACCGGTTCGAATCGAAAAGCATATCAAGTATGGAGCTCAAACGGGGAATGTTTAAAGTACCCGAAGGCGAAGAGCTTCTTTTCAAGCCCAAAGATGCCGGTAAATACAGCCCGCATACGAACTGACAGAACATCCGGTAACTTCTTATCGGTATTTTATCGCAATTCCAACATACATCTACAACGAAAGCACAGGAGATAAGGAATAATTGGCTCTCAACAGTATTACTATGGTTAAAACCCCTCAGATTTTCAGCCTTGTAAAAGGTGCTGCTGATGGTAACACATTACTGAATGCATTCGATTTCGCGTTACTGGAAGCAGGAATCGGCGATACGAACCTGGTGCGTATGAGCAGTATCATACCACCGAATTGCAATCTGGTATCCAAAATCGAACTGCCGAAAGGCGCGCTGATACCGGTTGCCTATGCGAGTTATACATCAGCAAATATTGGAGAAACCATTGCGGCGGCTATCGGCGTAGGGCTACCCGAAAATCCGGATGAACCCGGCCTGATTATGGAATTTGAGGATGCAAAACCGCTCGAGTACGTCGAACAGGTAGTAAAGCAGATGGTAGAAGACGGGTTTGCGTACAGGAAACGGAAGTACCGCGAGATCCTGACTATCGGTGTGGAACAT
>RECM01000123.1 GCA_007694035.1 Balneolaceae bacterium
AGGTCAACTTTCGGATGAAAGTGATCTGGATTTTTTAGTTGAATTTGACCGACAAGGATATTCGGGTGCATTTGAACAATACATGGGATTTAAACTAAGACTTGAAGCAATTTACCAGAGACCGGTAGATTTGCTGACCATAAAAAAATTCAGGAATCACATATTTCAAGAAGAGGTTGACTCGTCAAAAACACTGATTTATGCCGCATAATCCACAGAAATTATTGCTGGACATCAGTAATGCCTGTGAAGAGATTATGGAATTCATTGGCGGTAAAAGTATCGCTGATTTCAAAAAGGATCGGATTCTCCAGCTAGCACTTGAAAGGCAGTTTGAAATAATAGGAGAAGCACTTTACCGGCTGGATCGAATTGACCATGACAATCTGATCGAAAATATTCCAGAATATTCAAAGATTATCGGTTTTCGTAATGTCATTGCCCATGGCTATGATATCCTTGACCTGGATGTACTCTGGGATTTTGCAAAAGGGCGGGTTCCGGAATTGCTTGAAAAAATTCGCAACTACTGATCCCAAAAGTTAAATTTAGTAATCACAAGTTGCAGTATAACAGGCGTTTGAACCTGTCGGGTGGACAGTTTTTGCCCATCCACTGCATAATAATTCCCTCCGGGCACAAATCACGACAAGAGCAGAGTGCTGAGCGGGCCGTTCGTATCAGTATGTTTTGGTCATCGAGGAGGCAACCACAATCGTAAAATCGGCTTTTTGAAGCTGATCAGTCTGTATATCGGCGGGGTCATCCGCTTCAATGGTTGTTATTGTAAGTATCCTGATCTCGGGCACCAGTCTTTTCAGGTACCAGTTTATGCCCTCATAGTTGTCGGAATGGTAGGAACCGTTCAGGTGCAGGAAACGTACGCCGCCGTACAGGTTGCGATGAATAAACCAGGCCATTGTCGCGTCCTTTACGGCCTGGGCATAGACCAGGTTCGGGGTTCCGTGGCCGCCCGCCATGTCGAGTATGGCCTTGTACATCGGCAGCTCAGTATCGACGGTAACAGGCAGCGGGGCCATCCATCGTTTTGCTTCGGTTGAAAACTGTTCCAGTACCTCGAGGCCGTTCCGGTGTACAGCCGAGGCATACCGCCGGGGTATGTTGGTGGCAACCAGCCTCATCCCGTTGGTCCGGGCAAATTCGAGAACAGGCTTGTAGTCCGTGGAATAGTTGTTCCAGAGCCGGGCCTCCCGTTCAAAATTGGCCTGGCTTATAAGGCCGGAAAAATACTCGTCTATCAGCACCTGGTTGTCGGCCTCGAACATCTCCATACCAACAGCCAGTGGCCTCGCATCCGATGCCAGCGACCGCGTGAGTTCCAGCTGCAGCCAGTGCGCCACCGCGTTATTGTGCAGCTCGCCGAACAGGATAACCGGGTAGGTGAGCGCCACAGCCGCAAACTCGCTGTATGCAGCCTGCCGGCCGTCTTTCTGGTAAATAATATAGGCCGGTTTGTCTGCTGCGGCAGAATCCGGCAGCATCAGCAATAGTATTATCAGCAGATAGAGTACCTTTTTCAGCAATGTCATATCCAATAACGGGTCAATGGCTTTATCTGTCGGTCAACCAATTCAATGTAAGTTAAATAGCTGAAAACCGGTCAGTATGAAGCTATTGTTATGGTTGTGTATTGATCAATACCAATTTAACTACACTCTAATTCATACTTACTCTTCTTGTCAGCTTCCTTGAGAAATCAGCTTCTGCATCTAATGATGCGATCATTTCACCACCAGCATTTGAAAGTCTTGCTAAATCCTGTTTTGGTATGGTTCCTTGATCGGAAAATATAAGAAGGCTATCAAAGTCGGCTTTAGCCCTTAGTAATCTTTCAAGAATTATAGTAGTTAGTCTGGCTTTATCTCTATTTGGAATACCAAAAAGGAAAAGTGGAGCATATTTACCATCGATTTTATAATCGATAGGGTAGTCAGTGGAATTTTCCATGTCTTCATAGTAATAATCTTCTATGATTTTATCTTCACCAACAATATTTAGAAGTTGTTCTTTTAAATCCTCATAAAAAGTTGATTCAGCCCGTGCTCTATTGAGAAAGGTCAAATCATTAACTTTTGTTAGCCCTTGAGATAAGCGAAATATATTTAACACTAAAGCTTCGATAGTCGTATCTACATAAAATTCACCTTCATTTTCGGAAATGAACGTTTCAGACTTAATTTGTTCAAGTATTTTACCTCTTGTTCCTTCTCTAAATTTGTCAATATTATTTTCATAACTGAGGTGCATCATTGTATGTCCCATATCTGTTAATCTAATAATACCACCAGGCATTTCCTTGATATATATTTGATATGGATCTCCATCAGCAAAATAGAATGGTGTCTCAACCAAAACTAATTCTTCATTTTTTGGTCGTAGTTTAATCTCAGCACACATCACGTTGCAAAGATTTTCCTCCAATTTTTTTATATCAATATTCATTAATCAAATAAATTAGTCTGATTAATATCATCCTCAGTTGTCTTAATACCACTAATTTTACAATCTATTACTAAACAATGGAAAGCACCCTCTAAAGTCTTATACCTATCAGAGACTTCAGCATAGCCATCTGCTTTTCGATTTGATTTTATATACTTCTCGGTTGCAACATGTATATGACAATTGTAGCCGAGCTTTTCATTTTCAAGATGATTTGGATGATTATGGTTCGGTCCATTATATCTTTTCAACGTTAGAGTTTCGCCATTTGGTGCAATCCAACTTAGACCACAAGAAAAATCATCTTCCATTCCTGATCGTAAATTTTGTCTTTTAAAAAGTACAAATTCATAACCTGAACCATCTGTTGTATAAACTTTATAATTAACCTGTTCATGACCATCAATTACTTTAATTCTTGCCTGTGGATTAGATAGACGTTTAGGACAACTAATCAAACTGAGAATTTTACCATCTGTCAAACTTTCAAATGCCATATCAAATTATTTTATTCTTGTGAAGAATAGCACAGAAAAACTAAAATCGAAATTTAAGTCTATCATCCAAACAAAAATAGCAACATAACTGTGTTTTCGGGATGTGAACTTAATAAATCGTTTTTCCTTGCGGCTACATAACGCCCACCTTTACTTTCTGCAAAATACACAGCTTCGTCTTAATCACATAACCACCCGGACATCTAATTTCCCGCTTTTGCCGCTACTCTTCGAGTACCCAGTCGCGCGGTTGTTGCAGTATGTTTATCAGTTTTTCCTCACGTGATCCCGGTTCAGGCCTGAAATCGTAATCCCAGCGGACCCTCGGCGGCAGGCTCATCAGTATGGATTCGACACGGCCGTCGGTTTTCAGGCCGAACAGCGTTCCGCGGTCGTGTATCAGGTTGAACTCAACATACCTGCCGCGGCGGATTTCCTGCCAGTAGCGCTCCTTGTCTGTCCAGGTGTGATGCATCCGGCATTCAGCAACCGGCAGATAGGACGGCAGAAACGCCTCTCCGGCATCTCTCACAAAGGCAAAGCGCTCTTCTTTGGTAAACGATTCACCGGCCCTCAGATAGTCGAAAAACAGCCCGCCGATACCGCGGCTCTCCCTGCGGTGCGTATTGTAGAAATAGGCGTCGCATTCCTTCTTGAATTCGGGGTAAAAACCGCGATGGTGCCGGTCGCAGGCCTTTTTGAGTACTGTGTGGAAATGCCTGGCATCATCATCGAACAGGATATAGGGCGTAAGATCGGCACCGCCCCCGAACCAAAAATCGCTGACCGGTCCGCCTTCGGTATCACTGATTTCAAAGTACCTGAAGTTTGCATGCACGGTCGGTACATACGGGTTTTCGGGATGCAGCACCAGTGAGATGCCTGCCGCGTAAAAATATCCGCCCTCCACCTTGAAACGGCTGCGGATAAGTTCGGGCAGTTCGCCGTGTACCACCGACGTGTTGACCCCACCCTTCTCAAAAACCCCGCCATTGGCTATTACGCGGGTAAGGCCGCCTCCGCCTCCGGGCCGCTCCCACCTGTCTTCCCGGAAACGTGCCACACCATCGAGCTCTTCAATCGAGGTGCAGATGCGGTTTTGCAGATCGTGGATCCATTCGGTGAATTGTTCACGCATGATGTAACGCGGTTTTATGACAGATTTTAACAGATATATTCATGGCAGACCGTCCTGCAATGATTCCGGGGGCCTGAAGCGGCCGGTAATGTGTGCCACTGCCGGTTCCACTACCTGCGCCACTGCCGGTGCCGGTGCCAGTTGGTACTGATCCTTTTCCCGACGGTGACCTCATCCTGCAATTTCTTCTTTGCCGGTGCTTTTTCCGGCCACGGTGCCATACTCCTTAACCGTATCAAAAAACGCCCGTGCATTCTCAACCGGAACATTGGGCGTAATGCCATGGCCCAGATTGGCAATATAGCGTTGCACACCGAACCGTTCGATCATCCGGCGGGTGAGCTTCACAATCTCGCCGGGCGGCCCAAGCAGCCTCGAAGGATCAAGGTTGCCCTGCAGGGTGATCTCATTCCGGGTTGCCTGCCGGGCATATTCGGGGGTTACGGTCCAGTCTACTCCCAGGGCCGACGCTTTGGTGCGCTGTTTGAGGGCTTCAAGCGCGTACCACGATCCCTTGGCGTAGAGAATGACCGGGGCGTCTTCTGCCAGCGCATCGGCGATCTGCTTCAGGTACGGAAATGAATACCGTTTGAAATCTTCGGGGCTGAGCAGTCCCGACCATGAATCGAACACCTGAACCGCCTGGGCGCCCGCCGCCACCTGCGCTTTCAGGTAGCGTATGGTTGTATCGGCAATCACCTGCAGCAGGTGTTCGGCCGCTTCAGGATGGCTGTAGCAAAACGCTTTGGCCTTGCCGAAATCCTTCGATCCGCGCCCTTCCACCATGTAGCAGAGCAGGGTCCACGGCGCGCCGGCAAAACCGATCAGCGATGCCTGTCCGCCAAGGGCATGCCGGGTAAGCGTAAGGGCTTCCATCACATAGTGCAGCCGCTCTTCCACATCGGGAACGGCGTAACCGAGCGCATCGCCGGCGGTGCGTACGGGGTTCAGGATGCGGGGCCCTTCGCCTTCTTCCAGGGTAACATGCGATCCCAGCGCCTGGGGCACCACCAGGATGTCGGAAAAGATGATGGCCGCGTCGGGGGCAAACCTCCTGATGGGCTGCATCGTGATTTCGGTTGCCAGTTCGGGAGTTTCAACCCGTTCAAAAAAACTGTATTTCCCGCGCAGTTCCATATACTCGGGCAGGTACCGGCCCGCCTGACGCATCATCCAGACCGGCGGACGGCCAACCTCCTCGCCGCGCAGGGCACGCAGCAGCAGGTCGTTTTTCATTTCGGGAAAGTTATTCATCGGGTATTTCATTGAGTTGTACGGCCATCTCCATCATGGCAGCGGGTGCAGCCTTTGCGGCGGTATAAATTCCGGCTGAGCCGAAGAGCGGGCCAGTTCCGGCAGAGCCGGCAGGGCCGGGTTGCCGGGCGGATTTTGAAGTTCCCTGCTGCAATCCGGCCACGGCCGCCTGCAGTGCATCGGCCGTTGTTGTTCCGATGGCGACAAGCGGGCAGGGCCAGTCGGGTAACAGCCCGTTTTCCATCAGGGCGTCAACCGCCGAGGGGCTGTAAAAAAGAACGGCATCCGGTTTAATGGATGGTACAGATATATCCGGTTCCGGCAGGGTATCGTACACGATCACCTCATGAACGCTTACGTCGGCAGCGGAGAGCCGCTCGCTGAATTCCGGGCGCCTTCTTACGCCGCACCAGTGTATCACTTCCGTGAGCTGCGTGTCGAGCAGGATCCTTCTTGCAAGGCCAATTGCATTGTGCTCATCGGGAACCACTACCGGCACATCACCAAATACGGCTTCGTGCGCCGTGCCCGGGCCTACGGCATAGACCAGCGAAGGGCCCGGCATGGTAACCGTATCTGCCAGTTCACCCAGCGCATGCCGGCAGCCGGCCACACCATTCCGGCTTGTAAAAACCCAGGGCAACTGCTGGGCCAGCAACGGCCTCAGCTGATCCGACGATGGACTAATCAGTTCGATGCGGGTCACGGGCATCTCGTGCAGGATAATATTCCGTTCTTCTGCCGCTTTTTTCTCGTCGGATGTGGCCCTGCGGGTCGTTATAACATGGAGGTGACGAGGTATCATGCCGGCCCCCTGAGACTGTCGGTAACCCGTCGCCCCTCTTCACTTGCCAGTACACGTCTGGCCGCCTCCTTGCCGATGGTGGCAGCTTCAGCAAGCGGCGCGTCAAGCTCCGTGTCGGCTTTCATGGTTCCATCGATGCTCAGTACCGAGGTTTTCAGGTTGATCCGGCCGTCACTTATTACCGCCAGCGCCCCGACAGGCGCGGAGCAGCCCCCCTCCAGCACATTCAGAAACTGCCTTTCGGCACCGGTACACAGTTCTGTTTCCCGGTGGTGGATGTGCTGTAAAATGGCTGCCAGTTGATTGTCGTCCTGGCGGGTCATTACTGCGAGCGCGCCCTGGGCTGGTGCGGGGAGCATCCAGTCGAGCACCCGGCTGATGCGGTCAGCAAGGCCTACCCTTATCAGCCCGGCAGCGGCAAAAATGGCGCCTGTCCAGTTGCCCGCATCGAGTTTTTTAAGGCGGGTATGCACATTCCCGCGGATGTCGGTAAGGGTGTGGCCGGGGTACCGGCCGAGCCACTGGGCACCGCGGCGGTGGCTGCTTGTCGCGATTACGGATCCGGGTGGCAGATCATCATCGCCGTTCAGGTGCAGGCCGCTGCGCAGCACCAGCACATCCCGGTGGTCTTCACGTTCGGTAACAGCGGCAACCGTAAGCCCTTCGGGCAGGCGCGTGGGGATGTCTTTGAAGGAGTGTACGGCCAGGTCGATACGGTTTTCGATCAGCGCATCATCGAGGGCTTTGGTGAACACGCCCTTGCCGCCAAGCATGGGCAGCGGTGTGTCGAGAACGAGGTCGCCCTCGGTTTTGATAAAGATAATTTCGGTCGGGTGACCCAGGGCATTGAGCAGTCCCGTTACATGCTCGGCCTGCCACGTGGCCAGAATGCTGTCTCTCGTGCCTATACGCAGTACACGGTCAGTCAACGGACCTCTCCGGTTCCAGTTTGAACAGAATGTTGAGCATATCGGCGGCCTCATCGTGGCGGTCGTGGCTCTCTTTGAGGTGCTCGATGGAGTGCGCCATGATCTTTTTCATGATCCGGCGGGTGAGCTGCTCAACCTGGGGCATGGTTTCGCCGGGAATTTTACTGCGGATGCGCTCCAGTTCGGAGGCCCCGATGGCATCCAGTTTGTCGCTGAGCGCGCGAATGGTCGGCACCACCCTCTGGTCCCTGACCCAGTTATAAAACACATCCAGCTCTTCATCGATGATGGCCTCCACCAGCGGGATATTGGCCTGCCGGTCGCGGAAAGTACTGTCGGTTTTGTCGTTGAGCATATCCATATTGATGAGCTCTATACCTTCAATCTGCTCAACATCGGGATGGATATTTCTCGGAACGGACAGGTCAACGAGCACCTTGTGGCTGCCGTTCAATTTCCACCCGCTCAGGTGGGATGCATCCATAACGGGCTGGTCGGCCGAGGTGGCTACAATAATCAGGTCGGCCCAGGCTGCCCGTTCACCCAGTTTTTCGAATGGTTCAACGGTTACATTAAAACGTTCGCCCAGTTTTTCGGCGCGGCCGGCGTTCCGGTTTATTACCACCACCTCGCCGGCACCGAGCGATACCAGGTTTTTACAGGTTACTTTACCGATTTTCCCGGCACCTACCAGCAGAATTTTTTTGTCTTTGAGCGAATTCATTTTGCGGCGGGCCATCTGAACGGCTGCATAGGCGGTAGTTGCGGCCCCGATGCCCAGGCTGGTTTCATTGCGGGAGCGTTTGTGGGTGCGGAATACGGCCTGCATCAGCCGGTGTGTAAAGCGGTCGACCATATCCATCTCGGCCGATATTTCGTAGGCTTCCTTCACCTGCCGGATGATCTGCAGATCGCCGAGTATCTGGGCCTCAAGCCCGGTGGCAACTCTGAAGAAGTGCCGGATGGCGCCGATTCCCTTCATCACGAATCCGTTTTCATCGAACAGATTTCTGCTGCCGCTGCTGTGGCGGATCAGCAGATCGATCAGCGCGTCGGGCTGTATATTCCGGGCCAGAATCTCCGTACGGTTGCAGGTAGAGAGCACGATAACTGATGAAATACCCATAATTTCAGCATCGCGGAGCAACTGCAGCCGGCCCTCGCCGGAAATGCTGAACATTTCGCGCACGGGCACCGTGGCTCGATGGTGGTTAACCCCGATCACGATGTACTGATCCGTAATATGTTTACTGATGCTACTCATCAACAGATGAAAGGGTCTCTTCGACGCGTTTGATTTCCACTTTTTCGGGTATTCCGGTAAAATGCTGTGTCCGGAAATAGATTTCTTCGGCCACGGCCTGCATAAACAGCGGATGGTCGTTCAGGCCGGGCATCACTTCGAGCTGTTTAATATGCTTGCCCTCTTCCTCAATTGCTTCACGCAGTTCGATGTCGAGCTCCATCAGCGTTTCGATGTGATCGGTAACGAATGCGATCGGGACCATGAGCAGATACTGCACACCGTACTCGATGAGGCGCATTACGAGATCTTCGGTATTGGGTTGCGTCCATTTCTGCGGGCCAACACGGCTCTGGAAGCTGATCCAGTAATCTTCTTTGCGGCCTCTCATCTCCATGATCGCCTCAACGGTTTCGTTGATCTGACGGGTGTAGGGGTCGCCGCTTTCCACTTCAATGATAGGGGTGCCGTGCGCGGTAAACACAAGGTGCACCTTGCTGCGGTCGGCCTTGCTGAAACGCGAAAGGGTATGATCGATCCGCTCGTTCACGGCCTCGAGATAGTTCTGGTTCAGGTGATACGATTTAACCACATACTCATTCCAGCTGATCTCCCTGCCCTCTTTTTTGAATTTCTGCCGCACATTTTCCCAGTCGCGGAAACTGCTGCCGCTGGTGGTCCACGAAAAATGAGGATAGAGCGGCATCAGAACCGCTTCTTCGATGCCATCCTGCAGCATTTCATCCATAATATCGGATGCGAACGGCAGCCAGTAGCGCATGGCGGTATACACTTTCACGTCAAATTCCGGCAGTTCGGCCCGCAGCTTTTTTTCGAGCGAGCGTCGCTGCAGTTCGGTCAGGGAGTTGATAGGGGAGCAGCAGGTCGATACCACCCGGTTCTGCCGGTTCAGGCAGTATTTGCTGCCCATGCACCCTTTGGGGCACCCGTTAATGGCCTTGTAATTCACCGCGATTTTCGGGGCACGGAATTTGGAGATGGTTTTTGCCAGCAGGTTCTGGAAAAAGCCGCCGCCAAGCCTGATAATATCCTGGTCGCTGAACAGATTATACAGGAAATTCCGGATGTTGTCCTCAGCGGTGGGCCCGCCGAGATTCATCAATACAATTCCAACTTTCTTCTTCTGGCCGTTCTGACTCATTAAAAGGGTATTCTGATTATGTGTTATATACTGTGCAAATTAACCGCTTTTTTGTGAAGAGATCGTGAAGAACTAAGGGGCAGCGAAAAGGCGACGAAAAGGCAAAAAGCAAAAGGCAAAAGTGGGGGGGAAGGTGAAACGCAGACGCGGCTCCTGCGAGAGTCCGGAGCATGGCCTGAGCGGAATCCTGTGCATGTACTGAGCGCAGGCTGAGCAGAGCGAAGCCGGAGTCGAAGTACGCAGCAGGGCGTAGTCGAAGGGCATTGCGCAGGACCTCGAAGAGTGCCGCGCCGGGCACGTAAGTGCCCGCAGAATCTGCAGATTCTGCAGATTCTGCGTTACGGGGATATTGTATTATGGGGAAGATGGTGTAATTCAATGCATGAGTTTTTGCCAAATTCCACCATGGGGATACTGGCGTATCCCCACAAAAATCAACTCTGCAAGGTGCTTCGCACTCTTGCAGGATGATTTTTGTTAGCGGCTGAGGTAGAGGTTTTTGAATTCGAAGGGGGTTTTGAAGTGCTCGTCGCTGAAGTCATCGAGGAAATAGATGGTTTCGCCGGTCGATTTCATTTCGGGGCCGAGCTCTTTTTTTACTTCCGGGAATTTATCGAAGGGGAAGACCGGCTCTTTGATGGCGAAGTTTTTGAGGTGTGAGGTCAGGTCGAATTCAGAGAGTTTTGCGCCCAGAATTACTTTCACACCGATTTCGGCATCGGGACGGCCCGTTGCTTTGGCTATGAAGGGAATGGTGCGTGTGGCCCTGGGGTTTGACTCGAGCACGTAGACGGTTCCGTTTTTTACGGCGTACTGCACGTTCACGAAACCGCGTACCTGCAGGGCTTTCGCTATTCGAAGCTGGTACTCCTCCATGGTTTTTATCACTTCATTGCTAAGTGAATAGGGTGGCAGTACCGCAGTTGAATCACCCGAATGCACACCGGCGGGCTCTATATGCTGCATGATGCCGGCGATATGGAGCTGTTCTCCATCATATACGGAATCAACGTCCACCTCGATGGCATCCTCCAGGTAGTGGTCGATCAGAAATTCATTTTCGGGATGGGATTCCATGATGCGTTGTACGTATTCGGTAAGTTCTTCCGCCTTCACCGCGATCCTCATGCCCTGGCCACCGAGAACGTAACTCGGCCTGATAAGTACCGGATAGCCGATCCGTTCGGCAACTTTGAGTGCGCTGTCAACATCATAGGCCGTGCCATAGACCGGGAAGGGGATTTCAAGCCTGGTGAGCACCTCAGAAAATTTCCCGCGGTCTTCGGCAAGGTCCATCATTTCGAAGGGGGTTCCGAATATTTTTATGCCGTGCTTGTGGAACCTTTTCGCCAGTTTGAGTGCTGTTTGGCCACCCACCTGCAGGATCACGCCCTCCGGATTTTCGTGTTCGATGATGTCGAAAACCCTCTCCCAGAAAACCGGCTCAAAATAGAGCTTGTCGGCGATGTCGAAATCGGTTGAGACCGTTTCGGGATTGCAGTTCACCATAATGGTTTCGTACCCCATCTCCTTTGCCGCCAGAACGGCGTGAACGCAGGAGTAATCAAACTCGATGCCCTGGCCGATCCGGTTTGGACCGCTGCCAAGTATCAGTATTTTCTTGCGGTCGGAGACCACACTTTCATTCTCATCTTCATAGGTTGAGTAGTAGTAGGGCGTCTGGGCCGGAAATTCGGCCGCGCACGTATCCACCATCTTGAACACGGGCAGCATGCCCCACTCCTTGCGCATCGCCCTGACCTGATCTTCGGTTACTTTGACCCCGCTTTTACCCAGCAGATGGGCAATCTGAACATCAGAGAAGCCGGCCTGTTTCATCTCGTACAGGTCTTCGCGGCTGATCGATTCGAGGGTCTGGCCTTCGGTCCGGTTTTCGAGGCTCACCATATAACTGATCTGCTGCAGAAACCACGGATCAACTTTGGTGATATCGTGGATCTCGTCGACAGATGCGCCCAGTTTTATCGCGTTGCGGATCTGAAGGGTGCCGTCCCAGTAGGGTTTGAGCAGGCGTTCGCGCACTCTTTTGCGTTCGATCTCCTCATAGCCATCGGCCCCGAGCCCGCTGCGGCCGATCTCGAGCGACTGCCACGCTTTGTTCAGCGCCTCCGGGAACGTGCGCCCGATGGCCATCACCTCTCCTACCGCTTTCATCTGGGTGGTGAGCACTTCGTCGCAGCCCTGGAATTTATCGAAGTTGAACCTGGGCACTTTCACCACTATATAGTCAATGGAAGGCTCAAAGCAGGCCGATGAAACACCGGTGATCTGGTTTTTCAGTTCATCCAGATTATAGCCTACCGCCAGTTTGGTGGCGATTTTGGCAATGGGATACCCCGTGGCTTTGGAGGCCAGGGCCGACGACCGGCTTACCCTGGGATTGATCTCGATGGCCACTATACGGTTGGTGCCCGGCTCAACGGCAAACTGTACGTTGCACCCGCCGGCAAAATTCCCGATCGACCGCATCATCTTGATGGCTGCATCCCGAAGCTCCTGGAATACCTTGTCGGGCAGGGTCTGCGAAGGGGCTACGGTTACCGAATCGCCCGTATGAACACCCATCGGATCGAGGTTTTCGATGGAGCAGATGATCACCACATTGTCGTTGTTGTCGCGCAGCAGTTCCAGCTCAAACTCTTTCCATCCGAAAATACACTCCTCGAGCAGCACTTCGTGGATGGGGCTCAGCTCCAGGCCCCGCATAACCTTGCGCTCGAATTCGTCCTCCGACCAGATGATGCCACCGCCCATCCCTCCCAGGGTGAACGAGGGTCGGATTACCAGGGGAAGCCCGCCCAGCTCAATTACGATCTCCTTGGCATCAAGCATCGATTTGGCCGTTTTGCTTTTGCACTGGTCAATCCCGATCTGCTCCATAAGATCGCGGAACAGCTGCCTGTTTTCGGTGATGTCGATCGCGTCGATGTCGACACCGATAATATCGATGCCGTTATTCTCCCAGAAGTTCTCATGGTGCAGGTCACGCGCCAGGTTGAGCGCGGTCTGCCCTCCCATGGTGGGCAATACGGCGTCGATCTTCTCCTTCTGGCAGATCTCCTTTATCGATTTTGCGGTAAGTGGCAGAAGGTAGATCGAATCGGCCATGATGGGATCGGTCATGATGGTGGCCGGGTTCGAATTGATGAGTACCACACGGTACCCCTCCTCCTTGAGCGAACGGCAGGCCTGGGTGCCCGAATAGTCAAATTCGCAGGCCTGACCGATAATGATGGGGCCTGAGCCGATGATGAGAATCGTTTTTATGTCTGTACGTGCTGGCATGGGAGAATGATGTAGGCTGGAATTTGATGGATGTAAAATGTTGGATGTAAAATGCTGGATGTGGCTCCGGAACCAGAGCCCATCTTTTCAAGCTTGCTGCTATCTGTACCCTGCTTCAACTTATTCCTGTGTCCTGCGTCTTATGTCTTGTGTCTTGTGTCTCACGTCTTGTGTCTTGTGTCTCACGTCTTGTGTCTTGCGTCTTGTGTCTTGCGTCTTGTGTCTTGTGTCTTGCGTCTAAAAAATGGTCATCCCCCTGCCGGTTTAGATTTAAAATCTCGCACGCGCTCCACAAAGCGGTCGAACAGGTAGGTGGAGTCGTGGGGTCCCGGCGATGCCTCGGGATGGTACTGCACGCTGAAGCCGTTGAAATGTTTGAACTCGAGCCCTTCAATGGTGCCGTCGTTCAGGTTCATATGGCTGATGCCGGCTTTGGTGGTGTCGAGTTTGCCGGGATCGACAGAGAAACCGTGATTTTGCGTGGTGATCTCAACTTTGCCTGTTTCCAGGTTTTTTACCGGGTGGTTGGCCCCCCGGTGGCCCACAAACATTTTGTGAACCCCGATACCCTCAGAAAGTGCCATCAGCTGGTGCCCCAGGCAGATGCCGAACATGGGCTTTCCGGTTTCACGCGCCCTGTTCACCGTATCGAGAGAGTAATCCATCGGGTTCGGGTCGCCCGGGCCGTTTGAGAAGAAAAAGCCATCGGGATCCCAGGCTTCAATCTCGGAAAAGTCTGTTCCGGCCGGAAACACGCGCAGTGTACATCCCCTTTGTGTAAAGTTGTTCAGAATGTTGTGTTTAACCCCGTAATCGAGCACGGCAACCCGGTACAGCGACGGTTCGGCGGGTATGGTCTGGGCCTCCTTGCGGGTCACTTTGCTCGCCAGTTCCAGGCCGGCCATGGTAGGCCAGTCCCGGGCGCGCTTCACGAGCTCATCCGCATCGGTGATTTCCGACGATATGACAGCATTCATCACCCCTTTTTCGCGTATGTGCCGAACCAGCATGCGGGTATCGATTCCTGATATTCCCACAACCTTGTGGTATTTCAGGTAATCACCCAGGTTGCCATCGGCGTTGATGTTGCTGAACTCGTGCGAAAATGCACGTACGATCACTCCGGCCACCATTGGTTTTCGGGATTCATCGTCGCGGGCGGTTACGCCGTAGTTACCGATGTGGGGGTAGGTCATCATCATCAGCTGGCCGTGGTAACTGGGATCGGTAAAGATCTCCTGATACCCGATCATGCTGGTATTGAAACAGAGCTCGCCACCGGTGGTGCCGATATGCCCTATCGATTTTCCCTGCACAACAGTGCCATCCTGCAGTGCGAGAAGTGCTGGAGCTGATTTTTCGTGGATCATCCGGTTGATTGCCGTTTTTTAGGTTACCAGGTGTTTTCTAAATCCTTTGCCGTATAGGTATGGCCACGGTCGGTATAATAACTGCCTGTTCGATTGCGATTGCGGTTGAGCTGAAGCGGGTCTTTATTGAACACCCGGTACAACAGCGCCATGGGTGTGAGTACAAGAAAATAGAGCAGGGTCATGATTAGCCTCGACATCACAAAGCCGAGAATTTCCGAGAAACCGAGCCAGCCCCGGGTAAACCAGTAGCTGAACGTTTTGGAGATGAGAGACAACAGGCTCAGCGCAAATGCGGAGTAGAGAAGCCAGGATACGTTGAAGATGAGAAAAAATAATAGAAGAGCCGTACTTACAACAAGGATTGTTTCAAGTTGTTTTTCTCTGCTCATCAACTAAAAAAGTGTGTATATGAACGGTGCCACCGACGATCCGCCTCCGATTACGATGAGAAAGCCGAGTATTAAAAGGAAAAAAATGACCGGGACCAGCCAGAACTTCTTGCGCTCGCGAACAAAATTGAAGAGATCCCTTACAATTTCCATTATTCAGCTCAAAACGTGTACCGGGCTATCCGGCGTATTCATCATCTGTTACCGGGTCAATCCCGAAATACGGGTGTAAAATCTTCCTAATATAACGAGTTCGAAACAAATTTTTTAGGGAAAAATCCGATTTTTCTATGAAAATTTAACCGGCATGCATTTGAGCAGCAGAGAGGGTGTTAGCAGGCTGTTCCGTTTGACTGATCATGCGGGGTTGCCGGCGGCGGGATTGAAGGCAGCGGCGTTAATCCAGCGGGAATTCCTGCTGCCACTCTCCGGAATCTTTGTATTCCGGCTGCTCTGATTTCAGGAACAGATAGTTGCCCATCACCAGGGCATCCATCTCAGTGCGCATAAGGCAGGTGTAGGCATGGTCGGGGGTACACACAATCGGCTCTCCCCTCACGTTGAAACTGGTATTGACCAGCAGGCCGCAGCCGGTGCGTTTTTTGAAGGCATCGATCAGTTTCCAGTACCTGTGGTTGGTCTGCCGGTGCACCGTCTGTATACGGGCCGAGTAATCGATATGGGTAACGGCGGGGATGTCGGACCGCAGATGGTACAGCTTCTCCCTGATGGGCAGCTGGTGGTAACCGTCGGGCAACGGTTTGCGCCGCCCTTCAACCACATCCCGCACCAGCAGCATATAGGGTGACCCGGCAGCGAGTTCGAAGTATTCCGGGGCGTCTTCGGCCAGCACCGAGGGGGCGAACGGACGAAAACTTTCCCGGTATTTGATCTTCACATTCAGTTTCTTCTGCATCTCCGGGTTCCGGGCATCGCCCAGGATGCTCCGGTTGCCGAGGGCCCGCGGGCCGAATTCCATGCGCCCCTGGAACCATCCCACGGCTTTGCCCTCATCGAGCAGTTCGGCCGTTTTTTCAACAAGCTCATCCGTATCATCAAATTTTGTGAAGACCGCTTTATTCCGGCGGGCCACCTGTTCGATATCGAGGTCGGAGAACTCCGGGCCAAGGGCGGCGCCGTTCATCCGGTCAATGCGCCCGTTGAGGCCGGGCCGGGGCTCGCTGAAGTAGATGTGGGATGCGGCCAGGGCGGCACCGACTGCCCCGCCTGCGTCTCCGGCCGCCGGCTGTATAAAGATGTCATCGAAAATCCCGTCGCCCAGTATCTTCCCGTTGGCCACACAGTTCAGGGCCACACCGCCGGCCATGCACAGGTACCGTGCCCCGGTTACACGCTGTGTTTCACGCGCCATCCGCCTCACAGCCTCTTCGGTAACCTGCTGTATGGCCAGGGCCATGTCGCAATAGGGCTGGGTGAGCTCCGATTCCGGCTGCCGGGTGGGCAGGCCGAACAGTTTTTCCCATTTTTCGTCGCGGATCATCCTGAGGCCGGTGGCATAATCGAAATAGTGCTGGTTCAGCCAGATCGACCCATCTTCTTTCAGGTCGATAAGCTCGCTGTAAATGGCCTCCACATACTTTTTGGTGCGCTCCGATTCAGGATCACCGTAGGGAGCCAGGCCCATCAGCTTGTATTCGCCCGAATTGACCCTGAAACCGGTATAGAGGGTGAACGCGGAGTAGAGCAGCCCTATGGAATGGGGAAATTGCAGCTCCCTGATTACCTCGATCGAGGATCCGCGGCCCATGCAAACCGACGCCGT
Organism: Balneolaceae bacterium; assembly: GCA_007694035.1. GTDB lineage: Bacteria > Bacteroidota > Rhodothermia > Balneolales > Cyclonatronaceae > RECM01. The sequence goes on from RECM01000123.1 coordinate 16,343, forward strand.
TGCCCATTCACCCACGCCGTCGATGGTCAGTATGGCCGCTTCGTCGTACGGCGACGGATAAAACGCGCTGGCCGCATGCGACAGGTGGTGTTCGGGGAACAGCAGTTTCACCTTTTTCCGGTCGAAAGCGTCAATTTTGTAAAGCTCCTCGAGAATGGTGCGTTTGATGAACATTTTTTCGCGCAGCCATACCGGTATGGCCGCCATAAACGACCTCAGCCCGCGCGGTGCAAAACCGTAGTAGGTATCGAGCAGGCGCTCAAATTTGAGCAGCGGCTTGTCGTAGAATGCAATGGCATCGAGTTCATCTACCGTTACCCCGGCGTAATCAAGGCAAAACCTGACCGCGTTTACGGGAAAACCGGGATCGTGCTTTTTCCGGGTAAAACGCTCCTCCTGGGCAGCCGCAATGATCTCGCCGTTGCTGACGATGGCAGCCGCCGAATCATGGTAAAACGCGGATATACCGAGGATGGTCATGGGAGTTTGGGAGTCAGGGAGTTAGGGAACAATAGAACAAGTGAACATTTGAACATTTGAATTGTGAAGTGGTTTTGGGGGCGCGGGGGGACACTCTTCGAGGACCTCCGCTTTGCTCCGGACTCTCGAAGGTGTCTTAGGGGGGGCAGGATTTTTTTTGTTGAATTAAAACAGATCATAGATGAAGGGGGTGAGGGCGTTGTCGCTGGCCAGGAGGATCAGCAAAATTATGAGTACAGCGAAAACGACTATGGGAAGCAGCCAGAACTTTTTCCGGTGTTTCATGAAATCTATGAATTCCCGGAAGAAACTGTTTGATGACATATCAGATGCGGAATAACGGTTTAGGGTCCCGGGCAATCAGGGTATGTAGTAGGTTGGCGCTTCGGGGCCAACGGGCATGCCGAAACCGAAAACCCACACATAGAACAGGATGATCCACCCGATCAGGAAAAATATGGTATAGGGCAGCATCATACTTATGATGGTGCCAATGCCCAGTTTGCGGTCATACCGCGTGGCAAAAGCCAGGATCAGGCCGAAGTAACTCATCATCGGAGTGATGATGTTGGTACTTGAGTCGCCGATGCGGTAGGCTGCCTGGATCACCTCGGGGCTGTAGCCGATAAGCATGAGCATGGGCACAAAAATAGGGGCCGTGATCGCCCACTGGGCCGAAGCACTGCCCAGCATCAGGTTCACAAAGCAGCACATCAGGATGAACGGGATAAATACCAGCGGTCCGGTAAGGTTGATCGCTTTCAGGAATTCGGCCCCCTTCACCGCAATGATCGGGCCCAGGTTGCTCCAACCGAAAAAGGCCACAAACTGGGCGGCAAAAAAGACCAGTACAATATACAGGCCCAGCGAGCTCATGGCCTTCGCCATGCCGTCGATCACATCCCTGTCGCTGTTCATCGTGCCAACTACCTTGCCATAGATGAAGCCGGGAACGAAGAAAAACACGAAGATCAGGGTAACCATCCCCCTCAGGAACGGTGAATTGAGTACATCTCCCGTTTCGGGGTTACGCAGAACCCCCCACTCGGGGGCCACCGACAGTACCAGCAGCAGCGATACGCCAAGCACGCCCACACCCGCCCATTTGAGCCCCCTCACTTCATCGCTGGTGAGCGGTTCCATGCTGCGGTCGTCGCTAAGATCTTCGGAGGCGATCGACGGATCGTATTTGCCCAGCTTGGGCTCCACGATTTTCAGGGTTACCCAGGATCCTACAATCGTAATCAGAAATGTGCTGATGATCATGAAATACCAGTTCACAGCAGGATGTACCATATAGCCCGGATCTATAAGCTGGGCGGCTTCCTCGGTTATGCCGGCCAGCAGCGGGTCGACCGTACCTATTAGCAGGTTGGCGCTGTAACCTCCCGAAACCCCGGCAAATGCCGCTGCCATTCCCGCCAGGGGATGCCGCCCAAGGGCCAGAAATACCACAGCGGCAAGCGGTACCAATACCACGTACCCCATCTCGGAGGCAGTATTGGAAATCACGCCGGCAAAAACTATGGTTATGGTCACCAGAATTTTAGGGGTGAGCATAAAGTTGACGACTTTCAGCACCAGGCGATACGCGCGGGCAATAAAACCGCCATTGCTTTTGCCCGGTACGAACGGCCGGAATGACGCGGCCTTGAGCACAAGGCCTCTGATGCCCGCGCTGATCAGGCCGGAAGCCTCGGCCACACCTACGCCAAGAAGGGCTACAAGTACAGTACCAAGAGGCACGAACCCGGTGAAATTGGTAACCAGGTGTTCGACGATCCTGCGCAGCCCTGCGCCATTCAACAGGCTTATGGATGTAATTACCCCGTCGGGCGCACGTCCGCTCGCCCCTTCCGGCCGCGGGTCTACCGCACTCCACTCCAGCCAGCCGGCAAGTCCGCTCAGCAGTATCACGCCGAATGCAAACATGGCAAAAAGGGTAACCGGATGGGGCAACAGGTTGCCAAGCCACTCGATTACATCCAGAAACCGCGTAAACCAGGTTCGCTGTGATTTCAGTTCTTCTTCAGTGGGCGCTACAGGTTTAATATCGTTGCTCATTTATCTCAGTTCTGCATGTTGCCGATCAGGCCGGGTTTCCGTCTGGGGGGTGATACCCTGTTTCTTGAACCGCTAATGTTACTAAAAACGAACTGTAATACGAAATCCAGTATCATCCATTACCAGGTGAGCATTTTCATACAGAAAACACTGCCCCCGCTCTTCAGAAATTCTTCCGTTTCCAGCTCGACAATGGTGAAGCCCTGATCCCTGAGCATTTGGCTGGTCTTCACGCACCCTTTCTGAATGAGCACATGTTTGCCATCGGGACAGGTGGCATTACAGGCAAATAACTTCTCGGCCTCTTCAGCATCGGCTTCCAGTACATTGGGTATGAGCTGCCTGATCATCTCCAGACTTTTTTTGCTGAAAGCATCCGGATAGATCAACACGGAATTCTCGTTCAGCATACAGAAACAGGTATCGAGATGGTAGAAACTGTCGCTTACCAGTTTGAGCACAATTATCGGTACGCCGAATTTGGCCGAAACGAACTCATAGGCTTCAATGGATGACCTGAAGCCGTAACCGCCCCAGAGCAGCAGCCGGCCGGGATGCCAGATCGCATCGCCCATGCCTTCAAAATCCCTGATCACCTTGTACCCGGGGTGATGCACCGTGTACCCCTGGCTCAGGTACCACTGTTCGATATATGGAACTTCTGGTTTCCGGTGCTCGGAATGCATTATGCTCATAACAACTTCACGGTCGCCATGCGGGTTTTTATAGGGCAGGCTCTGATTGGCACAGAAAACCATATCGGGCATACCGGGCTGGTCATCAATGGTGTGTACCCTGAGCCCGGTCGAGGCAAACGCATCTTTTACAGCATCCCACTGCTGCATCGCTTTGGCCTTGTCGACCTTGCCGATGTTTCCCTCCATATGCGGGTTAATCACATAATCGACGGAAAAGTGATTGGGCCGGACCATCAGTACTTGTGTAGGCAACGGCATAGCCGGCAGGTCGTTCAGCGAAAAATTAATCTCTTTACGGGTAGTAATAACCTTTGGCATGTTGGGTAAATAGGGTTCACTGTTAAACGAAGATACCAACTTTTAGGCCCTAAAAAAGAGACCGGCATTCCGGGATGACGGCTTTGTGAAAAATGATAGCTGCTATAAAAAAACCTACTGTAAATAATATCAATTGTTTACTTATTCCGGAATCAATCTGGCACAAAAATAGCAGAAAAAAGTTTGTAAGGATGGCCCTTGAAATGGCTCTTAATAGGTATGTCAGAACACGAGCAAGGAAACTTGTTCAATGAGAGATCAGCTACTGAGCATTTCTACAGTCCTAAAGGGCCGGATACAAGACCGTATCCGGCCTTTTTTTATCGATTGACTGCAGCCTTTTGTGCCTGGCTATCTGTCTGTCTGTCTGAATGCCCCTAACATGCACAGGTTTAACCAGCCGGGTACACCGGTGGCCGCACATTTTTGCACTGCAACGAAACAGGGAGGCCGGATTACTATCCGGATAGTGCTGCTCTGCAGCCCCGGCAACGAATCGGCACATCAGGCGCTGAATTCACTGTAACAGGGTGTAACCGGCAAACGGGACCCGGTACGAACCTATCTTCGCCTTGTTAACAGGCTAACCACCGCCACAAAGAGTGCTGATCCGATAATGGACCACACCACCGGGAAAGTGAACGTACCCGCTTCGACAACGAAAAATTCAGGAAGTGACATTTCTCGGGCGATCCATCCGCCGATAAGTGCCCCGATAAAGCCGACGGCAATAGATACAAGGCACCCCCCTCTCGAAAAACCTGTGATGGCCTGACCAATGGCTCCACAAAGGCCGGCAATGATCAATAAAAGGATGAAATCAACAATCGACATAGTCTACTCCTGTTTATTTTCGTTTTGTGATGCTGCCAATCTAACCAATTTCCGGAATATCAACTGCTGAGATTTTACCTGGGGCAGGTATTCGGGGTGCCACTGCACACCCAGGGCAAACGGATAGGATTTGTGCTCAACGGCCTGAACCACGCCGGCCAGGTCTGTGGCCGCAATCAGGATGTCGGGACCGGGCCGGTCTACAGCCTGATTGTGGAGGCTGTTAACAAGGCATGTATCCTTCTGCAATATGCCCTCAAGATGCGATCCTTTGGTAATTGTGATCTTTTTCCGGGGGTAAACACTTTCAATTTTCGGCTCTTCGGTGTAGAAACCGATGATATTCGGATGCAGGTTACCACCCCAGAACACATTCAGAAACTGGGCCCCCCGGCAGATACCCAGCACCGGCCATTTTTTCTGCACCGCAATGTCAAGAAACTTATGTTCAAGCTTGTCGCGCTCAAGGTCTACGGGGATGCTGCCCAGGCTGAACAGCTTACGGATGAGCATAATGACCGGGGCAACAAGCCAGGCGATGATCCCGCCGCTCTCTTTTTCATCAACCGTCCCTTTTTTCTGGTGTTCGGCAATATCGTCGATGGTTTCGCTGTACCGGCCCGGATCGATGTCCGCTCCGCCGCCAATAATCAGGCCGTCGAGGATTTCCGGGTCCACCCTTTTGCCGGGACGGATTCTGACGGCACGCCCTCCCGCCCTCCTGACTGCAATCCTGGTAAAAAACCATGCCGGATATCCGCCGCGGTCGGGGCCGGTTACACCAATTGCGGGTTTATTCAGGCGTGAAAACATCTCTGATCTCCTCCATCCATGTTTTGGCCCGGCTCAGTAAAGGATGTTCCAGATGATACAGGTATTTACGGGCCATAGAATCGAGTTTCTCCGGATCGGAAGCCAGATTTTCGACCGGCATCCATTTGTTCCATTCCAGCGTGAAATTCCAGCCGGGTTCGTCGATCCTGCTGTTGGGAAGCCTGTAGTGCAGGGTGGGCCTTCTGCTGATCTTCTGCCCGGGCAGAGCATTACGCACCCTGTCTTCATCCATCCATGCCAGCATGGGCAGCATATCGAGCGGACGGTTCCGGGTGGGGTTGTATTCGATATAATCTTCAATCAGCTCCGGGGTTTCGGGATGGTAACCGGGCTTGAGTATTTTGATGATGTAACTATCGGGAAACGGGTCAATGAAGGGCGTAATCTCCCTGCTCAGATCGATATCAAGCTCAGCTTTCAGCGATTCATACAGTATCAGGAATGATTTCAGATAGGCAAGCACAGTACCGGGCCCGGTTGAGGGCAGTTCAGGGTTCAGGTGCAGCCCAAAAGCATAGAAAAACGATGCCCCGGTACCTTTTGCACCGGTTTCATAGATTTCATTTCTGAGGTCATCCATATCCGGTATGGCCGTTATTGGAACGGGCGGGAATACAATTTCGAACGGTACCACTTTTTCGGCTGCGGTAGCCATAAACTCCTCAATGGAATCGCCAAGTCCGGTTTCCAGCGTATCGAGTCCGATTTTTTTGAAATAGTTTCTCACCTTCATCTCCCGGAACAGTTCGGCATCAAGCTCAACCCGGAAATCGCCGAACCGGGTCTTTTTTACCTTGGCTTCATAGTTACTGGTTTTTTCAACCTCCCCGCCGTACACCTTCATTATGGCCCCGGTTATCTCATCCAGCTTGAGGCCGCTGAACTCCAGTTCCAGACCTATCGTCCTTTCATTCCCATCCTCATTACAGATAGCGGGTGGCTTTTGAAAGCCGGTATCGGATTGTGCCATAAACTGTACGCCACGCCCGGAAAGTTCACAAACCGGGCTAAATTGGTTTAAATCAAGCCTCAAATTACCTATCTTTGAAGCAAGTACAATATAACGACATAAAAATTGAAAGGATTTTGTTTTGTCAAAAGCAAAAAACGGCGACACAGTAAAAGTACACTACACCGGAAAACTGAACGACGGATCCGTATTTGATTCATCGGAAAACAGAGAGCCCCTCGAATTCAAGCTTGGCAGCGGCCAGCTCATTCCCGGTTTTGAAAAAGCAGTTACCGGAATGACCGTGGGTGATTCCACAACGGTTACCATCCCCGCAAAAGAAGCCTATGGCGAGATTAATGAAGAGCTGATACTGAACGTCGAGAAAGATCGCCTGCCCGCCGACATCCAGCCTGAGGTTGGCATGCAGCTGCAGGTACAACAACCGAACGGAGAACCCGTACCGGTAGTGATCAGCGATGTAACCGACGATCTTGTTATACTGGATGCCAACCATCCTCTGGCCGGCAAAGAGCTGATCTTCGACATAGAAGTGGTAGAAATCGCGTAAGACGACTAGATATCCGATTCATGAGACGTAGCGATCTCCAAATCAGATCGAATATCGCCGGGTCGCTACGTCTCATGAATCGGATATCTAAAAGTCGCG
>RECM01000221.1 GCA_007694035.1 Balneolaceae bacterium
CCGCGCCAGCCCGTATCAGAACCGCGCCAGCCCGTATCAGAACCGCGCCAGCCCGCATCAGAACTGCGCCAGCCTGCATCAGGCCCGCTCCAATCTGCATCAGGCCCGCTCCGGTCTGCAAGAATTTACAGAAACGTTATACTATCACGATGTAATCATCGCCCGGCCGTCGTATAATTATCCGAGTATCCGAATAAATTATCCGAGGCCTGGCAATTCCGCACAGCGTACAGAACATGCGACATCTGTGTAAGTGCCTTGTGCCTTGTCTCTCATGCCTTCAATGCTCTCCCCTACCTTTTGCCTCATGCCTTCTAACTTTTGCCTTTTGCCTTTTGCCTCACGTCTTGTGTCTCATGTCTCACGTCTTGTGTCTTGTGTCTCATGTCTTGTGTCTCAAAACAATCCTTTTCCAATAGCAGAATCAATTTTACAGTAACAGATGTTAACCGAAACCATTATCCAGTTGTCTGAGTACATAAAAAGGGGAACATCGTTCTCTTTTATTTGTTTTTATCAGCCGATTGCCGTAAAATTGTAGTTGCATTCAAAAAAAACGACTAATCATTCCAGAGCTATTGCGAATAAACCGCTACTGAAGTTTCAACACCGGCGCAAACATCTTTTGCCCATCAACTGATCGCAATTTTCACACGTACGATAAAGTTCTGGATTTCTCTGCTTATGCGTTTTTTCGCGGCTATATTATTCGTCGTTTTAACCGGCATATCCCCTGTGCTTGCGCAGCACATGCGCCTTACTGCCGAGACGGATACCTTCCGCGATTATACCATACTGAACGACAGCCTGAAACTGGCCGCCCCCTTTGAACTGATCGTGCCCTACAATAACGGTGAAGCAGGCTACCGGATAATTGAACAGGATTTTACCGGTATCACACTTTCGCCCGATGAACTGGCCAACTATGGCGACCCCTCCTACCGGCTGATATCGACCACAGAAACGCCGTTTGCCGAAATCGTAAACCCGGGCACCCTCAGAAAACAGCAGGTTGCGTCACTCCGGCTCAATATTGCCAGGCAGAACCCGCAAACACCGGCACAGTTCATTATTGCCCGCAGGATAGTAGTACGTGTTTATAAGGATGAAACCATACTGCAGGCAGCCGCGGCCGGTGAACAGGCAGCCGTATTCAGCCATCCCCTCGCCGAAGGCCAGTGGTACCGGATCCCCGTAAACCGGAACCGCATTTACAGGATCGACAACGCCTATCTGCAGAGCCTGGGAATCAATCCGGCTTCTATCGACGGACGGAACCTGCAGCTCTGGGGCACCGACGGCTATGAACTTCCCATGCTCAACAGTGCACCAAGGCCGGTATTTTCACAGATTCCCATCCTGTTTGTTGGCAGCGACGAAAGCAATCCCGGTACATCCGACTACTTCCTGTTCTATGGCAACAGCGTGAACCGTGAATTTTATGACGAATCAACGGGTCGCTTCAACCACCGCGTGCATCCCTACAGTACCGAAAACTACGTATTCCTGAGGGTCGGTACGGAGCCCGGCGAACGCATGGGCACCTGGTCGGGCGGAACACCATCCCGCAATATTACCACATTCAGGGATTTCATCTGGAAAGAGGAGGAACTCGAAAAGGCCGAACCCCAGATCAGATCGGGCACCCAGTGGCTGGGGCAGCGGTTTACCCCGGAATTCCAGACCCAGACCATACTCCGCGATACCCTGACCGGATTCGTACAGGGCTCGGCTGTTGAACTCCGGGCCACGATGGTCGCCCGGTCAACATCCCTTTCAAGTTTCCGGCTTTTCCGCGGCGGCCAGGAGATCGGTCAGCTCAATATGGGCAGCATCGGCGGGCTTAACGACGCAACCGGGAGGGCGGCTGTTTCAAACAACCTCAATACAACCATCCAAAACGTTAACCTGTCGGGCGATGTGCTCGAACTTACGGCCACCTACAACAGCTCCGCTTCAGGCTCCCGCGGCTGGGTGGACCGCCTGCAGATTGTAGCCGAAAGAAGACTGCGGCCCGAAAACGGCTTCCTGAAGGTATTCACCTCCGGTCAGGGTTCAGCCGGAGAGGTAGCCAGCTACGTACTCGAAGGGTTCACCCAGCGACCGGTCGCGATGGATGTTACCGATCCCGCCAACCCCGTTCAGATTTCGGTCGGAGGATCTGGTACCAGTTTCTCTTTCAATTACCATACCGCACCCGGGCGTCAGATTGCCGTTCAGTCAACCTTTACACAGCCCCGGGCCGGCGAACAGGTGATCAACCAGAACCTGCACGGGGTGAGCCACTTTCCCGACTATATTGTGGTGACCAGCGATCTGTTTCTCGATTATGCCTATGAACTGGCTGAATACCGCGAACAGAACGACGGCCTCTCGTATGTGGTGGTAACCCAGGAGCAGATTTTCAATGAATTTTCGGGGGGTGTGCCGGATGTAGTGGCTATCAGGGATTTTGTGAAAATGCTATACGACCGGGGTGGCAGCAATCCGGACAGGATTCCCAGATACCTGCTGCTTTTCGGCAATACCACCTACGACTATAAAGGTATTGAGCGCGATGCCCCGAACACCAACTTTGTATTCACCTATCAGAGTGAAGAGTCGTACGACCGTGTTTTCAGCTTCGGCAGCGACGACTTTTTCGGCCTGCTCGACAACAATGAGGGAGTCTGGAGCAGAAATACATCACAGGAGCGGGTCGATATCGGTATCGGCAGAATTACAGCTGCAAACACCAATGATGCCAGGGTAATAATCGACAAGATAAAGCGGTATGAAGATCCGGCCACATTCGGCGACTGGCGTACGGTTTTCAGCTTTGCCGCCGACGATGATGTGAACAGCTCCAGCAACGACCGCGACCTTCACGTACTGAATGCCGACTTTACGGCCGAACGCATCGATTTTGATGCATCCGGCGTACGGCTCAACAAAATCTATCAATTCAGTTATCCGCTGGAGATCACCTCCGCCGGCAGGCGATTTCCCCAGGCTTCACAGGCATTTGTGGACGCATTCAACAATGGTTCACTGGTAATCAATTACTCCGGGCACGGGTCGGAACAGATACTGAGCGCCGAACGGTTATTCCAGAGTTCGGACATTCCCCGGCTCACGAACAGGGACCGCCCCACCATATTCGTAACCGTTACCTGCTCATTTGGCCGCTTCGACGATGTTTCCGACCAGTCGGGGGCCGAGAAAACCCTGTTCTGGCCGAACGGCGGGTCTGTTGCTTCGTTCACAACTACACGGGTCGTGTATACCAGCGCCAATCGGGAGATCGACAATTTCGGGATGAACATTCAGCTCACCGAACAGATGACCACGCGCGACAACGACGGGCTTCCAAAAAGGCTTGGTGAAATCTATCAGAAAGTAAAGAACACAACACCCGGTGCTTCGTTTAACGGACGCAAGTTTATACTGCTGGGCGATCCGGCCATGAGAATCGGCCTGCCGCGCAACCGCATGAATGTGACCTCCATCAACGGCAACGATCAGCTTCAGGGTCAGCCGATACAGGTACGTGCCCTCGACCAGGTGAACATCGAAGGTTATGTACTGAACGACGACGGCTCAGTGAACAGCTCCTACAACGGCGAGGCAACCGTACGGGTATTCGACGCCAGCCGCTTTGAAGAACTGCCCGACCTTGCCTGGCGCCAGACCAGCAACTGCTTCACCGAGGGCTGCGGATGGAGGGTACAGAGCGATCTTCTTTTCAGCGGGCGCGTTAGTGTTGAAAACGGGCGGTACACCAGCCGGTTCATTGTTCCCAAAGACATATCCTACTCCGATTCGACCGGGCGCATACAGGTGTACGGGAAATCGGCCTCGGGCGATGCCGTCGGTTCCTTCTCCAACTTCGTGATCAACGGAACCAATCCCGACGCCGTAAATAACCGTACCGGGCCCGACATATTTGTTTACATGAACGACCCCACATTCATGAACGGGGGCATCGTGAACAATTCGCCGGTACTTACGGTGGAACTTGAAGACGAATCGGGCATTAACACAACCGGGGCCGGAGTCGGTCACGAGCTGGTTGGCATTCTCAGAAGTGAAAGCCTGCCAGGTGGTGAACGAATAACCGTATTGAACGATTTCTACATCAGCGATCTCGATGACTTTACCCGCGGCCGGATTGAGTACCCATACGACCGCCTTCCCGACGGCGATTACTCCCTTACCGTGAGGGCCTGGGATGTGTTCAATAATGTTGGTGAAGCCGAAATCCACTTTACCGTGCAGAACCAGGATGTGCTGGCTATACGGAATGTCTATAACTACCCGAACCCCATGCATAATTTCACCCGGTTCGCTTTTGAACACAATCAGCCGGGAGAGCCGCTTGATATTTTTATCCGTGTTTATACGTTATCAGGCAGGCCTGTGGCACACATACGCGACAACAGAATTTCGAACGGAAACCTTGAAATGATCGAATGGAATGGCTTCGACAACGACAATAACAGACTTGCAGCCGGAACGTACCTGTACCACCTGCGGGTTCGTACCGATGGAATCAACGGCCGGCAGACGGAAGAGAAAATCGAACGGCTTGTGATCATTCGCTAAAACATGGGAAAAAATTTGTCAGATCTTTATAACTTACATCAAACATCACGCAGCTACTATGAATAGAAAAATCAAAGCATTTATCTGCCTTGTGGCACTTTTCACCTTCTCGCAGGGGGTTAAGGCACAGGTGGGTATTACCTCCGTACCCTTTCTGCAGATTGAGCCCGATTCACGGGCCGCAGGCATGGGTAATGCCAATGTGGCTATCTCCGACAATGCGTCGGCTATTTTCTGGAACCCTGCCGGGCTCGCCTTTCAGGATAAGAACACCCAGATTGCCATAACCCATGCCAACTGGCTTCCCAACTTCGATACCGACCTGTTCTACGACTACCTTGTAGGCAAGATGTACATCGACGGAATCGGGAATATCGGTGCCCATATAACCTTCCTGAACCTGGGCGAGCAGATCCAGACCGATGAAACCGGGATCGAACTGCGGCGGTTTACCAGCTATGAACTGGCCGGTGGATTCAGCTACGGGTTCAAAATTACCGAAAACTGGGCGCTTGGCACCGGCTTCCGCTTCATCTACAGCAACCTCGTTCCATCCGGAATCGATGTAGGCGGGCAGACGGCCAAATCAGGAACCAGTATCGGTATCGACGTTGCAGCTATGTACCGCAGCAATCCGTTCTATGTGATGAACCGAAACGCGCAGTTCAGTGCAGGCACGAACCTCTCCAATATAGGCCCCGGCATCCAGTACACCGACCGTGCACAGCAGGATCCCCTTCCCACGCTCCTTCGCATCGGCTGGGCCTACACCATGGACCTTGACGAAGACGGGTTCAACACCATTACCTTTGCCAACGATTTCTCCAAAATCATGGCCAGAAACGATACGGCCGGCCGTGCCATGAATGTAATGGAAGCTCTCGTGAAATCATGGGATACCTACCGCCGGTTCGACGGGCAGCAATTTGTTGATGTGCCACTTTCCGAGCAGTTTATGATCGGTATCGGAGCCGAATACTGGTACAACAAACAGTTTGCCATCCGCTCAGGTTACTTCTATGAAGCACCGCAAAACGGCGACCGGCAGTTTCTCACCTTCGGTGCAGGACTTCGATACAATATTTTCGGAATAGACTTCAGTTACATATATACGATCAGGGAGGATCACCCGCTGGCAAACACGATACGTTTGTCGGTGCTGCTTGATTTCTGATGTTCCAACTCCCTGTACGTTTATGGCTCTAAAAACTCCATTTAGCAGGGGGATAACAAGCATTGTTGTCCTCCTGTTTTTTTTATCAAATCCGTTATCAAACCCGGCGGCTTACGCCCAGACCGCTCCCGGTTATAACATACTGCCGGTTCCGGAAACCGGGGTTGATGTTACCACCGCTTCGAGGGCTTCCGGGCCCGTACATATTATGGCGGTAATGGTGGAATTTGAGCCCGACGAAAACCGCTTCACCACCGGTAACGGCACCTTCCACCTCGATTACCTCGACAGCCCCGACATCATCATCGATCCCCTGCCACACAACCGCGGGTACTTTGAAGCCCATCTCGAATTTGTACGTAATTATTTTGAAACGGCATCGGGCGGGGCCCTCGAAATAACCTATGAGGTGCTTCCCGAAATAATACGGCTCGCCAATGAAATGAAAGAATACGCCCCCCTCGGCGAAGACAATTCCGAAAATTTCAGGCTTGCCAATCTCTATACCGACACCTGGACGGCTGTTCGCGACCAGCTGAATCCCGACTTCAGCGGTTACGATCCCGACCGCACCGCATTCGTGATTTTCCATGCCGGAGCGGGCCGCGACATTGAGCTCACCGGTACCACCCTCGATAAAACCCCGCAGGATATTCCAAGCGTCTACCTCGATCAGGCCGCACTTGCAAGGCTTCTCGGCGATCCCGGATTCCAGGGCATCGCGATGGGCGGCGGGTTCCGGATCAACAACTCCGCCATCCTGCCCCAGACACAGTCGAGGCCCGGCGAAGATATTACCGGCACTCAATTTGTGGTACAGCTGTCCATTAACGGCATTCTAACCGGCACCATCGGCAGTTATCTCGGCCTTCCCGACCTGTTCAACACGGTAACCGGAGCCTCGGGCATTGGCCGCTTCGGCCTGATGGATGGTGAGGCGTTCTTTTCGCTTGGCGGTATCTTCCCTCCGGAACCATCGGCCTGGGAAAAGATCCACATGGGCTGGGCCGAGCCCGTGGATGTGGACCTGAACAGCATGGATATCATTGAGCTGCCGGCTGCAGTGCTGCGGCAACCGGGATCAATAGCAAGGCACCGCATCTCGTCCGACGAGTACTTCCTGGTTGAAAACCGCCACCGCGATCCTGACGGAACCGGAATTGAGATTACGCTCCGCCAGCCCGACGGTACGATGGTTACCCGAACGATTACCAATGCCGACAGCCTTGAGTCGAGGGTCATCAACAGCATTTCAAGGCCCGGGCGCCTGCGGGAAATCCTGCCGGCCGGGGTCGTCACCAATGTGAGCAATTTCGACTGGGCCCTGCCGGGTGGCCTTACGCGGGAAGAAGACGATACACCGAGGCTTCTGAACGGCGGCATGCTCATATGGCATATTGATGAGGCGGTAATCCGTTCCGAAATGGGCCGCAACCGCATTAACGCCAACACCGACCGCCGGGGCGTACGCGTTGTTGAAGCCGACGGGGCCCAGGACATCGGGCGGCGCAGCCTCACGTTTACCGATTACGGCAGGGGATCGGCCTTCGACTTCTGGTGGGAGGGCAACGATTTTACCGTAATCACCCAGTCAGGCGAGCGCATTACAGTATACCAAAACCGGTTTGCCGACGATACGCAACCCCATAACCGCAGCAATTCGGGCAGCCCGACCTTTTTTGAGTTTTTCGATTTTTCCGGCAATGTGCCGGTTGCATCATTCCGGGCACGGCGGGCCGCCGCCGAATGGTTCGACCAGGTCGACGCCGGCCCCTTTGCGCAGCTTGGCCTCCCCAGCGTGAACAGAGTCGATTATTACCGCAACTACCCGCTCGCTTTGTCTTTTTACCGCAACGAGCCGGGCGATCCGCTTCAGCTGCTCATCCCCTCTGAAACCGGTGTGACAGCCCTGCGTGCCGATGCAACCGGCTTCACCTCCCCGCACCAGTTCGATGTTCCCTGGCCCTCACAGCCACTTTCCGGCCCCAACCTGGTAATTACGGGTTCCCCGGATGCTCCCGTTCAGGGCCCCACAAAAGCATTTGCCTACAGCGCAGGATCATGGTCGGAGGTGTGGCAGAACAACGATGTGCGGTTCACCCAGGGGCTGATCAGCTCTGAAAGGGGTGATACGGTCGAATTTGACCACACCCGAAACCGGCTGCTCGTCTCCGACGGTTCTGCCCTTACGCCGTTGCCCAGGGCAAGACAGCGCGGCAAACTGATCAACGGGTTCCGCCCGATAATTGACGGAAATGAACTGGTACTATCGGATGGCACCTTTATAGCGCCGGTTCCCGAACCGGTTCACGGTGCCGAAGGCCGGTTATATACCGGAACCATCAACCCGCAGGTGAATACTGCCGGCTTTTTCCTGCTCACCGGAAGCGGATTTATCCTTTTTAAACGGGACTCTGCTGGCGATCCGGCCATTTTGCGTACAGATGGCTCCGTTTCCTGGCCGGTTTTCCTGGATGCAGACAACAACGGCTCACTTGATGTATTGTATGTGGATTACAGCAGGAACCGGCTTGAAGCACGTAATTTGAACGCTGGCAGCCTGTGGTATTTCCCCTTCGAATTACCTGAAGGGCGCCGTATTGCCGGCCCTCCGCTCGTGGCCGACCTCACCGGAAATGAACTGCCCGATTATGTGATCCCCGTCCAGGACAGCCTATCGCTTACGCTTTACGCCTACGACCACGAGATGAGGCCGCTTCCGGGTTTCCCGCTGTATGTGGGATCGGTGACCTCAATTGACCACCTGCCTGTTCATCCGCTCATTGTTGACAATATGCTCATCGCTGTTAGCCATACCGGCGACCTCAAAGCGTGGACATTCCCCAATATGGGGCAGATCTGGTGGGGTGGTCACTATGGTAATGAGCCATTCAACAAGGTGACCGGCCGGCTTGAGAGTGAGGGCCAGGCACAGCTGCCGTTCGGCCTGCTCAACCCCGACGAGACCTACAACTGGCCCAATCCGGCCGATACGCATACCCACATCCGTTACCAGACCAGCCGCAGCGCCCGCATTGAGATATCGGTGATAACCTACAGCGGCGATACGTTCTACAAGCGGAACCTGGAAACCTCCGGCGGCCTGCCCGAAGACCACTTTATAGACACCTCCGCCTGGGGCAACGGCGTTTACTTTGCCCGGGTAACAGCCCGCTCGGAAGGAACCACCGAAACCCGCACCTTTAAAATCGGAGTGATGCACTGATGCGTTTGACCATGATCATATCCGGTTTGCTCTTTATGCTGCTCTGTTTTTCGGCAACAGTGGTGCAGGCACAGCAGAACCCGGCGTTCCTGCAATATCCGAACAACCACCTGAAATGGTACACCATAGAAAGCACCCATTTCCTGGTGCATTTTCAGGAAGGCAACAGCCGTCCGGCACAGGTCATTTCACGGATCGCCGAGGAGGTCTACTTCGACATTACCGACCTGTACGGTCATGAGCCCGACTCGAAAGTCAGTATCGTGCTGATCGACCGGGAAGATTACTCCAACGGTGCCGCCTATTTCTTCGACAACAAGATCGACATCTGGCTGCCCTCACTCGATACCCCCCTCCGGGGCACCAACAACTGGCTGCGGGATGTGATTACGCACGAATTCACCCACATCGTTCAGATTCAGGCCGCCCTTAAGCGGAGCCGGCGCAGCCCCGTCACCTATCTGCAGTGGCTCAGTTATGAAAATGTGCGCCGCCCCGACGTGCTTTATGGTTTCCCTTCAGGCATCATAACCTATCCCTTCTCGGCGGTAAGCATGCCGGCATGGCTGGCCGAGGGCACGGCCCAATACCAGCGCTCGCACTACCACTACGATTACTGGGATGCCCACCGCGACATGATTTTACGTACCAGGGTACTCGACGGATCGACTCTGGGCCTGGTCGAAATGGGTCATTTCGCATCCAAAACCAGTATCGAGCGGGAGGCTATCTACAACCAGGGGTTTGCCTTCACCGCCTACCTGGCAAACCGCTTCGGTGAAGAATCGCTGCGGGAGATCACCCGGGCGTTCGCCCGCAGGGGTGTGCACGATGTGAGAACCGCCATCCGCAATGCTACCGGTGTGGGTGGGCAGACTGTTTTCAACGATTTCATCGACAGCCTCCACACGGAATACCACCTTGTTGCCGACCGGGTGACGGATTCACCGTCGGAGCTGATCGAGAGCGAAGGGTTTTTCAATTTCAGTGCCAGTGTCGGGCCCGACGGCTCCGTTTACTACCTGTCGAACCGCGGCCGCGATCACGCCCGCCTCACCCTCTACAAAAGAGAACCCGGCAGCAACAGCACAACCGCACTTATTAACCGTGATGGGCTGCTGTCTGCCCCGGGCGGTTTCACGCACAGCTGCGGCCAGGAAGCCGATCCCCTCATAAACCGGCTCACCTCCGGCTACAGCGTGTCGCCCGATGGCGGGAAAATTGCCTACGGACTGATCGGCCTGAACCGCTTCGGCGAAACCTACAGCGATATCCATATCAGGGACATAGCCGGCGATGATACCCGCAAAATTACAAACAGCGCCCGCATCAGCCAGCCGCGCTGGAGCCCCGACGGTAATACGCTTGCTGCCATCCGCATGATCGATGGCACACTCAATCTGGCAACCGTTGATCCCGCATCGGGTGAAACCACAGATCTTACCCATTTCCGGACCAGCGAGCAGGTCTACACCCCGGCCTGGCATCCAAATGGCAGACAAATTTACTTTGCCTATGCCGATACCGCGCAGCGCACGATATACCGGTACGATCTCGACAACGGCTCAATTGAACCCGTACTGGATACGCCGGGCACCGATTTCCGTGATCCCTATATCGACATGAGCGGCCAATACCTGTACTATTCGGCCAACTCCGACGGAATTTTCAATATCTACCGGATGCATCTTGAATCGGGAGCAGCCGAACAGATGACCGATGTGATTGGCGGCGCATTCATGCCAGTGCTGAGCGGCGATGAGCTGATCTATTCCGAATACCGCGCCGAAGGCTACAAAATCGTAAAAACCGGGTTGAATCAGGTCGCTGCCGGCAGCCATGTCAGATCAGCGGGGCACCCTGTTGAGCATGGCGTGTTCGCACGCTACAGCCCGTTCGCCGACGACCGGGACATCACCGCATTCACGCCGGAGGTAAAAGCCATTGCCGACAGGGATGTGTACCGTTTTACCGATCCGGAGGGTTCGGGTGCAGAATCCGAATTGTACTCCTATACCGAAACCTTCACCTCCTTCACCTTTTTCCCCACACTCCGGTTCGACAACTACTCCCAGCAGTACGGGCGCAACAGCAGCCTGATCAAGGCCGGAGAGTTCGGCTCATTCGGCCGTAATCTGTGGCGGGACTCCAAAATCGGTTTTTACATGAGTTCTCGCGAGGTGCTCGAGCGTTTCACCCTGTTTGGCGGGGCACTTATCGGTTTCGGCTCCCGTGATGCCAGCGGGGTTAACGATTTCTTCAAGCCGGCCCGCCTGGTGGATCTCGACCGCGACCTGTTCCTGATAATGGAGTACGCCGGGCTGCCCTTCATCAAGCGCCACTGGTCGCCCACGGTATCGATAGGCCTGTACAATCTGCGCAGAAATGTTGAAAACGGAATCAAGATCGAAGAGTTCCCCTGTACGGCCTGCCTGCCCGATTCCACCAACATCAACATTGCCTACGATATCTGGCAGGCCGAGGTGAATCTGTACAGCAAACTGAACAGGTTCAGCCTTGTTGAGCTCGGTTTCTGGCATACACCATACCGGGTATCGACCGAACAGTTTTTCTCGCGTGAATTCAGGCAGGTGGTACCGGGATCAACATCCCGCTATTTCATCGGAAACACCTATACCGCGGCCTATGTGATCCATGCCGATGAACCGTGGCGGCATGGTGATATAGCCCCGGTCGGGATCAAGGCCCACATACGGTACAGCTATCAGCCAAGCCGCCTGCTCGACCGGTACGAAGTGCGCGACGGTACCCTCATCCCCGTTTACAATACATTTAAAAACCACACCATTGAACTCGACACCCGCCTCGGGTTCAGGGCCCTGAACGAAAATTTCGAGCTCCGCAGCCGGTTTTTCACCTATTTCGGGGCGCCCGATGAATTTTTCTTCCTGGACTATATCGGTGGCCTTATCGGTATGCGAAGCTATCCGTTCTTCGGCATCGGCGGCAACACCACGGCCTACACGCGCCTGTCTTATCATGTACCACTGATTACCGGCATCAACCGGCAATCGGGCCGTTTCCTGCTCGACAAGGTGTTTGCCCGCCTGTTTGTAGAGACGGGTAACGGCTGGGGCGGACCGCTTGATATCGGCAATAACCTGAAGACCGGGATCGGTGCGGAACTTAGGGTTGCGGTACAATCCAGCTACCTGTTCCCGTCGAGATTCTTCATCAGTGGCGCGTACGGGCTCGACAAGTACGGCCTTCGGGTTCCCGAAGGATTCATCACTGCCGACGGGCGCGAAACCGTAAGCTTTGGCCGCGAGCTGCTGATCAATTTCGGGCTGCTGTTTGATTTCGATTTTTAAATACCTTAATCCCCGCGCAGATCGTTAACTACCATGATGAAACACCTGTTTTTCATACTTTCATTTACTCTGATTACCTGCGCTGTGATTAACGCTCAGGACGTGATGCCGGAGCGCATTTATCTGACATACAGCCCCGTATCACTATCTGCGTTGAATCCCGCAGGCGACTACAGCTATCAGCAGGATGGCAGTGGTGGCGGATTTATGAATACCGTATCAACAAAGCCGGGTTACGCCTTTCTTGCATCCGCAATTTTACCAGGTCTGGGCCAGGCTGCCAACCGGCAGTGGTGGAAAACAGCCCTGTTCGTTACCGTTGAGGCCGCCGCGATAGGCCTGTACATCCACAACGAAAACCGGGCCCGCAGTGTGGAGAGACAATTCTGGCGGATGGCCGACGGCAACTGGAGTGTGGTGCAGTATGCATCCTGGCTGGTCGATTTCCACAACGCGCAAAACCCTAACAACCCCTATGACCCGAACAATCTGCTTACACCCGATTACCAGGGGCACGGCATTCCCACGCCGGCTTTCAGCAACGAGAATGACTGGCGGGTGATCGATATTATCGCACTGCGCCAGCTTGAGCGCAGCACCCTTTACCCCAGTACCGGCAACCCGTTCTCCCACGATCTGCCCGACTACGGCTCTCAGCAGTATTATGAACTGATCAGCAAGTACTGGCAGTATGGCCCGGGATGGATCGACTGGAACCCGGGCGTTCATAACATAAACCTGGGCAATGCAGGCATGCCGCCGCTCTGGCTTGAACATGCGCGTCTTGAGGAGATTTTCAACGATAAATACCGCTTTGCCGGAAATATGCTGTCGCTGCTGCTGATGAACCATTTCATTTCGGCCTTCGACGCTTTCTTTACCGTAAGGCTGCGCAACCACCGCATGGAAGCGTCCATGTCGTCGGAGTATCTGGGCGGTTTCCGTTTCCGTTACAAATTTTAGTTCCTATCTTTGAGTACCATGATCGAACGCCTTAAAGACATACGAATCTGGATCGGACTGCTGATAGTGGCTGCAGCGGGCGTGGCCTCAGTGCTGCTAATTGACCGTGTGATCATGCCGGCCTACACCAACTATAACCAGGGCCTCACCGTACCCGATGTTACCCGGTTATCTATAGATGATGCGCGGGTGCTGCTCGAAACCCAGGGATTGCGCCATGAGGTTATCGATTACAGGGCAAATGAAGCCTATCCGGCCGATTATGTGATCGACCAGTCGCCGGCGGCATCAATGATCGTTAAGCCAAACCGGAAGATCTATCTCACCGTGAACAGCTCGGTTACGCCCATGGTACGTGTGCCGGACGTAACCAATCTGTCGCTGCGAAACGCTACGATACAACTGCAAAACCACGGCCTGCAACCGGGAAACATCACCTATGTTTCATCCCGGTTTAAAAACAGCGTAATGTCGCAGTCACTCACACCGGGGCGGCAGGTGATCAAGGGTGCAACAGTCGACCTCACGGTGAGCGACGGCCTGGGAATGCGCCAGGTCGAAATACCGGATATTGTGGGGCTCAGGCTTTCCGATGCCCAGCGGAAACTGCGGGAGGTTGGCCTCAGGGTGGGGTCGATCCAGTTCAGGGGCAGCGCAGAAATTGAACCGAACTATGTGCTCGGTTATTCACCCGACGAGTCACCCACAGTGTTTGAGGGCGAAACCATCGATCTGATTATATCCGAGCTTCCGGCAGCCCGGGAAGAAAGAGAGGCCGGAGCGGTTATCATTGATTCAACCGAAATAGCCCGACCACCACAACCTGAATTTGAGCGGGATTCAGAGCCCGGACCATATTCGCGTCAGGATTCCGAATTTGAACGGCGACAGGATTCCGAATTTGAACGGCGACAGGATTCCGGATTCGAACGGCGACAGGATTCCGGATTCGAACCTCATCAGGATATCGACCCGGACACCGATTCCGGAACCTCTCTTAATAACGGCAAACAACCCCACAACCGATTGTAACCGCCATGCCTGATCAACTTCCCGTTATTGCCCCCTCCATCCTTGCAGCCGACTATACCCGGCTGAAGCAGCAGATCGATGCCTGTACCGACGGTGGTGCTTCCTGGCTGCACTGCGATGTTATGGACGGCCATTTTGTGCCCAACATCAGTTTCGGGCCTATGATAGTAGAAGCGGCGGCCCGCTGTGCACCCGACGCGCTGATCGATGTGCATTTGATGATAGAAAATCCCGGAAACTATATAGAACAGTTTGTGAGGGCAGGTGCCAGCCTCATTTCTTTCCACATTGAAACCGAACCCCACGCGCACAGGGTAATACAGGCAATCCGTGCAACCGGTATCCAGGCCGGCATCGCCATTAATCCGGCAACCCCGCTCTCACTGCTCGAGGATGTGCTGCCTGAGGTCGATCTGGTCGTGGTTATGACAGTAAATCCCGGTTTTGGCGGGCAGAAGTTTATAGAACCGGCACTCGGAAAGATCAGGCGTCTGGCAGAGATGAGAGACCGTCTTGATACCGATTTCCTGATCCAGGTCGACGGTGGTGTCGGGCCCGACAATATCGGGAGGATTGCCGATGCCGGTGCCGACATCCTCGTTGCAGGCAGCAGTGTATTCTCTGCCCATGACATCACAGACAGAGTAAAAGAGCTTGCCCGGCTGGCACGCACGGGCGAACTGAAGTTTACCTGAGCTGTAAGATAACTCCGGGTACTTTGATTGTATTCCATATCCGTTTCAGATAACCTCACCGTAAAACCTTATCTTACACACCGGAACAAACCCGAATAAAACCGAACCAGTTTGCCAGAAGAATCCATACTGTTTGAAAGTGTAGAACCTGTAACCGTACTCGGACTGCAGGACCAGATATTGCAGCAAATAGAGCTGGCCTATCCCGATGCCCGGTTTACGGCCCGCGGGAATGAGCTCAAATTCTCTGCTCCCGATAACCAGATTGGTGAAATCCGTGAAGTGATTGCCGAGATCGTTTCGGTTGCCACACGCAACAGAAAGGTAACCTCACAGGATGTAAGCACCATTCTCGCGCTCAAGAAGAGCGACAATATGATCAAACCGGCCTTTGAAGAAGACTCCAAAGTGCTGGTAAGAACCCATACCGGCCAGATCGTTCAGGCCAAAACTGCCGGGCAGCAGCGCATTGTTGATGCCTGCTTTAACAACGATATCGTATTCGCCATCGGGCCGGCAGGTACCGGAAAAACCTACACGTCGGTTGCCCTGGCGGTAAAAGCGCTCAAAGAACGGCGTGCAAAAAAAATCGTGCTCGTAAGACCGGCCGTCGAGGCCGGCGAAAGCCTCGGTTTCCTGCCCGGCGACCTTAAAAACAAGATCGATCCCTATCTGAGGCCGCTGTACGATGCCCTCGAAGAGATGATCGAGTACGACCGCCTCGAGATGAACATGACCAAAAACATCATAGAGATTGCTCCGCTGGCCTACATGCGCGGCCGTACCCTGAACAACGCGTTTGTAATTCTGGATGAGGCCCAGAATGCCACCAACATGCAGATGAAGATGTTCCTCACACGGCTTGGTCAGAACAGCCGGGCGATCATTACCGGCGACATCACCCAGACCGATCTTCCCGGCAAGTACCAGAGCGGGCTCATTTCCATTCAGCAGATCCTGCAGAATATCGAGGGTATATCGTTCGTCTATCTCGACAAAAGCGATGTGGTGCGCCACAAGCTGATCCGGGACATCATCAAGGCCTACGAGCAGCACGAAGAGAAAAAACCGGGATGAGCCTGACCATTTCCGCACTGAGACTCGGCGTTTTTTCGGTGGGCCAGGACCAGGACTTCAAGCCCCTCGGCCCCGGCGACAAACCCCTGAACGGGGACGTAAAACTCGCCCTGAACCCTTTCCTGATCGAACAGGACGACCGTCTTATTCTGATCGATACCGGCCTGGGCAGTTTCTACCGCGATGACATGACACCCCTGCTGCTTCAAAAGATCGCCGATCGCGGCTATTCAGAACGCGACATCACCGACGTGATTTGCAGTCATCTGCACATAGACCACGCGGGTGCGCTTGCCCACCGCGAAAATGGCTACTGGGAACTTACCTTTCCCGATGCCCACATCCGGATGTCAGGCCAGGAATTCGCCAAAATAAAAAAATCCCGGCACGACGAACCGATCGACGATTACATCAGCTTTCTCGATGCCCGCGGCAACATCCAGTTCATTGAAGATGATCCTGAACCCTTCTCAGGGATGCGGTTTGAGATTATCGGCGGCCACACCGAATTCAGCCTTGCCATATTTGGAGGTAGCGAAGGTGCACGTTACCTTATGGCGGGCGACGTACTCGGCGTACGCGCGCATGTGAACCGTAAATTCGCGGCCAAGTACGATTTTGAACCGAAAAAATCGCAGGAAATGCGCGAGCAACTACTCAAACAGGCTTACCGGAGCAAAGCCTTCATTCTAAGCTACCACGACGATGGCGCACCGGTTTATCGGCTCACCGGCTGGGATGAAAAAAAAGGATACACCATTGAAACAGCAGAACACGATGCCGCAATCTGAATCACTTCCTGAATTAATCACCCACCTGAACAACAGCGGAATACCGGCATCGGTTGATGCGGCTGTAATACTCGGGTCCGGCCTTGGCGGGTTCAGCTCTCAATTGCAGAACGCCGTATCCATCCCCTACAGCGACATACCCGGATTTCCGCAATCAACCGTTGAGGGGCACAGCGGATCCCTGTTTTACGGGATGATCGGCAACAGGCACATTCTCGCTTTTTCCGGCCGGTTCCACCACTACGAGGGACATCCCTTTGAACGCACCATACTGCCCGTTCAGGTTGCCGCGGCACTCAATGCCAGGCTGCTGGTGATCAGCAACGCTGCCGGCGCACTCAATTCACGGTTCAGCCCCGGCGACCTGATGCTGATCGACGACCTGCTTCAGATCGGGTTCAAGGTGCTTCCGGCTGGCCCGGTCCACAATTTCCGGTATAATATCGATGCGCTTGTTCCCCTCGTCAGAAAAACAGCCCTTGAACTTGGCATAGAGCTGAAACAGGGCACCTACTGCTATGTAAAGGGTCCGACCTATGAAACCAGGGCTGAAATTCAGGCATTCAAGCGCCTCGGCGCCGATGTGGTGGGGATGTCTACCCTGCCCGAACTGATCGAAGCGCAACGCCTTGGCATCAGTACGATCGGCATCACACTGGTTACGAATATGGGAACCGGCATCAGTACGGTCAAACTCGACCACAGCGATATCAAGGAAGTGGCCGAAAAACGGAAAAAAGACTTCGGAAACCTGGTTGCAAGCCTGATCCGGTCATTCTGATCCGGTCATTCTTATCTGATATGACCCAATCTTTTGGGCCCGGCCCTGCCTTGCCTTGCCTTACCTGGTCCACTCAGATTCAGCCTGGTCCGGTCAGATTCGTCTCGTCTCGTCTGGTCCGTACCGGGCGCCGCTAATGCTTCCTGCAACAGAAACTGCAACAGCCAGCCGTATCAGCTCCAGACGGTGCGGGAGATTACCATCGGTTTTTCATCGCCTTCGCGGTGCAGCACGTGCATGTAACCGTCGCTTTCCGGGCTGGTGCGTGCCACCACATCATCCCCGTAAAAAGCCTCCGCCCGGAACAGTACATCCAGTTCCCGGAGCTCTGACTTCTCATACACATTCTCCGGAAC
Organism: Balneolaceae bacterium; assembly: GCA_007694035.1. Lineage (GTDB taxonomy): Bacteria > Bacteroidota > Rhodothermia > Balneolales > Cyclonatronaceae > RECM01. The sequence continues at coordinate 18,012 of RECM01000221.1, forward strand.
CGACTCGGTTACCCAACCCATATATACCGCGTTGTTCACATGGTTGTTGATGTCAAGATCGGTTCTGCGCACCTTGAATTTGAACTCCACGCCCGCCTTCGAAGGCAGCCTCAGTTTCTGGTCCGGCAGTTTCATCCAGCGTTCGCCGAACTGGGCACCCAGCTCCTGAATTTTCTGCGGTGTTGGTACAGGCCGGCGAACATTCAGCTTTATGATGACCCATGCAGACGTACCAAGCACCAGGATTTCTCCATCCGGTGAGGCCATATCGAAATCCCTGTAAGCCTGAAGGCGATCGGCACCCGACGGTTTTGTTCTGACCACCACTTTCTCTCCGGCATCCGGCATCCGGTTTATCCTGGCATAAAACCGGGTCATGACCCAGGTTTCGCCATCACCCTGCATGTCTTCAATTCCCCATCCCAGTTTTTCAGCGTGTATAGCCGCCGCTTCGTTGAAATAATTCGCTAAATGATAGGGAGCCAGTTTTCCGTTCGGACCGGCTTCGTAGTTTCTGATAATATGTATTCTGGCCCAGGGGTTCATATATGCCGTTTAAAAAAAGTGGTAATTGAATTATGCTAACCTCAAGTCGTTGTAATAATTGTAAAATACCCTGAATGTTGCAATATATTTATCACAAATGCCATACGTGATCATATCAGGCTCATAATACAACCCTGCAGAACGCAAAAAAATGACTTTTAAAATGAGTGGGAGCAAACCAGCCGCCAATAATATATATCAGAAATCGCCCCGGCGCTACCTGTATGATCAGTTTTAGCCGAAGGTTTTCAGGTAACCGGTCAGATTCAGTTTCTTCCGTGTACTGTCGCTGGTCATATACCTCACCTTGCCATATATCGGCCTTTCCGGGCCCCATGCACGGTCGAACCGGCCGAATATCCAGAATATACCCGAATAGCTGTTGGGATCACGCCCATCGATGGCGTACTGGTTGTTCAGCTCAATAAGGTACTCCAGGGCGGTTTCGGGATCGGGAGTCCACTCCAGTACTTTTTTGCCCCAGAGCATCCTCAGGTAGTTGTGGATGATACCCTCACGGCGCAGCTGCCGCTGGGCCGCATTCCAGATTTCATCCCCTGTTTCGGCATTTTCAAGCTGTTCATAGCTGTAGATGTGCTTCCGTTCATCGCCGCGGTGTTCATCCAGCGTTTTCAGGGCCCAGGCGGGCAGGGATGAATATTTGTCGAAATCAGCCCGGTGATGGCAGAAATGATATCCCACACCGCGCCATGTGATCACCTCATCCAGAAACGCATCGATGGATGCATCCCCGTTGAAAAACCCCTCCCGCTGACCCTTGTTGAAGGTGATACTGCCCGGATCCCAGCCGGAGGGCTGCCGTTCAAGCGCTGCTTTCACGATCTCGTATTCAGAGATTTTGCCAAAATGGAGCCAGGGACTGAGCCGGCTGGCCCGGTCGCTGTCGGGATGGTTGCGTTCTTCACCATACTTAGAAAGATCATTCTTCATAAAAGCATCCATACGCGCCAGCGCAGCCTCACGGGTACCGTTTATCTCAAGCGTGCCCACCTCCTTCAGGTTCAGTTTCTTCATGAAGGAATCGATGTTGCCCAGCGCATTGCCGGCGTGCGGCCATTTTTCAAGGTGGCCGGCAGACAATTCAACCACATCCCGGTTTTTTAATCCATTTAGCGGCTTCTCAAGCGGCGGATGATTCCAGGAATCCAGAAAATTCTTCTGCATGGTCTGGCGGAATATATACGCCGAATACGGATCCGATTCAGTGAGGCCGAGCGGGATCATGCCGTTCGCGTCAACTGTAACAAAAGGCACTTTCAGTTTACCGGAAAGTGCCTCATTATGCTCACGGATGATGAATACCGGGAATTCGTCGCTGATTACACAGCAGGCGTTACCGGCCAGGCTCTGTATTAGCCCCCTGCCCGCGCCGGGCTTATCTTCAAGGTAGGGATAGTAGTTCACCTTCCGCTCTTTCAGCCCCTGATGATGGGCGGCCATGCCCTGCATCATGAACCGGTGGATCCGGTCGCATGCCCAGGGATAGTCGCAGATGAGCCCTTCGTAAATCAACAGCGGCTTGCCGAGCTTATTGGCCCATGCCACAGCATATTCAAGTGCGAAATTATACTCAAGGCGGCGGTGGATCTGCATCCAGTACAGCACATAGCTGCCGTCGGGGTTCACCTCCGCATCATTGCGCCTGAATACACGTTTTGAGTTGATGTTCTTCATATTTAGACTCGTACCGATTTCAATTCCTCTTCTCCCTGCATAATCATTATAACAACTCTGCCGTTCATTTACCCCCCCCCGTCATGGTGAGCGCAACTCAGCGCAGCTGAGTGTAGTCGAACCACGTGAGCAGTGCAGCGCACTGCTCACGTGCAGCCCATGGCAGCCATTTCTCATATATAGGTATCAGATTATACGGAGTGAACCCGCCGCAGGGGCTTTTTAAAAAAGCCCCACATACTTCGACTTCGTCCCGGCCTGCCGGGACTGCGCTCTGTATGACGTGTTTTTTTTATTGATAGCGGGGCAGTTCGTTGATGAATTGATCAGAGCTTTTTGAGATGGCTTCTTTTTTGGCCGGATCGAATTTCTCCCAGGTGTTCACCATAAAAGAGACCCGGCCGTTTTCTTTGAAGGCGTCGCGCTGTTTATCTACAAAATTCCAGTACAGGTAGTTGAACGGACAGGCTCCTTCCCCCTCTTTTTTTGAGATGCTGTAGCTGCAGTCCTTGCAGTAGTCACCCATTTTATTGATGTAATTGCCGCCCGAAACATAGGGCTTTGATGCGAGTACCCCTCCGTCGGCAAATGTCGACATCCCCAGAACATTCGGCAGCACCACCCACTCGCTGGCATCCACGTAGGCATACAAGAACCATTCAAAGATAGCATGCGGATCGGTTTCTGTAAGGTTGCCGATATTGCTCAGAATCATCAGCCTTTGGATGTGATGGGAGTAACCGTTCCTGATCACCTGTCCCACCGCTTCGCTTACACAGTTCATTTTGGTATCGGCATCCCAAAAGAACCGGGGCAGCTTGTTACTGAATCCGAAGGCATTGGCAGACCTCACATCCGGCATCATCGCTTCGTAATACAAACGGATGTACTCACGCCAGCCGATGATCTGGCGGATGTAGCCCTCTACCGAGTTCAGCGGGGCCTGGCCTTCGATGTAAGCGGCTTCGGCCCGGTCGCACAGCTCCCCGGGCAGTAACAGTCCGTTGTTCATATATACCGACAGAACAGAGTGGAACAGTGTCGGTTTCCCCCTGGCCATTGCGTCCTCATACGGGCCGAATTCATTCAGGCGCTCCTTGAAAAAACTGTCGGCCAGCTGCAGCGCCTCACTTCGGGTAACCGCAAGATTGAATCCATCTGTTTCACCAAAGTGTCCGGCAAATGAATCAGCGACCCATCCGATCACCTCCTGCGTAATATCATCGGGTTCACAGGCCGCGATTTCCGGTACGTTGTGCCCTTCCGGGAGCTTTTCCCGGTTTGACTTGTCGTAGTTCCACTCCCCGCCCGCCGGACGGCCCTCATCCATCAGATATCCGGTTGTTTTTCGCATTTCCCGGTAGAAAAACTCCATACGGTACCCATCGCGGATCTTGTCTGTCCACTCTTCCGGCTTTGCCATGAAAAACGGGTTGGCCAGTACCCGGGTCCGGTCGGGATAATCCGCATTCACAGCCTCAAGGCGTTTCCGGGTGTCCCATTCAAGCGGCTGCATCCAGGTGATGCTCAGATCGGGGTATTCACGCAGAAGCTGCCCGATCCGATCATTATAGTGTTCATCTCCGGTGAGATAGAGTACCGGATATCCGGCATCGGCACACTCGATGGCAAAATGACGCTGGGATGCAAACTGGTACACCAGTTTCTTTTTGTGATAGGGATGCTCCCGCGACTGGCCATACGACTCGACAAAGATGAGCAGCGGTTTGTTCTGTATTACATCATCAGGAAAAAGCCCACTGTTAAGTTGATCGTGGATCACAAGCAAAGCCTGTTCAAAACCCTCCGGAGTCGACTGCTTCAGGCTTTGGTCGAATACTGATCGTTCGGTAGTTGTCATAGCATAAGAATGCGGATTTCCGGTTACAGCGTTCCACAATCTGATGTAACATAGCGGGATGTATCCGTTTTCACCTGTTCAGGAAATCCCGCTTCGAAAACGGCCAAATTATCAACCTGAAAACTATTCCGGTTATAAGATTACGCCGGATGTATTTGCTGATGTGTCTACAGTGAATATTCGCTTGATCAGCTATCCGGTCGTAACCCGCACTCCAGACATGGCCCTATAAAAAAGGCGTGCAGGATGATCATCCCGCACGCCCTGGAAGTGTTCTTGCGTCTTAGACTCGGATTACTTCACAAGCATCATCTTGGCTGTTTGCGAGAAACTGCCGGTTGTGATGCGGTAGAGGTACAAGCCGCTGGCCAGGCCGTTGGCTTCAAAGGTTACAGTATGACGTCCGGCTTCAACCCTGTTGTTTACCAGCGTGGCAACACGCTGACCCTGGATGTTGTACACCGTAAGTGTAACATCAGATGCCTGGGGCAGTGAATAGCTGATCTGTGTGGTCGGGTTGAACGGGTTCGGGTAGTTTTGCTCAAGCGCAAATTCCACCGGGATTCCTGTCTCGACACGCTCGGTACTGGTCGGTGTTACAACAAGTACTGTTCCGTCGGCGAGGGCAAGTGCAAGCACGAAGGAATCACCATCCTGGTTGTTGGCCGGGCTGAGGAATCCGCTGGCAAAAACAACGGCCGATGCGCCGGCTGCGCCGGACAGATCAATGTTGAAGTTGGCAACAATGGTTTCATTGGCACCGGCAGGGGTCACATCCAGGGAGTAGATCCCGGCAGGCACTGAAAGGTAACCGGTGGCATCGCCGTAGGCGGCGCCGTCTACCAGTTTCGCCTCGCCGGCCAGTACATCAACGGCAGGGGCGTCGGTGGCGCCGTGGAATACGAAGAATTCTACGTTTTCGGTGTTTTCGGCCGCTTCACGCGCACTAGCTACCGGGATCAGGGTGAAACCGATGCTCAGCTCGCCCGGGTTGGCCGCGAAGTTGTCGGGGTTCAGCACACCGTTGGCAAATACCACGTAGGTTTCGCCGTCGG
>RECM01000188.1 GCA_007694035.1 Balneolaceae bacterium
GGAAATAGTGGTTGTACCCGAAGTGAGTACAAGGTAAATGCCGGCATAGAAACCCTGGTTAACCCTTGGATTCACAATCCAGATTCTGTTACCAGAGAAATCATTGTCCAGGTTCCAGAAGGTGGTTATACCACGATGGTTCGAATAGATATCGTTACCGATGGCACTGGAAACGTTCGGGTTGGTTTCGGATCCCCAGAAGCGGAATCCATCACCAAACGGCACATCCATCGTTCCGATCTGGTTGTTCATACCAAGGAAGTTTTCAATACCAGCAGTATCATCATTGTTCCTTCTGGTGCGGATACCCGTTGTAGCTGTAGCCGTACCCGTGTAGGTAATGATCGAGTTTTTAATGGTCACATTTTTCGAACCCGCGTACACACTTATCAATCCGTTGCCGGAGAGACCGTTGTCAGCGGAAGTAATGGTGAGATCTCTGGAATCACCACCTACGGTATTGGAACCATCAATCGTTACCCAGCTCGTATTGAGTATTACCAGACCTGCTCCGGCATTTTCACCAGTATTATTTGCAGCTATGGTTATGGTAGGAGTTTTCCCTTCAGCCGGTTTGATTAACAGGCTGTTTTCTTCTGTTACGGCACTGCTGTTCAAAAGCAGGGTATAATCCGTCTCATCGAGATCACCATCTATAAGCAATGTGGTGGGCCCGGCAAGACCAGCCTGTGTTACCGCATCAAATGCTTGTGCCAGAGTGGAGAACCCCTGCTGATTTTCGCCCTGAGGTATGTAATACACACCAGAAAGCGCATCATATACACCTTCCAGTTCATTGGCAAAGAACGGGAACAGTTGAGCATTCTCATTGAACCGGCCAAGCACACCACTCAGGTTGAATACAGACGGCGGCAGAGGTGATCCATCGAAGAAGGACTCATCCCGGTCAATCCGGATGTCATACAGATTCCCTTCCGTGTCCTCAGCCTGAACCGTCAGACCACTACCGGAAGTGATTTTTTCGGTTGGCCATGCAGATGGATTAACAAGGCTAAGCCCGCTGATTGTAACCCTTGAACCCTGTAGAGGGGTTGTCACGGTCCAGTCATCTCTGGTGATTGCAACCGGTTCGGGCAGGTTATTGCCAGTGCTTACGATCTCGTAGCCCGATGGGCCGATAAGCAGTTCAGCAAAACGCTCACCGATCTCACCGGCTAAACGTACCTGCTGGCCTTCGGCAAACGGAGTGTCGGTATTACCGCCACCGAAGCCTACCCAGCGCACCTTGATACCGGCGGTTTCGTCCTGAACATAGAATTCAGCACTATTGAAGCCGAAGTCGGGTGTAGTGATGATACCTTCCACAAACACGGGGGTACCAACAGCGAGTTCACGGGCTACCGCAATCGTTATCGGATCATCAAAGTCACCTCTTGTGAGTGTTACCGAAGCGCCGGCACCCTCTGTAAGAAGACTACCGTCGGTGGCAACAGCACGATGGTAAACCGTGATAGTTCCGCCGTCGGCAACACCGGCACCTGCCAGAATCGCATCAACAGTCTGGAAATCGGTGGCAAAGCTGGTTGAACTACCCACACTGGCATTTACGACGATGGTTTCAAACTGATCGTCGGCAGCCAGCTGCCATACATAGTTGACCGGGTGGCCTTCATCATCGGTTGCCGCTCCCCATGTTGCTACAAACGGTGTAAGCGGATTGCCTTCGATCGTTACTTCTGCACCATCAGCAGGAGCTGTTATTGCCACCTGTGATGGAGCCGTGTTCGGATCTGCATAGATCTGACCACGGAGTTCACCGGCAGGTAAATCGACACTGTGAACATTCACATAGTACTGACCCGCTGCCATAGCATCGATTTGATCCTGGGTCAGCGTGAATGTATTGGCTGCTGCCTCATAGGTTCCGCCACGGTTATCACCGTCCAGTACCGGGGTAAGTGCAACAACCACACCACCATTTGTACCGGCTACACCGGTATGGATATGACTCATGGTATAATCACTTTCCAGCCCGCTGAACGTACCGGTAACAACCAGTTCATCATCGGTCAGTACGAGTGAAATATCACCCATACCGGCGCTCAGGTTGGCTGGTACTTCATTCAGACCGGAGAGATTGGCCGAGAAATCGACAGGCTCAAACCCTTCGAAAGCCGGTAGCTCAATCACCGTACCATCCGTAAGAACGGCAATCAGCGTAAAGGCCGGGCCGTCCTGGTTGGCTGATGGATCCAGGAAACCGGATGCGGCCACAACGGCCGTTCCACCTGCCAGCCCGCTCAGATCGGCTTCGAATGAGGCCACGATGGTCTCGTTGTCGCCGGCCGGGGTGATGTCGAGCACGTAGAACGCTGGCGGAACCGACAGATAACCCGTGGCGTCGCCATACGCGGCATTGTCGACCAGTTTGGTTTCACCGGTCAGAACATCAACGGCAGGGGCGTCGGTTGCACCGTGGAACACGAACAGTTCGACGTTCGACGGGTTATCGGCGGTCAGTCTTGCACCCGGAACCGGGAACAGGGTGAAACCAATATCGAGCCCGCCTGGATTTGCGGCAAAGCTGTTCGCATCGAGAACACCGTTGGCAAATACAACGTAGTTCCCGTCGGCATCAAGTGTTACCGGGAAGGTGGCTATCGCGTCATCTACGCTAGTGCTAGTTGGCGGAGCCACAGCAATCGAAAGCTCGACTTCGGCAGGCACAGTCACAAAACCGGTTGCCGTTCTGAAGGCAAAGTTATCGAGCAGCAGGTCGCCGTTCACATATACATCCACCTCGGCTGCTGCCGGGTCGGCTGCGTTATGCACCACCTGCAGGCGGGCGGTTGCCGGCGGAGCGACAGGATCGCCAACCACTTCGGCGTAGTCCGTACCCACTCGTATACCACCAACCACCACACCCGGCGTGGTTGTGGCACCACCCTGGCGAAGGGCTATATTGGAAAGGTTGGGCAGGTCATTACCGGCGGCGTCGGATACCGTTGCAACCGCAGGTACATCCGATCCGACCGGGTTTACATGGAGTTTCGCTACATCGGCACCATCCTCAACAAACTCATACTCAAGTACGAGCAGAACGGTCTGACCAAGGGTGTAATTAAATCCGGTGAAATCGGCCGAAGCTGCGTTACCAGCCTTGGATATACCGAAAGCGATATTGTCACCGCCATCCGACCGTACAAAAACGCGGCCACGGAACACGGTTGAGATCGGCTCGGGACCCAGGTGGATGAAATAGTCACCACCGGTACTGGCCGAAGTTACGTTCACAAGGGCGGCGGCATAGATGTTGCCACTGGTATAGCTGCCTACCATGCGGTGAACATCCTCACCGGCCACGGCCGGCATATTGGCCACGTTTCCGATACCGGAACCGGCATAACCATCGTAAACCAGGGTCTGGTCTGCAACGGCAATCGAATTGGTACCACCACCGCTATGTGCTGCCCAGCCATTGTCGACCAGCAAGCCACCGATCGTGTATTCGAAATATTCGGTGAACAAGCCCGGTGCAGGGGCATCAGGTTCGATCACAAGAACCGTACCGTCGGCCAGTGCTACACCAAGTGCAAATGAAGCGCCATTCTGGTTGGTCTCCGGGTTAAGGAATCCACTTGCGAAGACTACAGCTGATGCACCTGCCGTGCCGGTTAGATCAGCAGTAAAGGTGGCTACAATAAATTCATTGGCACCGGCAAGGGTTACGTCAAGTGTGTACGGAGCAGGCGGAACCGAAAGGTACCCGGTGGCATCACCGTAGGAGGCTCCGTCAACCAGTTTTGTTTCACCTGTAAGTACATCTACCGCAGGAGCATCGGTTGCTCCATGAAATACGAAGAACTCAACATTATCGATGTTCTCGGCAGCTTCACGTACATTAGCGACCGGGATCAGCGTAAAACCAATGTCAAGGGCATCCGGATTCGCAGCAAAATCGTTGGGATCCAGCACGCCGTTGGCAAACACTACATAGGTTTCGTCAGCGGCTAGTGTAACCGGGAATGTGGCTATCGCGTCATCAACACTGGTGCTCGTTGGCGGAGCCACGGCGATCGACAGCTCAACTCCGGCAGGCACATCAATGAACGGGGTGGCCGCGCGGAAGGCGAAGTCGTCGAGCAACAGATCGCCATTTACGTATATGTCAACCAGGGCCGCACCGGGATCAGCGGCATTGTGAATAACCTGCAGGCGGGCGAATTCCGGCTCAGGGACTATTTCACGAGTAGTATACGCAGCAATGGCATTATTGGTCGAAAGCAGGAACACATCGTATTCACCGTCTTCGTAGAACTTCACATCAACTGCACCGGCACCATTACCATTGGCATTTTGCCGTAGGGCCCGGGTTTTTTCAGTAGTTGCGTTTTCAAAATCGGCATCTGTTATGGTAACAAGAACAGCCCTTTCTTCGCCTGCACCATACTGAAATGTAACAAACTGCTCAACATTACCCTCAGTGCCGAGATAACGAATGGAATTCGTACCGCCGGCCAGAATTGAGGTAGGTATCTCTGCAATCAGAGTGCCGTCGGCCTGGTACTTGCGGGCTGGCTGCCCGTTGGAATTGTGCCAGAAATCGCCGTTCGGAAGTGGCCCAACAACAGCGCTAGCACCAATGGCACCAGCACTGAGCGTAATGATTTCCGGAACGGAACTAAAGGCACCTTCACTCATGCTGAATTTATATACCGGGTATACTGTACCACCCGTTGCAGGTGAAGCTGCAGCCCATATCACAGCTGTTTCATCAGCAACCGATCCTGTTACGGTAAATTTGTCACCCAGTCTGACAATTAGATCTGAACTGAAATTCACCACATTAACAGGATCGCTGCTTTCGCTTGTCCACATGTAAACCTTGAAAGGATTGGCTGGAGCAGTTGCATCCAGTGTCATGTTGGCGGCAAAAATTACTCCGTCATCGGATACCTCAGCATCCTGCAGGGAGAATAAGCCACCACTAATAATGTCTGTGCCGTTTGGAAGCGTGCCCACATCAGCACCAGTCATCGCATCAACGATCCTGACACTCAGACCGGCATTTCTGCTAACAACATACATTCGGTCGTTGCCATCCACAGTGCCGAAACCCATTCCACGCTCTGTGTCACCTCCGAACCATGTCGGAAGATTGCCGTCAATGGCGGCCCGCTCCCACAAAGATGTGTACGTTTGCGCCTGTGACGACACCGCAAATCCGCATAGTACGAGGGCGGTTACGGCCATGGTCATCCAGGCTTTTTGTAGTTTTCGTATCATAGATACTCCGTTTAATTAATTTTACCAGTTGTTCGTATCCCCGGCGTTAGCACGGCACAATTTTTATTGACCGATGTCTACCGCCATAAGAAATTTTTGCTACATGCAAATCTACAGGGCAGATTGCTTTACCCTGAAAGCGCTTTTACATATGGGTACAAAATAAGATTTTAACGGTAATAAGAAACCAGCATAAGAAATTTTAATATTATGATAACAGACATTTAATGTACTATTTATCAAACTTTTACCCCTTTATTACTGATTTATATAGAATAATAATTTTAAACATTGAATTTACAGCCTTTATAAGCTGTTAATGGTTAGCATTTATGCTCTGCCACCAAAGCGCGGCATTAAATGACCGGCTGGTTGAACGGCATTTTTGCATATCATGTTTTGGCGACAATCACAAAAGATTCACGCTGCTTACGTGTTCATCCATCTCGCCCGTACCTGCAGGCGCAGCATTTTTTGACGGTACAATAAGGGCTCAGCAACCAGGCCGGTTACAAACAGATTCTGCCTGTTTACCCCGTATTGCAGACCAATACACCGGCAGATGAAACCCCGTGTTTTCCCTTTACGTTTTTATTATAGTAATTTACAGTGATACAGCATCGACTTTAATGTACGCTCATGTCGCGCTCATTCAATTTTAAGCGATGGTTCTATTTTATCAGTGTCAGTTTTCGTGTTATCACTTCTCCGGCTGCCGTGAGCCGGTAAATGTAGATCCCGCTTGCCAGCATACCCGCATCGAAGCGCACCGTATGTACACCTGCCTCGCGAACATCGCTCACCAGGGTCTGCACCCGCTGGCCGGTTATGGTGAAAACTTCCAGCCGCACCGGTGTTGTTTCGCTCAGACGGTACCGGATAATCGTTTCAGGATTAAACGGGTTCGGATAGTTCTGGTCCAGCTCAATCCGGCCCGGCAATGCCTCCACAACGGGTTCGATGTTTACAACGGTTCCCTGTGTCACCGAAATGTCGTCGATGAAAAAGCCTTCGGCCACCTGTCCGTCGGTGATCCACCGTACCCGGTAATACCCCGGCAGCTGTATGTTCACCGTTTTTTCGGTCCACTGGAACGCGAAATCACCGCCGCCACCCGCCTCAGCGCTGTAACTGGCAACGGTATTCCATGCGATGCCATCGGCCGATACCTGCACCAGCAACGTCAGATCGGTGTCGTTGCTGAAGCCCGATATCCAGAATGAAAGCGTGCCCGGATCTTTGATTACCGGCGTCGCTATCTCTGTGGTGCTGTTAAGCACATCCGTACCCAGGTAATTGCCCTCGGTATTGCCACCTTCGCCATCGTGGGCCAGCTCATCGCTGAACAGGCGCGCATTGGTTCGCCCCCAGCCCGAAGGCCAGCCATCGAACTCTTCAAAGCCTTCAACAAGGATGAACTCAACCGGTCCCGCCGCAATGGCCTCGTGAGCACCCATCTGCGGCGTGTTCGGATTTCTGAGATTCCCGTCGATGTCCTCCGTCACTTCGGCGATCGCTGTTCCGAACAGATCGGCATCCTCGGCCGATTCGCCATCAAGCCTCAGGTCTTCGCCGGAAACAAAGGTTACGGCTTTGGATACCGACGAACTGTCCTGCGTTGATGCCGTCTGCCAGTCGCCAAGTCCGGAATAGGTATTCCCGCCACGGAATGCCACCGCACCGCCCGGGGCATAAAGATTGTTGAAATCGGAATTCAGCGATCCGCTGCCTGTTTCGTTGGCAGCCCAGTACAGGCCATAGGCGTTGCCACCGGTTTTTTCATTCAACAACAGATTGTTAATGAACCGGTAAACCGCCGGATTGTTAGTTACCGTGGTCCCGGCTGCGGCCTGTACACCGGTGCCGTTATTCTCACCGATCAGTATCGAATTGTGATAGACACGGTATTCGGCCGTAACACCAAGTACGCCCGAATGGCTGATCCCGAACAGGCCCCGGCTGCCGGCATTGCCGTCGTTGCCGAGCTGAAACGAGATCATGTTGTTCGTTATGATGACCACGCCCGCGTTATTGTTGCCCAGGGCGATGCCCCTCAGATTGCCGCCCGATGTCGGGTGTGCTTTACGAGCAACAATGGTATTGCCCTCGATCCGGGTCGACTCATTCGCCCCGGCCAGGTTGATGCCTGTGTACTGACCCACGAAAGCCGATGCCCCGGTGAGCAGGATCGAATTGTTTCGGATCACCCGGTCCGGTCCGGCACCCGACACGTCGATGCCCATGATGTCGCCGGTTATCACATTGTTGTCGATACGCGCCCGGGCTGAACCAAACAGGTGAACGCCCCTGTCGGCATGCAGGATGTTACCCGAATAGATTCCGTCGGCCGATTCGCTGATCCAGATTCCCGCCTCGGCACCGCTGTGTACCCGGTTAACGCTGTAGGTGCTTCCGGCCGTAAACCAGTCGGTGAACCCGCGCCTGGCCGCATACACCTCATTGTTGCGGGCTTCGAGCTGAATCTTTCTGTCGGATGAACCCAGTGTGATCACACCGTCATGAAAACGGCGGCCACTTTCCCCGATCCGGTTGTTCAGGAACCGGATGCCGGTCGGGGCACCCACACCTGCCCCGCTGTCCACCCGCCTGAGCTGGATGGCACTGGCCGTAGCGTTCCTTTTCTCAAAGGTGATATTGGTATTCCGGATGGTGATGTCGCGGGAGCTTCCCTCAATATAGATGGCCTGCTGCACCTCGTCATTGTCCAGCATCAGCGTAAGATTGCGTGCACTCCCACCGTCGATGGTGATGAATTTTGTGGCAAAAAAATGAAGCTGCCTGATCCGTACCACCGGGTTCACCCCGTCGTCGGGCCGGATCGTCAGGTTACGGAAACTGCTCAGATCGTTGCGGTCGAACGTGATGTCGGTCCCTGTTTCGTCCAGATCGGCAGTGATCCGGAATTCGGTCGGGCCCGCCAGGTTATTGTTGTTGAGCCAGTTCACCGCATCGGCAAGCGTGGCGAACCCCTTGTCGTGGCCGCCCTGCGGGATGTAGTATTTGTCGGCAATAACCTCGCCCTTCAGAATGGCATCGACGGCAGTGCGCACCGACGGTAGTTGGGGGTAGAACGCATGGCCCGGGCAATCTGTTGAACCATAGTCCCGGTGACCGCCAATGTGAGGTAGTGGCGATCCTGAACCGCTTTTGACTGATGTGCCGAGCGGATCAATATTTCTGTCACTTGCCTTCCAGGCCAGCATTTCATGTAGGCTGATTCGGGCTTGATCTGATGGAACCGTGTTATTATAGTTTCCAATTACACAAATTCCCATTGTATTCGAATTATTGCCACTTGCATGCGCGCCAATTACGTCAGGATTACCGCTTTGAGTTGAAACCCTCCCCTGGTAAATAACCCCTTGAGGATCAACGAGCCAGTTATATCCAATATCCGCCCAGCCATTAGAATTAACGTGAAAACTGTAATATGCTCTGACTACCGCGGCGAAATCATTCGCATTATTATCTGATGCCGAATGATGTACCACCATATGTGTGACCAAGGTTGGAGTCGGATTATAACTAATTGGAGTGGCACGGTTGGCTAACCCGAGTGGCTGACCCCAGGTCTCACGGTCCACGTAATCGGGCAGGGGAATCGCATTCTGTACATCCAGATAGCTCGGAATACTGTCGTCTGTTTTCACCGACGGGGTAAACCGCAGAGGTTCGCGGTTTTCTGTCGATTTCGCCTCAATAACCGTCAGTGTTTCCACATCCGTCGCGCCCGGATTGATGAAATGCAGGGTTACATCATCCAGAAGCGGGGCTACGTTGAACATGGATCTCGTCATCGTTACCCGGTACTGCACAAACCGGCTGTCGCGGCTGAAAAACAGGAGATGGCCGTGGAAATGCTCCGCATCAACCGGCTCAACATGATGGTCGATATCGAAGTCGAGCCACTCGCCCCAACTGTTTCCATCGGGGGATGTGCGCATCTGCAGGGCAATTAAATGATGGTCGGGGCTTTGTGCCCTCCACACAGCCGATATGGCGACAAAGGGTTCTGGATTTTCAAACGGGATGGCCACCGGATCCGAAACTGCCGTGGCTTCCCGCAAACCTGTGACAAGGCTTATCCGTCCGTCTTCTGTACGTTCAAATGCATCACCGTCTGCCGTCAGGGATTCGGCGGCGGGAAAACGGAGATAGCGGTATTCATTATCCGGGGCATCCTGTGCGGATAATGTGGTTGATAACAGCACAATTGAGAAAAATGCCACAACGGCAGATGAAATCAGCTTCATGATGATCAGGGGTTTAAAAAATGGTCAGAACAGTTATGTATGGGTTTAACCCGGGACCCACGCCGGACGTTGACCCAATAATACTCAATAAAAGAATGAAGGCAGAGCCGGCCGGTTCACGGGAACCATTTTTTACATTTTAAACCATTCGAGCACGGCACTGCCATAGAGTCCGTTGAATTCATCCAGGCGCTCTTCAACAACCACTCCTCCCCTGAAATAGATATAAAATCCCGTTGGATCTTCATCATAGGGCGAATAGATGCGCACCTCCCTGCTGAATTCAGGATTGGCTGCGGTCTGACGTACCAGGGCCATGGGCTCGCCCAGAAGGGAATCAACCTCAACGGTGGTTTTTCCCATCACGGTCGGGCGGTTGTCGTCGCCGATAATGGCCCGGAACACTGGCCTGTAGGCCATCACTTCGGGCCTCATCCTGCCTGTAGGCCGGTCCTGCTCACGTTCAACCTCCACGGTTGTATCGGGTACTTCAGCGGACGCGTGCTCAGTAGTGTCGGTATGCGGCATTACCGGGCGCTCGGTTTCGGGCAGCGGTACATCGGCCGGGGTTTCGCTCACCGGCACATCCGGGGTTCGATCAGCATCGCCGCAGACAGTAAAAGAGATGGCAGCGAGAATGAATGCGAGGAGTATCAGGATATTTTTCATAATCAGGTTTTCCTGTAGGTTTTTTACTTATCCCGGCCGGTTTCCCGAAAACCCGCGGGCAATCAGTCGGGCTGTCGGTATTTCCCGGCCATCAATGCAATTACAACGGTTACAACAGCTACATCAGTTACATCAGCTACATCAGTTACATCAGCTACATCAGCTACATCAGCTACATCACTTCTATTGTCACTGTCGCACAATGCACACAATTAACGTGGCCGTCAGTATAATATGGCCAAAAAACAGAAAAAAAGCCGGCCTGTTTCCAGTACCGGCTTTCATTCAATCAATCAACAACAAGTCGATCAGAAGGTCATAAGCCTTCCAAGGTCTACGAACGATGAGCGAACATGCTCGGCTGATGAATCCAGCAGGGCTTTCTCATCGGCATTGAGTTCAATTTCGATAACCTCCTTGACGCCGCCTTTACCGAGTTTAACCGGCACGCCCACATACAGGTCTTTCAGGCCATACTGGCCAGTGAGCCATGCTGCGCAGGGGAAAATGCGGTTCTGGTCGAGGGCGATGGCTTCAACCATCTGTGCAGAGGCTGCACCGGGCGCGTACCATGCCGATGTACCCATCAGGCCGACGAGTTCACCGCCGCCCATTTTGGTGCGCTCAATGATAGCATCCAGCTTTTCTTTGCTGATGAGCTGGGTAACCGGGATTCCGGCAACGGTTGTGTAGCGCGGCAGGGGCACCATGGTGTCGCCATGACCACCCAGAATGAGTGCCTGGATATCTTTCGGGGAGACGTTAAGCTCCGTGGCCAGGAATGCGCGGTAACGGGCGGTATCGAGAATACCGGCCATTCCCACCACTTTTTCTGCAGGCAGCCCGCTGGCTTTGTAAGCCACATAGGTCATCACATCGAGGGGATTGCTTACCACAACGATGATGGTATCGGGTGAATGCTCAACCAGCTTTTCGGTTACCGTTTTAACGATATTGGCATTGGTGCCCAGCAGGTCGTCGCGGCTCATTCCGGGCCGGCGCGGTACACCGGCTGTAATCACACAGATATCGGAATCTTTGGTATCGGCGTAATCGGTGGTGCCATGAACATAGGTATCAAACAGGTGGATGGGGGCTGTCTGCCATTCGTCAAGTGCGCGCCCTTTGGCCGGATTAAACGTTTTGTCGTCCTTTTTGATTTCGAGGTCAACGGATACAACTTCTTTGGCGAAATCACGCTGGGCAATGCTCAGCGCTACGGTGGAGCCTACATTTCCGCCGGCTCCTACAACTGAAATTTTCATATCAAGATCGGGTTAAATAATTAATAATTATCAGGCGCGGGGCCGTTGCTCCCGCAGGTCTATGCCCCACATCAATTTTTCTCTGAGTGTTTCAAAATAACTCTGCCCGGGCATGTGGATTAAATCTATAGTATAGTCAGACCTGCGGATTTCCACTGTCAGGGCATCACCCTTAATATCCGGAATTTGGCCGTCATTTGAAAACAATATTTGCTGTTCTGCGGGGTCTGAAGCTATGCGGATAGTGCTCTTTGCAGGCAATACAAGCGGCCTTGTAGTTAGCATGTGCGGGCTGATGGGCGTGAGTATCATTACGTCGGTTCCGGGGTACACAATCGGCCCGCCCGACGACATGTTGTAGGCCGTTGATCCTGTCGGCGTTGAGACAATCAGGCCGTCGGCCCAGTAACGGTTTATGAACAGATCGTCGCACCAGGCCGACAGGGTGATCATCGATACCGTACTTTGTTTCAGGAATACAAATTCGTTTAGCGCATAGTGGGTGTTGCCGTTCTGATCGGTAGCCTCAAGCACACAGCGCTTGTCGGTCTCAAAATTGCCTTCGAGCACATGGTTCAGCGCACTGGTAATATCACCCGTTTTCACGTTGGCAAGAAACCCCATCTTACCGGTATTGATACCCAGAATTTGTTTGCCCGAGCTGCCCACCATGGTGGCGGTATGCAGCATGGTACCGTCGCCGCCCACCGCTACAATCACGCTGGCGCGATCTATTGCTTCCTGTTCCGAACCTGTGCAGGTGATGTGATTATGGGAAAGATTTTCTGCCAGCCCGGCAAGCTGATGCGATAAAAACACTTCAATCTCTTTATCGATACACCATTGCAGTGTGGCCAGCAGCGCATCGCGAACGGCGTACTTGGCAGGGTTGGCAATTACACAAATCTTCATGTACGGAAAATAGACGAAAGGCATGAAACCACAAAGGGTTCAGACCTGCGATTCCCAGCCGTGGTCGCAATCCCGGAAACGGTTGCGTATCGCATGTACAACATCAGCCGGGAGCGGGCCTTTTCTGATCAGTTTCGCATTGTGGCGGATCCTTTCCGGGCTCGTTGTACCCACAATGCAGCTGTCGATCCCCCAGGTCCAGGCCACAAACCGGAGGGCGAGTTCGTCGGGTGGCATGCCGTAATCAAGGTTCATCGCACGCATGCGCAGCCAGTAGGGTTCGCAGTAGTGGTCTTTCGGATAGTGCTCAAACCGCCAGGGCGCATTCGCCAGCGGACGTTTGGCGATTACCCCCATCCCCTTCATTTTTGCGGAATAGAGCTGATGGTCGATAAAGCGCTGATCGAACAGGTTCGCCGATGCCTGTATCGAACCGAACCGCCCCGATCCGATGGCTATATCCAGATCGAAGTTGTCGCCCGAATACGCAGCCAGTATTATTTTTTTCTGCATGATGCACTCCTGAAGGGCGTCGGTTACCTCGCCGCTCTGTATTACATGGAACGGGCAGCTGTGCAGGTGCACAATATCGATATAGCCGGTTTTCAACTTCTTCAGCGCATCATCCACCCCGCGGGTCACCGACGTGTAGGTCCAGTCGTGAACGCCATATACGCCATACCCAACCTTGGTCGAGATCACAATATCGTTCCGCCTTTTTTTGAGGTAGCGCCCGATGCGCTCCTCCGACAGACCATACCCCCTTGCTGTATCGAAAAGGTTCACCCCCTCATCAAGGGCGGTATGAAGCAGGTATTCGGCTTCTTTTTCTGTAACCGACGCCTCACCGATATGCCCGGCGCCGTAGCCGAGCGCGGTTACCCTGAGTCCGGTGGTTCCAAAGTTACGTATCATGCGCGGTCAGTCTTTGGTGATGCGGTTGCGGCAATGTTTCTTCCGGTAATTTTCTTCCGGTGGGCCCTGAAACAAGATAACCATACCGGGCTTTTTAACTAACAGGCCGAACAGGTTAACTAACAGGCCGAACAGGCCCTGCAATTTCATCAGGTAATTCGAAAGTGCAGGGCCATTAGCAGTAAAGAGGCCCTGATCAGTTGTCCTGAAACAGCGGTCTGGCCACTACCACCCCTTTTACGTTCCTGCGGTCGCGGGTGTACTCGTATATCGTCTTGGGATCTTTCATAACCTCTCCAACCGTACTGGCATGGTAAAAACCCAGGCGGTCGCCATCGCGGTGCACCAGCGCGGTATGGGCAATATCGAGGCCATCGATCGTGGAGACAAATCCAAGCAGGTCGCCGGTTTTCCAGTTCTTTTCATACTCCGGGATTTTCTCTGTGGGTATGTAGTACATCGTATGTGATCGCAACTGGGCTTCACGGGTCGCGATCAGATAGAACAGGGAGTCGGATTCGGCCAGCCGCGGGTAGGCATCCCGGTTGGCCGACATAAACTGAACCTGATTTACCACCGGCAGCCCGGTTTCCTGGTGCAGTACCTCAATCAATCCCTTTTCCTGATTGGTTTTCATCCAGTCGGAGAAATAGTGGAGCCTGGAGTTGTAACCATCAATTTTCCCGTCCCGGTAGCGCAGCAGCTTCAGATTCTCGGTGAAACGGTCCCAGGAGCGGCTGCCCTGAAGCGTAGTGAGGGCAAGTGCGTAACTGTTTTCCACGTAGAGCACACAATCTGAGCCTTCGAGCGTTACAACGAGTGTTTCAACCGGATTCTCATCCAGCAGGCCGCCCACGTATTCAATGCCAAGCTGCTTTTTACCGTAGAACTCGATTACGGCGGCAGGGTCGGCATCAGGCCCAAAAAGCCCGGCCCCTTCTTCCAGCCAGCTGGTTATCGTGGTGCGGGCCTCATCCTGGTGCTGGGCATGTACGGTTATCCCGGGCATGCTGAACAGTACGACCAGTATCAGGATGCGTACGAAAGGCAGTTTTATTCGTGAGATTCTCATGGCTGATGTCTTTTCAACCAAGTTAGGGTTTCCATTGCGGAATTACCATAATCACGGATTGAATATCGCTGTGCCGGGGGGGTGCGCTACCCCGCGTAAGCAGGCGTTTCAGCAAGTGCTTTCAGCTTGTCGACATAATCGAGTTTCTCCCATGTGAATTCATCGCGGCCAAAGTGACCATAGGCAGCGGTCTTGCTGAAGATGGGTTTTTTTAAGTCGAGTCGTTTTATGATGCCCGCCGGGGTACAGTCGAACAGCTCAGTTACAATAGCGGCCAGCTTGTCATCAGAAATTTTACCCGTTCCATAGGTATTTACGTTGATGGAGACCGGTTCGGCCACGCCGATCGCATAGGCGAGCTGTATCAGGCAGTTATCGGCCAGCCCGGCGGCAACGATATTCTTGGCGATATGACGTGCCGCGTAGGCCGCGCTGCGGTCTACCTTGGTCGCGTCTTTCCCTGAGAACGCACCGCCGCCGTGTGCACCGTGTCCGCCATAGGTATCCACAATAATTTTGCGGCCAGTGAGCCCGGTATCACCGTGCGGACCGCCGATCACGAACTTACCGGTCGGGTTCACATGAAAAATGGTGTTCTCATCGATCATATCTGCCGGGATAACCCTCGGGATCAGGTGCCTGATCACATCCTCACGGATCTGCTCCTGGCTCACGCCCTCGTCGTGCTGGGTGGAGAGCACAACCGTATGCACCCTAACCGGATTACCGTTTTCGTCGTTTTCAACAGTCACCTGGCTTTTACTGTCGGGAGCCAGGTAGGGCATCAGGTTTGTGGTCTTGCGGATAACGGCCAGTTCCCGCACAAGGTTGTGCGATAGCTGGATGCTCAGAGGCATGTAGGTCTCCGTTTCACGGCAGGCATAGCCGAACATCATTCCCTGGTCGCCCGCTCCCTGTGCTTTGTTATCGCCCTCGTCAACACCCCTGGCAATATCGGCACTCTGGCTGTGGATGCTCACCATTACGCCGCAGGAGTCGGCATCAAAGCGGTAACTGTCTTTGGTATATCCAATCCTGCGGATCGTTTCACGTACTATTTCCTGCACATCCACATAGGCTTTCGTGGTCACTTCACCTGAAATAACAGCCAGGCCGGTGGTTACGAGTGTTTCAACGGCTACACGTGAATTTGAATCCTTCTCGAGCAGTGCATCGAGAATGGCGTCTGAAATCTGGTCTGCGACTTTGTCGGGATGGCCTTCCGATACAGACTCGGAGGTAAATAATTTCTTCATTAATGAATACGGGATGAATGAATACGGAATGTTGAGTTTAATCTGGCAATTGCCGGCCCTGAGTCGGGATCTGTTTCCGGCGTTTTAAAACCGAAACGCAAAAATACGAATTTTCACGGAAAAAACAGTACAGGGCACCGATGCCGGAGCAACCTGTTTGCCCTGTCGATCCACTGCGGCGATACAGAATCCGGCTGGAAAATAGAGGCTGATACCGGCCGGTCAGGAGAAAAGATCCCTGTTGTCGGGGGCCGGCTGTATACCCAGATAGCTGAAGGCTTTGGCCGTTGCCACCCGGCCTTTGGGCGTACGCTGCAAAAAGCCCTCTTGTATCAGGAATGGCTCGTATACCTCTTCAATGGTCCCCTTTTCTTCGCCAACGGCAACGGCGAGGGTACCAACACCAACCGGCCCGCCCTTGTAGTTGCCGATAAGGGCCGTAAGAATGCGGATGTCCATGTCGTCGAGGCCATTGTTGTCGACTTCGAGCGCATTGAGTGCCTTGTCGGCAATCTTTTCATCGATGCGGTCGAGGCCGTCAACCTCGGCAAAGTCGCGGGTACGGCGCAGCAGCCGGTTCACAATGCGCGGTGTGCCCCTGCTTCTGCGGGCGATTTCAAAAGCGCCCTGATCGCTCAACGCTATTCCCAGTATGCCGGCCGATCGCAACGCGATGTGCTGCAATAATTCCACATCGTAATAATCGAGCCGAAGGTCAATGCCAAACCGGGCCCGGAGCGGTGCGGTTAGCAGCCCCTTGCGGGTTGTGGCACCCACCAGCGTAAATTTTTTCAGGTCGATCTGAATACTGCGGGCGTTGGGGCCCGAATCGATCACAATATCGAGTTTATAATCCTCCATGGCCGAGTAGAGATACTCCTCAATAACCGGGTTCAACCGGTGGATTTCGTCGATAAATAGAACATCCCCCTCTTCCAGATTGGTAAGCATGCCGGCCAGATCGCCCGGTTTTTCGAGTACCGGACCGGTGGTAGGCCTCATCTGTACTCCCATCTCGTTGGCAATAATGCCGGCCAGGGTCGTTTTACCAAGACCGGGCGGACCCGACAAAATTACATGGTCCAGCGGTTCTTCACGCATACGGGCGGCTTTTATGAACACCGACAGATTGTCGATGATCTTGCGCTGCCCAACAAAATCGTGAATAGTGGCCGGACGGATGGTCCGTTCGAAAGAATCTTCCTTCTGGCTGGCATTCAGCAATGGATTTGCCAAGGTAATATGGAATTAACAGTTAATTTGTAATTTAGATACAGGCGAAGTTACGATATATCGCACGTTGACACCAATATTCAGATCATCATGCTGCTGATTTATCCCGGGCAGGTTTCTGCATGGATAATCAAAAACCAGGGTATGAAAGTGGTTTCCAACTGATGCAGCATCTGAGCAGGGAAAAACGCAAGTAACAGTAACGACAGAGGGATCACACAGTTTAAAGGTACAAATGAACAACGACGGATCGAATTCTACAATAATAAAGGGTGCGCGTACCCTTGATCAGGTTTCTGCGGCTGGTGGAAACAGTGGGGCTGATGAAAAAATGAAAAATGCAACCATCATAAAAGGCGCACCGACCACAACAGCAGGTAAAACCGGGGCATCCCGGCCGGCCAGGCTGAAGTCTGCGCCACAGGCCCCCAGGGTTAATACACCAGAAGTACCCACCGGTAAAGAGTATTTTTATAACTATGAGCTCAGCTGGCTCAAATTCAACTGGCGTGTACTCCACCAGGCATTCGACGAAGATACCCCACTGCTGGAGCGGGTAAAATTTATCAGCATAGTATGCAGCAACCTGGATGAATTCTTTCAAAAGAGGGTTGGAGGGCTGAAACGTCAGCTGCATGCAGGTGTAAGCAACCGATCGATCGACGGCATGACACCCATCGAACAGCTTGAGGCCATCCGTACCGATGTAAAGAAAATGATCAATGCATACCGGACCTGTTTTTTCGACAAACTGGTTCCCGCCATGCAGCAAGAGGGTATTATTTTTAAAAGTTATGACGAGCTTACGGTGCCACAAAAGGAGACCATAAATACCTACTTTGAAAAACAGCTCTATCCGATTCTTACGCCCCTGGTAGTTGACCATTCCCACCCATTCCCTCTCATTTCAAATAAAAGCCGCTCCTTTGCCATCGAATTGAATGCCCCCGATACAGATGAACGGATTTTCGCCCGAATCAAAATTCCCAATAACCGCCCCCGTTGGTTAGTTGCCGGGCGCACCGACAATAATACGATTCTGGTAACCATCGACGATGTGATCAGGAACAACATAAGCAGGCTTTTCCCCGGGGCTGAAATCCAGTCCGCCAGCATCTTCAGGCTTACACGCAGTGCCGATATCGAGCGCAATGAGGAAGAGGCCGACGACCTGCTCGAAATGATCGAAGATGAACTCAGGGAGCGCCGTTTCGCCGAGGTGGTACGTCTTGAGATCGATGCCCGCACACCTGCCCACATCAAAGAACTGCTCATCGAAAAGATGAACATCACGTGGACCGACATATTCGAGATGCGCGGGCCTATAGGCCTTGCAGACTGCATGCAGCTGTACAATCTTGAGGGTTATGATCACCTGAAGTACAAACCATGGATACCGAGCCTGCACCCTGTATTCCGGCACGACATTGACGATGTAGCCCCCGACATTTTCAGTATAATCAGAAAGGGTGATTTCATGGTACATCACCCGTACCACAGCTTTGCTACCTCGGTGCAGCGGTTCATTGAGGAGGCCGCCACCGATCCGCAGGTACTCGCCATCAAGCAGACCCTGTACCGCACATCGAAAGATTCTCCCCTGATGCACGCGCTGATGAGGGCTGCAGAATCGGGCAAGCAGGTAGCTGTTCTTGTGGAGCTGAAAGCACGATTCGATGAGGAGAGAAACATTGAATGGGCCCAGAAACTGGAGAAATCGGGCGTTCATGTGGCCTACGGGCTGGCAGGGCTCAAAATCCACTCGAAGCTCACATCGGTGATCCGTGAAGAAAACGGCGAACTCCGAAGATATGTGCATATTGGTACCGGTAATTATCATCCCGATACCGCCCAGCTCTATGAGGATATCGGGCTGTTCACCTGTAATGAGGATCTTGCTTCGGATGTAACCGATCTGTTCAATTTACTCACCGGCTTTGCCCCCGAACAGGCGTACAAAAAACTGCTCGTTGCCCCGAACTTCCTCAGAAGCGGCATCAGCAGTTATATCGATTTTGAAATTGCCCGGGCAAAGGCCGGGGAAAAAGCCCGCATCATCATGAAGATGAACAGCCTGGAAGACCCTGAAGTAATCCACAGGCTTTATGAGGCGGCACGGACGGGGGTTCAGATCGACCTTTTTGTGCGAGGGGTATGCCGCTTAAAAACCGGGCTTGCGGGTGTACATAAAAATTTGCGGGTTCACTCCATTATCGGGCGCTTTCTTGAGCACTCCAGGCTTTATTACTTCTTCAATGGGGGTGCCGAAAAATATTACATCGGTTCGGCCGACATGATGCACAGAAACCTGGACGCCCGCGTTGAAGCCCTCACACCGATTGAAGTGCCGGCTTTAAAAGAATATCTGGAGTTTGTTTTCGGAGTTTACCTCCGCGACAATTGCCAGCGGTGGGTGATGCGCAAAGACGGCAACTACCTTCTTAAAAAGCCGTCGGGCGACAGCGAACCGGTATCCGTTCATCTGACCCTTATGGATCACGCATCGAAAAACCTGGAGCCGATACCCGGTGGCAAATAATACCGGGCATACAGGCAATCACCCATCTGCAGAAGCTTGCAGCCTGGTGTAAAATTCTGAAGCCTGTTGGGTGTAATAACCTTCAATATGGCTGGCTTTTAGAGACGACGCGGCAGCTTTTTCCAAATCACCGGTCAGCAGTGCTGCATTTGCCATAAACCAAAATATTTTCTGGCTGATCATATCGTCGGTTTCGATCCCGGCCGTAGCATATTCGAAATTCCTTAATGCACTCTCGAAATCGTGATTATTATAGGCGATTATGCCAAGATTCAGCCATGCGAACACCGCTGATTCGGAATCCGGGTATTTTTCAATTACATCCCGGAAACGTGCTATGGCTTCTGTGTCGTTTCCGTCCAGAACGAAATCGTAGCCATCCAGCAGAATCAGCACGGATTCAGCGGGCATTTCATTTTCCGACCTGGTAACTGCCGGTGTTTCCATCTCGAAAACACTGATCCCGTCGAGTGCCTGCGGAGGATGTATGCCTGTATCCTGAAACAATATCCACATTAAAGCGATGGCAAATACGGTTACGGCGGCAATAGAAACAAGCATGGATTTGCGAAATCGCATACCGTTACCCGCTACAGGTACCGGTGTCATTTTACTGAAATGCACCTTCAGCTGCGCTTCTGTTTTCAGATGCCCCAGGTACTCTGGATTTGCAAGTATATCAGCCCATAACCCGTCAATCTCGGAGGCTGTGAGTTTCCCTTTGAGATAATCGTCTATCTTTTTGTCAATTTCTATATTCAATGGAATAGCCCTTATTATTATTCATGTGTAACATAGCATATAGATATAGAGCCAAAATTTGCCATAAACTTACACTTTCAGGATAATTTTTTTTCAACGCACTGATTCAAAATCTTGATAATTCTGTGTTTACGGATCCAGGCGTTATTGATGGAAATCTTGAATCTGGCAGCAATTTCTTCAGTAGGCCGGTCCGGATCCTGAAACCAAAGCATTATCATCTCCCGGTTTTCATTGTTCAGCTCACCGATACATTCCCTGAGTAACCGTTCTCTCTCCTCATCCAGAATGTTTTTGAGCTGATCGGCCGGTTCTGCCACGTGGTAGGCTTCTTCAAAGTCAACGTAATTCACAGACACACTGTCTCTTCTCAGCCTCAGATAAGCATGCCTGGTAACGGTGATTATATAGCTGAAGATACTGTCAGGATTTCTGATGCCACTGTTCCGGATATTTTCCACGACTGTTATCATGGCTTCCTGGGCACAGTCTTCGGCATCCTTGGTCCCCGCATTCATTGTAACGCAAAGATAGTTCACCAGAACCGGATACAGGGATGCCAGCAGAATATTGACTGATTTGCTGTCATTTTCCCTTATTGCGTCTATCAATTGGGTATAATTCATTATTTCCTGACAGTTTTCCCGGACGAAATGTGATCCCGCCAAGTTTAGTAAATTTTTTACGATTTTTCACAACTGTCAAAAAAAATAAATAACGTATATCCCAAATCTGCCATATAGCCGGTTACGGGAAAATGCCCATCCTTTCATAGATGATACCGACCTTGTTAATCGCGCTTACAAAAGCAGCTGTTCTGAGGTCAATATCATGTTTTTTCCGGATCTCATTAATCTGATTGTAAGCCTCAATCATGGTATCCTGCAATCCGGAATTTACCAGATCGAGTTCACCGGCGCCAATCGATAGCTCGGCAAGCTGGCGTTCACTAAACTTGCGGTCGCTGATTTCACCAATGGCTGCAAGCAGCTTTTTCATTGAATTTTCCTCAAAACGTTTGTCCATTCGGCCGAACCTGACGTGCGAAAGATTTTTTAGCCATTCAAAATAGGAAACCGTAACACCGCCCGCGTTCAGATAATTGTCGGGAATAATGAGTGCACCTCTTTCCTTGATGATATCATGGGCTTCCTGCGTTGTGGGACCGTTGGCCGCTTCAGCAATGATCCTGGCTCGTATTCGGTGTGCATTATCGGCAGTAATCTGATTTTCAAGCGCCGCAGGTACCAGAATATCGCAATCCAGTTCCAGGGCTTTGCTGGTGTCGGTTATGTTTTCTGCCCCGGGATAGTTCAGAATGGATCCTGTTTCTTTGCGGTGCGCGAAAACCTTTTCAACATCCAGACCCTTGGGATTGTAAACAGCTCCTTCCATTTCGGCAATCCCTGTAATCAGCGCCCCTGCCTCCATTAGAAATTTAGCCGCATAGAAACCGACATTCCCAAAACCCTGAATAATTACCGTTTTACCATCAATTCCCATATCCAGACCAAGTTCTTTCATGTCTTCCCGGTTCCGGCAGGCTTCCTCTATACCAAAACAGACACCGCGGCCCGTTGCCTCCCGCCGCCCCCTTATCCCGCCAAGCTCCAGAGGCTTGCCCGTTACGCAGCCTTCACTGTTCAGCGAGGGGACCAACTGCTTGTAGGTGTCGACAATCCAGGCCATCTCCTGTTCACCGGTTCCATAATCGGGGGCCGGCACATCGATATCGGGACCGATAAAGTTTTTTGCGATCAGCTCGAATGTAAACCTCCGCGTTATCCGTTCAAGCTCCGCTTTAGAGTAGTTTTTTGTATCGATCTGGATTCCTCCCTTGGCGCCACCAAACGGTACATCCACTACTGCGCACTTGTAGGTCATAAGGGCCGCAAGCGCCGTTACTTCATCCTCATTCACCAGCATGCTGTAACGGATGCCTCCTTTGGTAGGCAGCTTGTGATGGCTGTGTTCTGCCCTCCAGGCATTGATCGTCTCAATGGTTCCGTCGTCTTTTTCAAGCGGAAACTGCATGTGATAGGTACTGTTGCACATTTTGATGAGCCGCAGCAGCCCCGGTGTAAATTTGACGAATTTGGCCGCCCGGTCGAAATTCCTGTTTACTTGCCGGAAGAATTTATGGTTTGCCATAACTGATCAGTTTTATATTTAATAATTAAGCCGGATGTTACCGGATCCCACCTTATATATATGCCCAATATTTCAATACCGTGCATTAATTCAAAATGCATCTATGGGTATTTCAAACCGGCATAGCAAACATTCACATATGCCGGCTTGTGCCATATTTAGAAATTATTGGCAATAACACAAATAATATGGGAAAGATCGAACCTCCCGGCCACACTTATACACACCCGCACCTGACCTGAAACAGGTTTGCAGATATTTATCCGTGTTTACATCTTGATTTCCATCCGGTCACTGCTTACCGTAGTATATAACACTCCCGACAGCGTTACATAACACCCCGGGTTTCTGTAATGACCGACAAATACAAACCTATCAGCTGTACCTATCACGATATACTTGAATCCGTTACCGTGATGAAAGAGATCTGCAACATCGTCTATATTGATGAGCAAAAGGTGCAGCATTCAGTCCGGTCACGCATCACCGACATTTTCGCGCGTTCGGGCGAAGAGTATATTAAACTCGAAGACGGTACCCTGATCCGGCTCGACCGCATCCGCCTTGTCAATGAAACCTGGTTTGATCAGGATAAATGCTGAACCCTTTTTTAAATACCGGCATATTTACCTGATTCGTCAACCAACAATCATCAGACTTCCATACCTGTTAACTTTACGTTCATGTATACACACCGACATTACCTGGTCACAGCACTGTATCTGGCACTCCTCTTTTCAAGCCTGGCGGGTT
>RECM01000143.1 GCA_007694035.1 Balneolaceae bacterium
GCTGCTCTGCTCGTGGTCCTTCGACTTCAGCTTTCGCTTTGCGATAGCTTGCGCTCAGGATGACGAAGCCAGGCACTTCCCCATTCCCTATTCCCTATTCTATTGTTCTATTGTTCTATTGTTCTACTGCAATCAAAACAACGACGTCTGACTCTTCCCTTCTTCTTTTCGCGTGGCAACGGGATATTCAATGGGTTTATCAAGATGGATGTGCAGCATTTCGGGCGAGAATTTTTTCTCGTAGATGCGCCGGGCCACGCCCTCAAGCGCTTTCATGCCTCTCGGCGTTGTACTGAGAAACCCTTCTTCGTTTTCTTCCAGAAAACCGAATGTTTTCAGGTCGTTGATCACCATAAAGGCAAGCTTGGGAATGGTGCCGCAGTTCTCCTCGATGAATGACCGGGATGTGTCGCCCTCCCTGGGGATGCGGGCCATGCCGAGGATGTTCATCTCTACCTCGGTGAGCGGATAACCGTCGCTGTTTTTGGTGAGCAGCTTGTCCCATTCAACCTGGCTGTAATGCAGCCCGAACCAGTGTTTCGACTCCCTGATCAGCTTGTGGCTGATCGTGCAGGCAAAATACTCGCCTGCCGGAGCCCGGCGGGGCTCACCCCTCGACCGGTACAGATGTACCAGGGTTGCAAGGTCGAGCATCCTGATGTTGGGGGGATAGCTGAAATAATGGGCCGCTTTTTTCTGCATACCGGGAAATTACAAAAAGAACGGCACTGTCAGGACTTTTTCTTTGCAATAAGTTCGACAGCAGCGTTAAGATCGAGATTTTCGACGGAGGTATTTTTCGGGAGGGAATAGTTTTTACCGCCGTACTTGATGTAGGGTCCGTACCGGCCGTTCAGCACATTGATCTTTTCACCGTTGTGCTCGCCCAGCTCACGAAGAACTTCAGCCGTAGCACCTTTTCCGCGTTTTTTGGGAGCTTCACTCAGCAGCTGTACGGCCCTTCCGAGATCCACCTCCAGCACATTGTCGTCTTTCGACAGCGACTTGAAGGTTCCGTCGTGCACCACAAACGGGCCGAAACGCCCGACGCCCGCACGCACCTCTTTGCCCGTTTCCGGATGGTTACCCAGGCTCCTGGGCAGGGAAAGCAGTTTAAGTGCCGTGGCCAGGTCCATGTCTTCCGGCTTCATCCCTTTCATCAGGGACGACCGCTTGGGCTTTTTGTTCTCCTCATCCGCCTCGCCGAGCTGAACATACGGACCGAACCGTCCCGACATCACGAATATATCCTTGCCCGTTTCGGGATCCTTGCCGAGTGAGTTCGGGCCATCTTTCGACAGCTCCATCAGCTCTTTCAGTTTTGCAACGGTGATGTCGCCCGGGGCCATATCGACCGGGATGGAGGTACTCAGCACATCCCCGTTATTTTTGTGCTGGGCGTAGGGACCGAACCGGCCCACCATCACTTCATAATCCTCGAGGCCCTCAATGGGGAGATCGATGCGGCGCGCATCCTGGGGCTTAATGTTCGACTCCTGTTTCTCCACCACATTCCGGAGGCCTTTGTCGCCTTCGAAATAGCTTTTCAGATAATTCAGTCTCGATTCTTCGCCGCTGGCGATATCGTCGAGCCGCTTTTCCATGAGGGATGTGAACTGCGCATCCACCATGTGGGGGATGTGGTTTTCGAGCAGCTCGGTCACCGCAAACGCGGTGAAGGTGGGAACGAGGGCATTGCCCTCTTTCTTCACATAATTCCGGTCCTGTATGGTGCTGATGATCGTGGAGTAGGTACTCGGGCGGCCAACACCGTCTTTTTCAAGCTGTTTGATCAGGGCCGCCTCGGTAAAGCGCGCGGGTGGCTTGGTTTCATGCCCTATGGCCTCAATGTCGTTGCAGGTAATTCCGTCTCCCTTTTTCATGTCCGGAATCTGCTTCTCCTGGTCCTCAAGCTGGGCTTCGGGATCGTCGCTGCCCTCCACATAGGCACGGAAGAAGCCGGGGAAAAGGATTTTCTTGCCGCTTGTCCGGAACAGGGCGGTGGTATCGCCTTCTTTGGCTTCCACGGTTATGTTGGTGAATTCCAGCTTCGCATTGGCCATCTGGGTGGCTACCGTCCGTTTCCAGATGAGGTCATACAGTTTGAGTTCGCGTCCGCTGAGGCCGCTGTCGCGCGGCGACCGGAATTTGCTGCCCGCCGGACGGATCGCCTCGTGGGCTTCCTGGGCGCCTTTTGATTTGGCCCCGAACTTGCGCACCGAATCGTACAGGTAGTTTTCGCCGTACAGGCTAACGACCTCATCCCGCGCGGCCGCAATGGCCTGGCCGGAAAGGTTCATCGAATCGGTACGCATGTAGGTGATAAAGCCCTCCTCATACAGACGCTGGGCGGTGCGCATGGTGTCGCTGGCCGAAAATCCGAATTTGCGGTTCGCCTCCTGCTGAAGGGTGGATGTGATAAACGGGGGCGCCGGCTTACGCTCCTGGATGTTCGTCTCAATATCAGATACCGACCACTTGCCAACGGCCAGCCGGTCTTTCAGATCGGTTGCATCCGTCTCGTTCAGCAGCACTACCGAATCGGGCTTCGCCAGGCGTCCGGTCGATTCATCAAAATCCTTGCCTGTGGCCAGCCTTTTGCCGTTCAGGTGGGTCAGCTCGGCCGAAAACCGGCCACTGTCTGAACCATTGGTGGCGAGGCGGGCGGTCAGGTCCCAGTAGGAGCCGCTGCGGAACCGCATACGTTCCCGTTCGCGGTCGACCACAAACTTGACGGCCACCGACTGCACCCGTCCCGCCGACAGGCCCGGGGCGATTTTCTTCCAGAGCAATGGCGAGATGGTGTAACCCGCCAGGCGGTCGATGATGCGGCGTGCCTCCTGGGCGTTCACCAGGTTCATGTTCACCTCCCGGAAATTGTTGAAGGCCTCCCGTATCGCCTCTTCGGTGATCTCGTGAAATACCATGCGCTTGACCGGAATCTTCGGCTTCAGCACTTCCAGCAGGTGCCAGGAGATGCCCTCGCCCTCACGGTCTTCGTCAGTGGCCAGGATCAGCTCACCGGCCTGGCCGATCAGCTCCTTGAGCTTCTTCACCGTTTTCTTTTTGGCGGATGAAATCACATAGATCGGCTCGTAATTGTCATCGACATTGATGCCCAGGTTGGCCCATTTCTCTTTTTTATATTTCGCGGGTATCTCCTTGGCCGAGGCCGGGAGGTCCCGGATGTGGCCGTAGGAGGAGTCCACTACGCAGCCTTTGGGCAAAAACTTTTTGATCGTTTTTGCTTTCGTGGGCGATTCAACAATTACCAGTGATTTCATTGTGTATATAGATGCCAAACCCTCCCGTTACGAGAGGGTTTTGATTTTTTCAAATAGTTCCTGCGCGTGATTTTTCGGATCGATCTTTTCGATCACGCCTTTTACTGTGCCGTCTGTTCCGATTATAAACGCCGAACGCGATGGGCCTTCATACGTCTTTCCGTACATCTTTTTCTCGACAATCGAATCGGTTGCCTTCGGGAAGAGGTTATCGGGATCAGAAGCAAGAATATAGTTGATACCCAGCTTCTGAGCATAACCCAAATGCGATTTACATGAATCTTTACTGATCGCAACCAGATTATAGCCCAATTTGTCGAATTCAGCTGCATGTTCAGCCAGGCTTTGGTTCTGCTTGTCGCAGCTGCCGGTGTTGTTTTTCATGTAAACCGACACTACGGCCGGGCGGTCGAGCAGGTCGGCGAAGTTCACCGTCTGCTCGCTGCCGTCTTTTACAATGTCGAGTTTGAATCCTGTATCGATTTTGGAACCTTCTTTAACCATGATCCTGAAATTTAATGGATGATTGCTGTGATGTTTACAGTGTGGACATCAGAAAGCGATGGCAAAGCCGAAAAAGTTCCGTTGATGCGGCTATTTCGGGAACGCTTTGCCCATTGTCTCCACACTGTTGCTGATTCCGTCACATACAATATCGCAGAGCGTAAAGATAGTGTGATCTGCTATATAATAGTACACATGCAACCCATCTTTACGCCGGCCCACGATTCCGTTGGATGTGAGCAGGGCCATGTGCTTGGATACATTGGCCTGACCGGCCCCCGATTTCTGCACCAGGTCCTGCACACACATCTCGCCATCCTTGAGCAGCGACAGCAGCCGAAGCCGCATCGGCTCGCCCATCAGCTTGAAACGGTATGCAACGTGTTCGAGTGTTTTTTCAGTAATTTTTTCCATACGACCGGAATTTTTTAATATCAGTTATGCCCGGTATGTATATGAGATACATCTTGGGGCCAGTCCTTACAACTAAGGCAATAAAAGCAAAAGGCAAAAAGCAGAAGGCAGAAGTAGAAGGCAAAAGGCGGGAGGCAAAAGGGGGCTGGTGGTGGTTGGGATGTGTATGAATATATAGTTATATAGTGTGAAATTCAATCAGTCTGGGCGGCGGGTGAGGTCTCGCCAGGTTGCATCCACATTGGCGGGCAGGCTAAGGAACGTGCCTGCTCCATGCATGGATTCAAAACCGGGCAGCTTATCAGCCGTTTTCAGCTCATCCAGCGATTTGCCGGCTTCCATTCCGCTTGCCACGTAGGCATGGAGCGCCTCCAGGTAAGCGCGGAACGCATCCAGATCGCGGGAGCTTCCGGTGATCTCCGAACCGCCGCCCGCGTGGCCGAAAACGTAGATGGTATCGCTGCCGAAATCGCCGGCAACTGTTTTGAGGGTGTGTATCCAGCCGCTTACGGAAGCCCCGCCGTCAACGTCGATCAACGGGTACAGGCCGTTGAACATCAGGTCGCCCATATGTACCACATTGGCCCGTTCGAACGCGATCACGGAGTCGCCGCCGGTATGGGCCGCACCGTAATGCCTCAGGTGGATGGTTTCGCCGCCTGCTTCCATTTTATATGACTTCCGGTACACATGATCGGGATACACCTGGCGGTCGAGGCTCCCCTGCCGTTCCGCCGCCGCCCTCTGCAACGCGGGGACATTGGCATGGGAAAGAATCTGCCTGGTATAGGGCCGGAACACCCCGTTACCCCCGGTGTGATCGCCGTGGTGATGGGTGATGAGTACAGCATCGATCATCCGCTCGTTCTGCCGGTGCAGCCCGTTCAGGCAATCCATAGCCGTATCGGGGTACTGCGTGTCGACGACCGCAAGCGCATCCCTGTTGTTCAGCCAGGCGATGGTTCCGCCGCGGTTC
The DNA here is from genome assembly GCA_007694035.1 of Balneolaceae bacterium. Classification (GTDB taxonomy): domain Bacteria; phylum Bacteroidota; class Rhodothermia; order Balneolales; family Cyclonatronaceae; genus RECM01. The sequence goes on from RECM01000143.1 coordinate 5,179, forward strand.
ACATAAATGCCGACATCACCGCGCAGCGGGCGGAAGCGGTCGCTTTGCATCATCAGGGCTTTAAGCGGGGCCGGCAGCAGGGCGGCTCCGGCAGCAAATGTTGATATACCGAGAAACTGGCGTCGTGTTATCATGATATAGGGTTGGTTTGGTTTCCTGGGGCTGGGTTGGGCTGGAACGAAATGAAAATCAAGAATTAAAAAATAACGTTCATTTGCAAGCAGGGGGATTCCGGGTTGCAGTGAATGCTCCGGGATATATCCACTCATGGTCAATGTAATAACTTGATGCAACCGGCTAACCGGCCGGACAGACAGATTCTAAGTTCGGGATTTCCAATACCCCGGTTCTCGCTTCAAGTTCATTACAGCAAATATTGTGATTTGATTTTCTTCAACAGAATAGATGATACCATATGGAAATCGGGGCACTAAAAATCTGCGTTCAGTATTCGTGATTTTAGTTCCGGATGAAGGTTGTTGTTCGATAACCTCCAGCACCTTTTCTAATTCATCAATAAAATCATCCCCAAGGCCTACAACTTGTTCCTCGTAAAATTCAGCTGCTTCAAAAAACTCTTTTCTGGCTTCTGAATGAAATTTAACAGTCACTTTTCGAGACGTTTTCTTGCTTCATTTAAGACATCCGAAGCAGAATGAATGGAAGCTTCACCCGAATTAAGCGTCTCTTTTCTCTTTTGGACTTCAATAATCCATGCCTGTTCAATTTCAGGATCAATTTTCCCATGAATGCTTTGCAACAGTTTATTAGCCAGACGAGCTTTATCCTTTTTATTCAGATTCAGGGCTGAATTTTCAATCTCTTTTAAATCTGTTATCATAGGAAATGTGTTAAGTTTACCTGAATGTAATTATTAACGATGAAAACCGGAAGTAATTAGATTTTGATTAGTGGGTATAAATAACCTGTTTACATCCCCGGTTAACCAGCCGGTTATACAGTATCACATATTACAGATTACAACTTGGTTCCATACATCCCCTTTTAACAAGCCGTATGGGAACTCCAAATCCCTGAAGGATCCTGCATTCCGGTGTGAACAATCAGTTCTCCTTCAAAAACAGAATCTGCTGCCCGCCCTGGCGCAGGGTAACTGCGTCCACCTTACCATCTTCCGATCGCCGGAATTTCAGTTCGGCCGGCACTACTTTGTAGAAGAAGCTGTCGGCGCCATCGGCATAGACCGGGAATGCGGGCTGATTGGTCAGTTGCGCATTCAGTTGATCTCCGCTAACGGTAAAGGTAAAACTCAGGCCCAGCTCGGAATGGAAGGTGCCCGTGTACGCCTTAAGCTGGTCTGCTGTCAGTTTCATCTCCACACGCTCTGCCGGTCCATCCTCTGAACGATCAAAGCGGATCGTATTGCCCATCTGATGCAGGGTCATAAACGCGGCCTCATCCCCTGCCGCGGGGAAACGGATCTCGGCCTGCACCATCGCGTTACTGAATAATGTATCGTTCACGGCCGCAAGCGGCAGTGCCTGCTGGCCGTCCATCTGCCCGAAAAGTGCCCCGCCTTCACTGAAAATGCGGAATCCGGGCATCGACTCTGCAGTGTAGTAACCGGTCAGCCGGTTTAGTGCAGCTTCATCCACTGCAACCACATCCGGCAGTTCGTTTAGTTCATATTCAGTGTTCAACAGGTGCAGCCCGATATCCTCAACATCATCGTTGGAGTTGGTGAGTACCACCACTCCCTTTCTGCTTACCGGGCTGAATGCTACAAACGACCGGAAACCACCTGTACCACCGCCATGATGCACAATCGTATCGGCATGGGCGGTGTTGATGAACCAGGCATGACCCAGGTGTACATCCTGCCGCCTCACATATAGCGGCTTATACGCCGTTGCAAGGGCTGATTGATAGGGAAACGGTACATGCTGCAGATACGCTTTGATGTACCGGGCCATATCGGACGACGTGCTTCTCAGCTCACCCAATCCCCGCAGATGGTCCATATTCCAGGTCGAAACCGCCAGGCCAGACATGGTCGGTGTCGCAAACCGGGTGCTGTCGGTAACAAGTCTGCGTGTAGATTCCATCTGCAGGTCACCTGTGATGTACTCCTTTACAAGCGTGTCATAATCTGCACCTCCCAGCACTTCGGCAAGATGGCCCAGCACCATATAGGCAAGGTTGGAGTATTCAAATCGCTCACCCGGAGCCACATCCGGCGTGTAGTTCTTCAGAAAATCGTAAAGTTCTTCGTAGGTGTAATCGACATAGGGATCATTCATCGATACCGGGGCCAGGTTGGCCGGCAGGCGCGGCAGCCCGCTGGTATGGGTAACAAGGTGGCGCAGCGTGATTTCGGTTCCATCGCCCGACGGCAGGTTGATTTTGCCGTTCGACAACACACTGACTGGCGTATCCAGGTCGAAACCGTGCTTTTCGAGCTGAATCAGCAGCAGCAGGCCGGTAAACGTTTTGGTGACCGAACCGATCTCGTACAGGGTATGTTCACTGGCCGGAGACTGGCGGCCCGTATCGGAAAAACCGAAATTATGAGAACTAACGGAGCCATCGGAGCCGATCAGGGCAATGCTGTAGGACGGGACCCGCTCCGCTTTCATCCGTTTTTCAAGATAATCAGCGAATGTGTCATCGATTTGGGCGGGCAGTGTGGCTGGAATGATCAGGGCTGCTAAAAATGCTGCCAGTATCAGCCTGGCCGGAAGGGAAATTTTCATTATGGCGATCTTTTTTTTAAAAATGAACGTTCTGCTTTTATATACTCGCACCCGATACGCAAAGTGCGTGGTCGGGTTTCGTTTCTGTGGCCAGGTTACATTGTTTCACAGGCTGGAATGAGTTACCGGAAGCAATCGTTACCTTTATGACAGATGATGAACATATGAAACACCCACGATATACAAGCGATTTACTCATATTGGATACGAGGCAGATTTGAGTCAGATGCGAGACAGATACAAGCCAGATACGTGAAACCATGATATACGCCATACAATTAGTTGAGCCAAACCCTACCGGAACCGCCCATGGATAGCCATTACCTGAAAACGCTGTATGATGAACATCTTAAAGCGGACCGGTGCCCGTCGCCGGTGATCGTTGTGGATTTTTTCAACAGCCTGCTCGCTTTTCTATTCCCGGAATTCAGCACACGCAAATACGATTCATTCGGCGATTTTGAATCGTTTCACCGCCAGCTTCAGCGGGAATTCCTCACTATTCTGTCGAAACGGTCCATTAGCGACCACAAGCAGGACAGGCAGATTGCAGACCGGTTTTTTACCTGCCTGCCGGCCCTGAAAGAGAGCCTTTTATGCGATGTTCAGGCCATGTACGAAGGCGATCCGGCTGCGAAAAGCGTAACCGAGGTGATCCGCACCTACCCCGGTTTCTATGCCATCGCATCCTACCGGCTGGCCCATCACCTGCACGGCGAAGGCCTTACCCTCATTGCCCGGATCATCTCCGAAAATGCCCACAGCCGCACCGGCATCGACATCCACCCGGCGGCAAGGATCGGCAGTCATTTCTGCATTGATCACGGAACCGGCATTGTGGTCGGGGAAACCACTGTAATCGGCGAACACGTCAAGCTCTATCAGGGCGTCACCCTCGGGGCGCTGAGTGTACGCAAGGAGGATGCGGCCACGAAACGTCACCCCGTTATCGAAGACCATGTGGTGATCTATGCCGGTGCATCGATACTGGGCGGTGAAACCGTGGTCGGGCATCACAGCATCATCGGCGGCAATGTATGGCTAACAAGGAGTGTGCCTCCGCACTCCAAGATTTACTACAAAGCCAATTATGTGAACGAATCCGAAATTGACAGCAAAGCCGTACTGAAATGACCATCGAGCAGCTCATAGGCAACACCCCAATCGTGGAACTCAGGCATATCCCAGAAAACCCGGATGTGCAGATTTACTGCAAGCTGGAGGGGCGCAATCCGGGAGGCAGTGTGAAAGACCGTGCCGCCTGGGGAATGATTTCGGGCGCGCTCGAACGCGGCGACATCAAACGCGGCGACAAACTGGTAGAGGCCACAAGCGGAAACACCGGCATTGCCCTGGCCATGATCGCCCGGCTGAAAGGCCTGCAGATGACCCTCGTAATGCCCGAAAACTCGACAAAAGAGCGCATACAGACCATGCAGGCCTACGGAGCGGAGGTGATTCTGACCCCCGCGGAAAAAACCATCGAATACTCCCGCACACTGGCCGAAGAGATGGCCGCAGATGGCACGTACTACCTGCTTAACCAGTTTGCCAACCCCGACAACTACCGCATGCACTACCGCACCACCGGGCCCGAAATCTGGCGCGACACCGGCGGCAGGATCTCCCATTTTGTATCGTCGATGGGCACCACCGGCACCATCATGGGGGTATCCCGTTACCTGAAGGAGCAGAACCCGGATGTTCAAATCGTGGGCGTACAGCCTGTAGACGGCTCCCAGATTCCGGGCATCCGCAGATGGTCGCCCGAATTCCTGCCCGAAATATTCGAAGCCGACCGGGTAGACCGTATCATCGACGTAAGCGCCGATGAAGCGACCGCCATGACCCGGCGGATGGCCCGCGAAGAAGCCATCTTTGCAGGAATGAGCAGCGGCGGAGCCCTCCACGCAGCCCTCAAACTCTCCAAAGAACTCGACAGCGGCCTTATCGTCTGCATCACCTGCGACATCGGCGACCGCTACCTCAGCTCCCCCCTCTTCCAATAACCCCTTCTGCCTTTTGCCCCCCGCCTTCTGCCTTCTGCCTTCTACTTCTGCCTTCTGCTTTCTGCCTTCTGCCTTCTGCCTTTTGCCTTTTGCTCCACCCCCTTCCCCTGTCTCCGAATAAACAGTATATTCGCCTGTTCGTAAAATCATAATTACCAACCGACATGATTACCGTATGAAGAAATTCGGGTTCGTTGCTGTCATCTCCCTCATCCTGTTCGCTGTTTTCGGATGGCTTGATTCGCAGGCTTCAGCAGAAAATGCATCACAAACCGCAATTGGTTTCGGAACCTGGATCAGCCTGCTTCCACCCCTGGTGGCTATTGCGCTGGCCCTGATCACCCGTGAAGTGATCATCTCCCTGTTTGCCGGTATCTGGATAGGCGCCCTTTTCCTGGCTGCAATGAATCCGTTCGCGGGTACGGCCCAGACATTTGATCTCATCATTACGGCTACCTCCGATGCCGATCATATCGCCATCATCATCTTTAGCTTAATGCTGGGCGGCATGGTAGGGGTGATGTCGCGGGGAGGCGGTACCCGGGGAATCGTGGAAGTGGCCCAGAAATATGCGAAGAACCGCAAACAGGCACAGATCGTATCGGGCGGATCATCGCTGTTCCTGTTTTTTGATGACTATGCCAATACCCTGATCCGGGGCAACGCCCTGCGTCCGATGACCGACCGGATGCTCATTTCACGTGAAAAACTGGCCTATATTGTCGATTCAACGGCTGCACCGCTTGCCGTAAGCGCTGTAATTACCACCTGGATCGGTTTCGAGATCACCCAGATCCGGAACGCCATGACATCCCTTGCCGAACAGACCGCCGATCCGGTCCTGGCAGCACAGCTGATGGCCGGGGCCGACAATGCGTTTATGATATTTCTTCACTCCCTGCCGTATCTGTTCTATCCGCTTCTTGCGCTTGCCTTTGTAGCGATGGTTATTGTGATGAACCGAGATTTCGGGCCCATGCTTAAGGCCGAACAGCGGGCATTTTCAGGCGGAGGTGTGCTTCGTCCCGGTTCAATGCCGGCATCCGATACCAGTCTTGAAGCGCTGCAGCCTGCCAAAGATGCGCCTGAGAAATGGTATAATGCCGCACTGCCTGTTATCACGGTTATTCTGGTCGCACTCGCGGGGCTCTACATTACCGGGGCATCCGGACTTGAAGCAGGCGACCGGTCGATTACGAACGTTATTGGTGATGCCGACCCCTTCGCGGCCCTGCTTTGGGCATCCTTTGCCGGATGTGTAGTTGCCATTATCCTGGTTGTGGCACAAGGCATACTGAAAATGACAGAGGCCCTCGAAGCCCTTGTAGGCGGCATGCAGTCCATGCTGATGGCCATCATCATACTCGTGCTGGCGTGGGGCCTTGGTGAAGTGACCCAGGCGGTCGGTACCGGGCCATTTCTGGCATCCTTGCTTCAGGATACACTCCCGCTATCGTTACTGCCAGGTCTGGTATTCTTTATTGCGGCAGTTACGGCATTCTCGACCGGAACTTCATGGGGCACGATGGCTATCCTCTTCCCGGTTGTGATTCCACTGACCATTGCGATGGGTGCAGGTGTCGGTTTTGCCGGAGGTGAGCACTATGGCATCCTGCTTGGCGCGGTAAGCGGTGTGATGGGCGGCGCGGTCTTTGGCGACCACTGTTCTCCCATCTCGGATACCACGGTACTCAGTTCCATGTCGTCGGCCTGCGACCTGATCGACCATGTGCGTACCCAGTTGCCCTATGCGCTTCTGGTCGCGTTTGTCGCTCTGATTGTTGGCGAAATACCCGCAGCTATGGGTGTCAGTCCGGGCTGGGGACTGCTTGCAGGGATTATCATTCTGTATGTTGTACTGCGCACATTCGGAAAAAACCCGGAATACGGGGCTGTGAAGGAGATAAGCCAGCCGTAATTCCGGGTTTTTGAACCTCAGTAGAAGGAATATCCGCACATGGAACCGGTTATAGTGATCAATCCCGGATTGTCGAAATTGAATGTATAGGCAACATTCATGGAACAGCTTCCTGATCCGCCTGACCCGGTCCAGTTGTAGCCGCCGGTAAACGCAAAGGTGAAGTTGCCCACCGGTTCCCATTCCGAATAGTTCATGGCGAAGGTTGTTCTCAGATCGGGATTGCCATTTACTTTAAACACCCCTTCACTGGTTACCATCCCGCAATTTGTGGGATTGTTCCGCATATCGAAGGACGCGTTTCCGGTGCCTGCATCATTTATGTTGTTCGTAAAAGTGCCGTTTACTGCCATCGACCCACCTTCACTGCAGGGAATGGACACTGATATGGTCTCGGCCACAAAATCCCTGTTTTTTATGTACTGATAGCCATCCGGGTCGATTTCATCAATCTTGTCGACCACACCAAATCCGAGCATCATTGATTGTACCATCAGCTGGGTCAAAATCTCCATACTGACTTCCTCACTCAATTTGTCATTATCATTTGAGGATTTGCTGTCGCTGCAACCCAAAAGCAAACTCGTACTCACTATTACCGCAATGAGTACATTAACGCTGTTTCCGTTACTGTGTTTATTTTTCATTTTACATACCTTTATTTAAGAACCCCCTGTTTTCAGAAGGCCTGCTATCATGTTTAATTTTAAAATACCCTGGTCCGTTTGACCGGGCGCAATCTAAACAAAAACAAGCTTATGAACAAGTGAGCGCAAACTTCTTATTTACATGTATTTACATTGATAATTCCAAAGATTCACAAACCCGTAATCGTTCAGGTATTTCAGATCTGATATCGGTAAAGCCGGCCGGTAAACGTATGGTATTCCGGAGTGCATGCAGTGCCCTTTTTTAAGCCGGTTTTACCTCCGTCGCCGGCATACGGATTTAACAGGCCACGGCGGAGGAATGTGAATCCTGAAATAAGCAGATCAAATATTTTTTATAACGGCAGGAAATTAAGGCTTTAAGGGGACTCCTTTTCTCTGCCCGAGATCCTGAACCGGTGCACCAGGGTTTCACCGGCTACATCAACCAGCGTGAGGGTGTGTTCGCCGGGATGCGGATTCAGGGACATCTGGTGGATGCCATTGGTTTCGCCCAAAAAACTGTTGTTCAGATGCCACCAGATCGTGGTGCCGGGCTGCCGGTGGGCCGCTTCGAAAACCGCCCGCCCCATTGAGCCGTCGATTTCATAGGGGATGTAGATCACCGGCGATTCATCAGGATAAATGAGGGCCATTGCCGGTGAGGTGCCGTCCGGATTGCATCCCTCACGCCAGGCCGGCAGCGATTCGTACCTGTTCACGGTCCGGTAATACCATTCCTGTACCGCCGGAAGCACAAAATGGGAAACTGCCCGCATCTCCGATACCGGGAAGCAGTCGCTGTTCACTCGCAAACCATCCGAATCCACATGGATGTACCGGTGATAGGGACAGACATCGCTTTCCAGGCCCGGTTTGGGGATATCGGCGTATACGGTATGTTCATCGCTGCAGTCCGGGCCTGCCAGATGACCGCTGATCCGGCACACCCGTGCATAGGCCATGTCGAACGAGGGCTCGCGGAACCAGCCCGTATCGCCGAGCAGGTTGAACAGGGCGAACATGACCGGGGCGGCGGCACCGATGCCGGTCAGGCCTGGCCTTCCCCCGCCATCGGCATTGCCCGCCCATACGGCCACCAGATATTCGGGGGTGATGCCGATCGCCCAGCCATCCCGGAAACCGAAACTGGTGCCCGTTTTCCAGGCCAGCCGCCGCGATGAAGTGAATACCTGCCAGTTGGATGCCTCGTCGGGGCGGGTCAGTTCCTGCATGGCCCCGAAGGTCTCCCAGATGGCGGAGGGATGGACGGGAAAATCCGGATCGCGCAGGTGGCGGGGAGCATGATGGCTGTCGTAATGCAGATCGGCCCGCTTAAAGGTTAACGTACCGGAATCCCGCGGATCATAGCCTTGAAGTGTCATTGCCATCGATGTGTACATCCCCGCCAGGTCCCACAGGGTGGCCTCTGCACCGCCCAGGATGAGCGACAGCCCGTAATGCTCCGGCGGACGGGTCAGCGTGGTCATGCCCATCTGCGTGAGCTGGTGATGAAACCGGGGCACACCGTAGTCGCGCAGGTTGCGCACGGCAGGCACATTCAGCGATCGGGCCAGGGCCGTGCCGGCCGGAACGGCGCCGTCATAAACGGGATGAAAATTGCGGGGGGCATAGCCGGCCACACGCGTCGGGATATCGGCAACCAGCGTCTGCGGCAGCAGTCTGCCCTCATTCAGCTGCAGAAAGTAGAGAAACGGCTTGAGTACGCTGCCAGGGCTGCGCGGCGCCGTGATCACATCCACATGGTTGCCATGACGTTCTGCAACCCGCGGATTGCTTTGGCCACTCACCATTCCCGAATTGTCATGGTCACTTTCCATACCAGGATTGCCATCGCGGCCAACCATCCCTGCATTGGGGGCTTTTTCAGCCGGTTCCCTGTTTCCGGTACCCGGCCCGCTGTTCCCCGGAAACCCGCTGTTTCCCACATACGTGATGACCTCGCCGGTGCGAACATCCACGATCATTGCGGCCAGGTTGTGGATGTGGTTGGCCGAGAGACGTTCCCGATGTTCCTCAACCACCGCCGCCGCCCGGCGTTGCAGGTGTCCGTCGATGGTGGATTGGAGGCGCCTGCCCGGTCCCTCAGCAATATACCGGTCGAGCAGGTGCGGAGCATCAGCCGGAAGGGCACGCGGCGCACCCGGCAGGGGCTCGTGCAATGAAAGTTCGAGCGTGAGCGGATCGATGTGGCCGCTTTCAAGTAACCTGCGGAGCAGACGGTCGCGCTTTTCGCGCAGCTGCTGCTGGTTGCGGCCGGGGAAGATAAGTCCCGGACTGTTCGGCAGCACCGCCAGCGTGGCCGCTTCCGCCCACGTGAGCATATCGGGCGGACGCCCGTAATACCGCCATGCGGCCGCCTCAAGACCCACAACATTGCCACCGAACGGCGCATGCGTCGCGTACAGGTCCAGTATTTCATCCTTGGAATACTTCCACTCCAGCGCGGTGGCCAGCAGCATCTCATGCAGCTTTTCCGGAATGGTCCTGGGCGGGTTGCCCCGCGACATCCTGATCACCTGCATCGTGAGGGTACTGCCGCCGCTCACCACCCGGCCGGCCCGGTAATTCTGCCGCATCGCCCGTGCAATCGCGAACGGGTTCACGCCCGGATGACGGTAAAAATGGCGGTCCTCAAACTCCAGCATGGCCGTGGCGAGCCGTTCGGGCACCTCTCCGCCCGAGGGAAACCTCCACTGCCCGTCGGCGGCTATGCGCGCCCCCATCAGTTCGCCCGACCGGTCCTCGAGCACGGTGGCGTAAGGTGTGCCGAAAAGCGGGTCGGGCAGGGTGATGCGCAGATAAGTGACCGCAATGAGAAATCCCGCAAATACTGTCAGCGGTGCAATGATGATGAATCGGATGAAGGTTGTCTGCATAAAGTTTGCCTGCGCAGAAAAAATTCCGGCGTTCCTGACGCGTCGTTTCCACAGGATAAGAATACCGCGAATTATTTATGTGGTGAATTCATACAAAAATTTAGGGGATGCAGACAGAAAGTATCATCTGTCAGGCTGCATTTGCTGCAGATTATTAAACTCCTCAGGTTTATTATCCGGCACCCCCGAAAAGATATCCCTATACAGGTTCTTAATCACCCGGTCGAAGCCTGGCCACCTGAAGCCGGCAACACCATCAGATCTGTTTAGTGCCCCAACCTTCGATTTCGCTATTCGCCGCGACAGATTTGAATGTCCCGAACATTTTGACGGCTTCGACCGCCCGATTTCTGCGGTTAAATTCCCTGATGGCGGTTACAACAGCTTCCCGTTTGGTTTTGGCACCGGTAAACCGGATCGCATCCCGCAACTCGCTATCGGGGATATCAATAGTTGTCTTCATTGGATATAATTTGTTTATAGATAGGTTATAAAATCAAGATTAACAGAATATTCATCTATCTAAAAAAGGATATTATAGTTTAAATCGGCTAACCTCCTCACTTTTCATTGTTACCCGATGAATGCTGTGGTTGTATTCACGTTTAGCCGTGAGTTTTGGGACATCCCGGGACTTTTTTATCCATAAATTCATTTAAATTGGTCTATGCCACACTATGACCTGCATACCGCCATCAGCCCGGAAACGAAAAAACGGGTCCGGCTCTATCTTCAGAAGATCATCGATGCGTACAACCCGGAGCGGATCTACCTGACCGGATCGGCCGCTTCGGGTGAGCTGTCGCCCCGGTCAGATCTCGACTTTATTGTCGACAGCAAGGATTTTATCGACCCGGATGCCGTAATCGGCGCTATCGACATCATCCCCTATAAATTTGCAACACCGGAAATGCTGGATAAGGCCATTATCATCTATGAGCGAAAAACCTGAAATTCTTCGACAAGACCTGAAAAAGGCGATCCATAACCTGTCGCAACTGGCTGACTCCGGGCTAACCGGTGATGTAGAGCAGGACGCTTTTATCAAACGATTTGAACTATGCTATGAACTGAGCTGGAAGTGGCTCCAATCCAGGGTATTCAGGGAGGGAATTGCTGCCCGGAGCCCACGCCAGGTGTTCAAAGAGTCTGTATCGTTAGGTTACATACATAACGAGAAGGGCTGGCTTGAAATGATTGAGATACGTAATGTTCTGGTGCATACCTACAACGCGGACAAAGCCAGGGAATTCACTCAACAGATCAGGGGCACATTCCTGCCGTTATTTATGGAATTGGGAAACATGATCGATCAGTCGGATGTGTAAACCGAAGGATTAGTGATGGTAATAAGCAATCCTTCCGGCTTTAATCAAACAAGTCCTGAATCACGTCTCTTAACTGTTCTGTACCGCTGCGCATTGCGGACCGCAGCGCCTGTTCTATTACCCGGTCGGCGATTTGCTGAATCACCTGCTCGGTGGCTGCCCTGCCATTATCGCTGCCCAGATTGTTCAATTCAATCTCCGCCATCTCCACGCGGGCTGAACGCTCTCCGCCGATCTCCGTGTACAGATCCACAGAGCCGTCTTTCAGAAGAAAATGGTCAATCACCATCTCCGAATCGGTAGGCGTTCCCCTGGATGCTGCCTCGTTGATATTGTTCATGATGGTCCTCAGGTTGTTGCCGGGCAGTTTCTGCTCCACATAAATTGCCGGGCCGGTAGCTACAACCTCCTCGATCACAATCAAATCCGACCACAGGGAGCGAATGTTCATTTTGATAAAAAGATCGTCAACTACAATCGCATGTTCCGTTCCGTATCCCTCAGGATTGGCGATTCGTAAACCCTTGACTGTGCCCTGACCTGAAAACGGCGAGACGGATACGCTGCCTACCGTGACCATGGTGCCGGTCATTTCAGATCCGACTTTTTCAATATTGGATTTGATGATGGAATCGATGGTTAATGACAGGATCAGAAACCCGGTCAGCAGCAGCACGATCAACCCGATTGCTATATATTTGATACCTTTTGACATAATAACCTCTTTTGATGTGTATCAAACAAGATACGGGTTTTTTGCCGGCTTACCCGTATGTATAAACGTCATGCTGAGCGCAGTCTTTCGGCTACAAGCTGCGCAGCAGGCTGTAGCCGAAGGGCGAAGTCGAAGCATGTCGCGGGATGCAATCCCGCGAAAATGATGGAACACCTGTATACATTGTGCACTAAGGCACACGCGCTCAGGACTGCGCTACCGGTTACAACTATTCTGCATCTGCCGGGCGGAGTACTACTCCGCCCGGGGCCTTCGACTTCAGCCTGCTGCGCAGGCTTGCGCTCAGGCTGACGTTGAGGGGGGGCTGCCCGACGTTTAGCGGGCCAGTATGGCGTTGAAGGTTTGGCTTGGGCACATGGCTTTCTCCGTTTTCGCCGGATCGGGATGGTAATAGCCTCCGATATCCTCCGGCCTTCCCTGGGCACCGAGCAGCTCTTCGTTGATGGCCTGCTCGTTCTGCTCAAGCGCCTCCGCTATCGGTGCGAAAATCTTCTGCAGGCGGGCATCCTTCGTCTGATCGGCCAGTTCGCGCGCCCAGTACATGGCCAGATAGAAGTGGGAGCCGCGGTTATCGATCTTGCCGAGACGCCGGGCCGGCGATTTTTCGTTCTCCAGTACCAGTCCGGTGGCCGCGTCGAGCGTTTCGCCCAGCACAAGAGCCGCGGGGATGTTAAAGGTGCGCCCGAGATGCTCAAGCGATACGGCCAGGGCCAGAAACTCGCCGAGCGAATCCCAGCGCAGGTAGCCTTCCTTCACAAACTGCTGCACGTGCTTGGGTGCCGAGCCGCCCGCCCCCGTTTCGAACAGACCGCCGCCGTTGATCAGCGGTACAATGGAGAGCATTTTCGCCGATGTGCCCACTTCGAGAATGGGGAACAGATCGGTGAGATAGTCGCGCAGTACGTTGCCGGTTACCGAAATCGTATCGAGCCCTTTGCGGATACGCTCCAGCGAGAACGCCGTGGCATCGACCGGCGACATGATGCGGATATCCAGCCCCGATGTATCGTGCTCTTTGAGGTAATTTTTCACTTTTTCAATGAGCTGCGCGTCATGGGCGCGGTTCATGTTGAGCCAGAACACGGCAGGCGTCTTCGAATCGCGGGCCCGGTTCACGGCCAGCTTCACCCAGTCGCGGATGGCGGCATCTCGGGTCTGGCACATCCGGAAAATATCGCCGGCCTCGACCTTCTGCTCCAGCAGCACGCTTCCGTCCTCGCCGGTTACACGGATGGTTCCGTTCGCGAATGCCTGGAAGGTTTTGTCGTGAGAGCCGTACTCTTCGGCCTTCTGCGCCATCAGCCCCACGTTGGGGATGCTGCCCATGGTGGTCGGATCGTACGCGCCATACTGTTTGCAGTCGTCGATTACGGTCTGGTACACGCCGGCGTAGCAGCGGTCGGGGATTACCGCTTTGGTGTCCTGCAGTTTTCCGTCGGCATTCCACATTTTGCCCGAATCACGGATCATCGGCGGCATCGACGCGTCGATGATGATATCCGACGGCACATGCAGGTTGGTGATGCCCCTGTCGGAGTTCACCATGGCCAGCCCGGGACGGTTATCGTACATCTTTTGGATGGCGGCCACCACCTCATCCTGCTTCGGATGCCCCTGGATTTTCGCGTACACATCGCCCAGGCCGTTGCGGGTATCCACACCCAGTTCGGTGAACAGGTCAGCGTAGGTGTCGAAAACCTCCTTATAGAACACATCCACCACCGCACCAAAAATGATGGGATCGGATATTTTCATCATGGTGGCCTTGAGGTGCAGGGAGAACAGCACGCCCTTCGCTTTCGCATCCCCGATTTCGCGGGCGGTGAACCGCTTCAGCTCGGCCATGTTCATTACGGCGGCATCGATCACCTCGCCAGGCGTCAGCTTCACCTCCGGCTTGAGCACGCTTACCGTACCATCCTCACTGGTAAATTCGATCTTCGCGGAGCCGCCGGCCGGCACGGTCACCGATTTTTCGCTTTCATAGAAGTCGCCTTTCGACATGCTCGCCACATGGCTTGCAGAGTCTGACGACCACTCACCCATCGGGGGCGGATGTTTCCGTACGTAATCTTTCACCGATTTGGGCGCCCTGCGGTCGGAGTTTCCCTCGCGAAGCACCGGGTTCACCGCAGAGCCCAGTACTTTGGCGTAGCGCTCGCGGGCCTCCTTCTGCTCGTCCGTACGGGCCTCATCCGGATAATCGGGCACCTTGTAGCCCTGCGACTGCAGCTCTTTGATCGCAGCCCTGAGCTGGGGCACGGAAGCCGAAATATTGGGCAGCTTGATGATGTTGGCCTCAGGCGTCTTCGCAAGCTCACCCAGTTCGGCCAGGTGATCGCCGATGCGCTGATCTTCGGTCAGATGCTCCGGAAAATGGGCCAGGATGCGGGCAGCGAGGGAGATGTCGCGGGTTTCCACAGCTACACCGGCCTTGGAGGCGAATGCCCGGAGTACGGGCAGCAGTGAATAGGTTGCCAGCATGGGGGCTTCATCGGTGATTGTGTAGATAATTTTCGGTGTTTTGTTCATTTCGATCTTTCGTAATTCAGAGGTTCGTTGGCTCGATTAGTCTTGGGATCTATTGTTCAATTGAATGATAATAGAGTGATAATTCTTAACAGTGATATTAAAGAACGTTACTGAAGGATGTTACTTCAGGAAATTCAGTTGGTATAAAAAGCATTGATAAGAAATGGATCCGTTTCAATAAGGAATCCGAAAATAAGAAAAAAGCCGGGACGGAACGAAGTCTGATTGCCTTCACACACGGCAGTTTTCCTGATTGGTAAATTGCGCCGCCCGAATAAATATTCAAACCATATCAATGCATTGCATTCCCAAATAGTTATGAAAGTTTGGCCGGCTGATGTGAACAGGGATGCTACTTGGCGAATACCATTTTGCGGACGAGGGATCCGTGACCGGTCTCAAGCCTGTACAGGTATACCCCGCTGGCCAAACCTGATGCGTTGAACTCAGAGACATGGCTGCCGGCCGGCATCCCCTGATCGACCAGCACGGCCACCCGGCGGCCGGTGATGTCGAATACCTCAAGACGTACCGGGCCCGCCTCCTCAATCGACCAGCGGATGGTTGTGGCCGGATTGAACGGGTTGGGGTAGTTTTGCGAGAGATTGAATGTACCAGGGAGACCGGTTTCAGGATAGTGAACCGATACAAACCTGCCGGTCGTGTCCCCGTTTATTACATATGACAGCAGATTAATTTCATATCCCCATGAATCCATGGGGGAGCCCGTCCAGCCTGTTCCTTTTTTGAATGTCCGGATTCCGCCCAAACTGACGTATGTCCAGGAAAAATCCCTGTACGTCCCACCACGAACATCGTGATAGTATCGGTAAAGGATGTCAAACCCGTTATCGTACTCAACTTCAATTCTGGCCGTCTTGTAGAGCTGTTGCATATCTGAAAACCTGAAAAAGACGGCATCCTGCTTCCTGTTATAAATTTCCCCTTTGGCAAAATCCAGTTCGAAACGCGGTTCACCGTTTATATGAACAATCCATTTGCCATCGGGCATGGTGTCTATTTCGGTAACCCTCCATTCATCGAGCCAGCCGGTTTTTTCAGCCCAGTTGAAATGTTCATATTGCCAGATATTTCCAACTGCCACGGGGAACCAGTCGATCAGCTTCTCCGAATACCCGGGCTGCCAGGTTCCGAGCGTATCTCCGCCTAAGATGGCGCCCGTCAGTCTCCAGCCGGAGTTGTACGACAATTCCTCATTCGAATATAGTCCAATATGTTCGATGTAATAGGGAGAATGCGGAAAGAAGTAGTTTCCTCTGTTTCTGAAACGGGCAACGCGCCGTTCTTCACCAAAAACGGTGAGCGTATCCAATCCCAGAAAGGTTCTCTCAATTTTGATGTTCAATAACGTATCACTGTATAACGGCCATTTGTCTGCAACACCGGCCTCAGGTATGGCCTCTTTCATCATCAACGGCATTGAATAGACACCGGTTGAGTCGATTCGCCACCGTGGCTCACTCAAGTGGTTCACATAAACCCATTTTGTACCATCCTGAAGGGTGTCGATGCCGGTGACCCTGATTTCAATGAATCCGGGCAGATACAATCGTGGGGGATCCAGATATGTGTACTGCCATGAATCACCCAATTTGTGGGGGAAATAGTCGATCAAATCAATCTGCCGGGCCGACAGGCCGGTAGTGAAAACCAATCCTGCAAGAGTGATCATCAACAAGAGGAGAGAGGAACGTAAACAGGCACCCATATTTTGATCTCGTTAAAAACAAACTATTTCAGATACTACTGCAACAACACCCTTTTTCGGCTCTGCCGGCTCACCTGTAGTATAATAGCCCGTTTAATTGTAAAAACAATGAGATTTCAGAGTTTGAAATTTGAATATAGATATGCACATAAGCTGTCAATTTTGCTGATACCAATACCATAATGGTATGTAACAGAACCTTTTTTATAAACCCCATTCATTCAATTTTTCAGGATCTGGTTTCCAATGACGGAACCGCTAACTCTTTGTTCTATATCCGGTAAAACGATATTTTCTCACACAAAATAATGTGTAATCTGTTGTGTGAGGTGATATTTATGCCAACGAATTTGGATATCGATGATTCCCTGATCATGAAGGCGAAAAAAGCCGGCAAGCATAAAACCAAAAAAGAGACGGTGACTCAAGCTCTTATCGAATACATTGAGCGACGGGAGCAGAAAAAAATTACAGAATTGTTCGGAAAGATTGAGTACGATGATACCTGTTCATACAAAGCACACAGGTTCCGGAAATGAACGTTCTATCGATACATCAGTCTGGTCTGTTGTCCTTCGCCATTCTGTGTCTTTTAAACTATCATCTGTATACCATTTTCCGGTTTTTCACGAAGCCATTGCGAAAAACATGACTATAATGGAATATATTCCGATATAGTTATAACTCTGTTGGATTATGTTCCGGTAAAGTTATAAGTACCAATCGTAAAGTCCGCTTTCCGAAGACATTTACAGAATCGTTTGAGGCACAGTTGAATGGGATATCCAGAACAAAACTTCCGCGACTTTGTGATGTGATGCCGGGTCAACTATTTACCCGTCTCAAACGCCGGCGGCAGCATATCCGCGATGCAGGCGTCATCCGGAGACGCAGGGTCTGCAGTCTGAATGAATTCGCTCATGATCCCGTCCAGGCATTCAAAATTGCTGAGGCCTGCCGGCACGTGGGCACCATGCTCCAGAACGATGTGACGGGTGTTGGTCATTCGGGCCGAGGCCTGCTCAGCCCAGTCCGGCGGGGTCACCTGGTCCAGGCGACCGGATATCAGGAGTACCGGTATTCCGGTCTCCAGCGTCTCGTGAAAATCCTCGGGGATGGATGCACGGGGCCACATCCCGCAGGCCTTAACCTGCTGCTCCACCCGGTAGTTGCCGAACCAGGTATCGCGGTTGACCCGTGCTGCGGCATCCG
>RECM01000107.1 GCA_007694035.1 Balneolaceae bacterium
CATCAAACCGGCAGAGCCGCTACTTCGGTGAATACATCCGGCAGCAGATTTCAACCTGGGCCGAAGACAACGGCTACGACCTGTTCCGCGACGGGCTGGTGATCTATACCACCATCGACTCGAAAATGCAGCGCTATGCCGAGCGGGCGGTCGAGGAAAAACTGATAGAGCTGCAAAAACAGTTCGAACGGGAATGGACATCGTCCGGCGGCGAATACATGGACAGGCTCTGGGCAGAATTCCCCACCTTCCTGAACAGCTTCATTGAGGAATCGGCAGAGTACCGGGAAGCCTACGATGTGCTGAAGAACCACAAGGCGGTACTCGATTCTCTCGGCAGCGACAAGGATTTTGTACTGAAGATCAAAAAACAGCGGGCAAGGCTGGAATCCGGTTTTGTAGCCATTGAACCCGCTACCGGTCACGTCCTGGCATGGGTGGGCGGTACCGACTACAGTACCATTCAGCGCGACAACGTGCACCAGCTGCGCCGGCAGCCCGGCTCCACCTTCAAGCCTTTCGTATACGCGGTAGCCATCGACAACGGGTACAAACCCTTCCACCGGTTTTCAAAATACCCGGTGAGTTTCCGCGACCGGGCCGGCCGCGCATGGAGGCCCCGCGACCCGGTAATCTCCGAAGGCCCCGAGATGGTGACACTGCGCGAGGCCCTGGCCCGCAGTTTCAACAACGTTACCGTACGCCTGCTGCCTGAACTGGCCGGTGCGCCGGGCACGAACCGCCTCGAAGACCTTTTCCCCGCCGCCGAGAAAATCGCCGAAATGGCCACACGGTTGGGCATAACCTCGAACCTGCAGGCCTTTCCGGCCATCGCCCTCGGCACATCCGAGGTGAGCCTTCTCGAACTTGTGGGTGCCTATACCACCTTCGCCAACATGGGCGTGCATGTGGAACCGATGGCCGTTACCCGTATCGAAGACAAAGAGGGCAACATCATCTATGAAGAAATGCCCAGGATACGCGGCGAGGTGATCAGTCCCGAAACCGCCTACGTGATGATCGATATGATGCGCGGTGTAATCCGCGGAGGCGACTGGGGCTTTGGCACAGGCGTGAGGATGCGGAATATGGGCGTTACACAGGATGTGGCCGGTAAAACCGGTACCTCCCAGAACAGCGCCGACAACTGGTTTGTTGCCATGATGCCACACGTGGTAATCGGTGCATGGGTTGGCGGCGAAGACCGCCGTATCCGCTTCCCCCAAAACACGGTTGTAGGGCAGGGAGCCCGCACAGCACTTCCTATGGTCGCCGATTTTATCAACCTCTGCAAAGCCGATCCCGACATTAAATGGAGCCTCGATGCGTTCCAGCAGCCGGCCGGCTTTATCCCGGAAGAGTATGAAGAATCTGCAGCAGAACGCCAGCAGTTGCGGAGTGAACGCAGGGGCCGGGTGGGCTGGTAGGCCGGAGGGTTTGCATGATACGGCACCATTTTACCGCTACTCTGTTTTCTCTGATCATCAGCTGTATTCTGTCTCTGCCAACAGGAATACAGGCGCAGCCTTTGCCCGGTGATCTGCCCCTGCACGAGGCCGCCCCCGACAGCTTTTCCATCGTTTTTGAAACCACTAAAGGTGACTTCACTGTGCTGGCCGTAAGGGATTGGTCGCCGATGGGGGTCGACCGCCTCTACCACCTCGTAAACGGTGGATACTACGACGGAGTGATCATTTTCCGTGTGGGCGGAACCATGAGCGCTACCGGCAGGGTCGCGCAATTCGGCATCACCAACAATCCGGATGTGAACAGGGCCTGGGAACCGCATACCATTAAGGATGAACCGGTACGGGCCAGCAATGTGCGGGGCACTATCCTGTTTGCAAGAGGCGGCCCTGATACAAGGGGGACACAGATCGCCCTGAACCTGACAGACAATCCGGGCCTCGATACAGTCGATTTTGAAGGGGTAACCGGTTTTCCTCCCCTGGGCCGGGTAACAGATGGCATGCATGTGGCCGACTCCTTTTTCAGTGAGTACAGGAATGAACCCTCCATGGTTCAGGACTCGATTTCGGCCAAAGGAAGTGAATTTCTTGACCGGGTTTTTCCGGGCCTCGACCGGATTATCCGAGCCAGGGTTATCGAATAGCAGCAGCCGGCAGGAGCGCCCAGGCAGCATGGAACCGGGGTGTTCTATTGCTCAATACCGGTGGCGAAAAAACCGGGATGCAGCGTGCTGCGAATTTGCCGGGAATTAACAGACGAACAAACTGATAAAGAAGCGCGACATCAGAGTGTGAGAATTTCATACTGGAACAGCATGAAAACCAGGATCACAAACAGGATGAATACCCAGTAACAGATCGCCTTTTCCGCCATCCAGGCCCTGATACCAAACCAGGCCGATATACCCGCCGATACCAGAAATCCCACATGCAGCATCGAGGCCAGGTAGAGCAGAATTACGTGGGTAAGCCCTCTCGGATTCTCAATTCCCTGGATGATGGATTCAACCAGCATGGGAACCGCCGGCAAAATAACGGCCAGCGAAATCCAGAACCATATAAGTGATTTGCGTCTGTACAAAACAGTTTTAATTTAAATATACGGGTTAACCCGGAATCTGCGTCATTGGATTGTTCATTAATCTGCGCTCGCATTGAGTTTAAAAGACGCAAGACGCAAGACGCAAAAGGCGGCGAAAAGGCAAAGGGCAGGCAAAAGGCAAAAAGCAAAAGGCAGAAGTTAGAAGGCGTGAGGCAAAAAGGGGCCAACCCATACCAATCGATATAGAACACGTGGGCCCAGCTTAAGCTGTGCCCACGTGCTTCGACTTCGGGCTGCGCCCTTCGACTCCGGCTTAGCTCAGCACAGCCTGCGCTCAGGCCATGCTCAGCATGACGTTTGGAGGCAACACTTCCAAACTCAATTACTCGATTGCTCCCTAAATCCCTAACTCAAAGCATACCAACTGCACCGTCGCTGTTACCTTCGAAATCGTGAATCCCCAAACCACTTCCCCAAACCACTTCCCCATTCCATATTCCCTATTCTATTGTTCTATTATTCATTTATTCGAATAAACCCATAGCTTCCGGTGTATGATGGTTAAAGACCAGAAACAGAGCTCGTCCGGTTAACGGAATCGGATGTAAACCAACAACAGACCATGGCCAGGAACATTCATATTGAAAGCGAACTGCTCGACCGGTGCCGGACCGGCGACAATGAAGCTTTCCAGGCCCTGGTGCACAAACTGATGAAGCCCGCATATTTCCACGCGCTTGCCCTCACGGGCAACCACGACGATGCGGTGGATGTTTCGCAGGAAGCCTTCGTAAAAGCATGGAAATCAATGTCAACATTCGATACCTCCAGATCCTTTTACCCCTGGTACTATACCATACTCAAAAGGCTGTCGCTGAATATGCTCCGAAGCCGGTCAAGGCGGAAGGAAACCGCGATCAGCTTTCTGCCGGGCTGGGTAGAACCACGGAGCGCCGATACACCTGAAAGCAGGTACGAAGACCGCGAACTGGCAGAACGGGTAAACCGGATTCTGAACACCCTGCCGGTGGACGACCGTGAAATACTGGTTCTACGCGACATTGAAGGGTATACCTATAAAGAAATTGCCCACATTCTGGATATCCCTGATGGAACGGTAATGTCGCGCCTTTACACCGCCCGGAACCGATTCAGATTACGAATGAAGGAGTCAGGCTATGAATATGCATAAACCCGGAAATGAAGATTTACAACGGCTTATGATGGCCGTACTCGACGGTGAAGCCACCCCCGCCCAGGAAGATGAATTGAACAGGCACCTCAATGCGGATGCGCAACTGCGCCGTGAATTTGATGAACTGAAATCCATTAAACATACTACCATGAAAACCCGACTTACGGAACCCGACAGCACCCTTTGGACCTCCTACTGGATGAACACCTATACCCGGATCGAACGCGGGCTGGGCTGGATCCTTTTTTCAGCCGGTGCCATACTGCTCATCATGTTCGGCGCCTGGGAACTCACCAAAGAGTGGCTTACCGATCCCGGCCTGCCCGTCTGGGTAAAAACAGCAGGAATACTGCTGGGCGCCGGCACCATCATTCTGCTGGTCTCCGTGATCCGCGAAAAACTGTTCCTCCACAAAAACGAACGATATAAGGATATACAGAGATGATCATTTCAACCTCCTCAACCATTGCCGGCAGACCGGTCGAAAAAACCCTGGGCATTGTCCGCGGCAATACCATCCGTGCGCGCCACCTCGGCCGCGACATCATGGCGGGAATAAAGATGATGATAGGCGGCGAAATCGAAGACTACACCAAAATGATGGGCGAATCGCGGGAACAGGCTCTCGACAGGATGATTGCAGAAGCCCGTTCTGTCGGCGCAAATGCCATTGTGGATGTCCGCTTCTCAACCAGTTACATCATGAATGGCGCGGCCGAAATCCTGGCATACGGTACGGCTGTCGTGATCGGGGCACAGCAGCAATAGAAGCCGAAGCATCACGGAACTGGCAGCGGGTAACGGATCAGAGCTCTGATACCCGGATGCGGTTGATGGCTCTCTTCAGTGCCATTTCGGCGTTCATATCCCTGGCCTTCTTCGTCCGGATTTCCTGTTCCGCTCTTTTCCTCGCCTCCTCGGCCCGCTGCACATCAATTTTGTCTTTGCGTTCGGCCGATTCAGCCAGTACGGTTACCACATTATCGTTTACCTCAACGTAACCGCCGCTGATCGCATAAAGGGCTTCTGAATCGCCGGTCTCACGTATCGTCAGCTTGCCCACATCAAGGATTGATATGATCGGGGCGTGGTTGTACCGTACTTCAAAAGACCCCACTCTGCCGGGCATCTGAATACCGGTTACGTCACCATCGTAAACCGTGCCGTAGGGCGTCAGGATTTTTGTTTTGAGTGTACTCATTAATTCAGATCGGTATGCTGTGCTGATTCAGTTCAGGCCCGCCGTTCAGATCAGGCTTCCTGAAGCATTTTTTCACCTTTGGCAATGGCATCCTCAATGGTGCCTACCAGATAGAACGCCGCTTCGGGCAGATGGTCGAGCTCACCGTTAAGGATCATTTTGAACCCTTTGATGGTGTCCTCAATCTTCACATACTTACCCTCCATGCCCGTAAACTGCTGGGCCACAAAGAACGGCTGGCTGAGGAAACGCTGCACACGGCGCGCACGCGATACCGTCAGTTTGTCTTCGTCGGAAAGTTCGTCCATACCCAGAATGGCAATGATGTCCTGAAGGTCTTTGTACCGCTGCAGCAGGTTTTTCACCAACTCGGCCGTATCGTAATGGTCGCTGCCGATCACAAGCGGATCAAGTATCCGGGATGATGAATCAAGGGGATCTACGGCCGGATAAATACCCAGCGACGCGATCTGCCGTGAAAGTACCGTTGTGGCATCAAGGTGAGAGAAGGTTGTTGCCGGGGCGGGGTCGGTAAGGTCATCGGCAGGCACATAGATGGCCTGTACCGAGGTAATCGATCCGTTTTTCGTGGATGTGATACGCTCCTGAAGGTCACCCATCTCGGAGGCCAGCGTGGGCTGGTAACCTACCGCCGATGGCATCCGTCCAAGAAGGGCCGATACTTCAGACCCGGCCTGGGTAAACCGGAAAATGTTGTCGACGAACAGCAGGATGTCGCGGCTCACCTCATCACGGAAATACTCGGCTACGGTAAGGCCCGACAGGGCCACGCGTGCACGTGCTCCCGGAGGCTCGTTCATCTGACCGAACACCAGGGTGGCCTGACTGGTCGCCAGGGCTTTTTCGTCAACCAGCGACAGGTCCCAGTCGCCGGTCTCTTCAAGTTTCTTTTTGAATTCTTCACCGTAGTTGATAACGCCGCTCTCAATAAATTCGCGGAGCAGGTCATTCCCCTCACGTGTACGCTCACCTACACCGGCAAATACCGAAAGACCGCCGTGCTGCTTGGCAATATTGTTGATGAGTTCCTGAATCAGAACCGTCTTGCCTACACCAGCACCACCGAACAGGCCAATCTTTCCGCCCTTCGCGTAGGGGCAGAGCAGGTCAACTACTTTGATGCCCGTTTCGAGCATTTCGGTGGTAGTGGCCAGATCAATAAAGTCGGGTGCCGGCCTGTGGATCGCATAACTCCGATCTCCTCTCGGGGCCGGAATACCGTCGATGGCCGCACCGATCACATTGAACAGCCGGCCGCGGATGTCCTCGCCAACAGGCATGGTGATCGGGCCTCCGGTATCAATTACCGTCATGTTCCGTACAAGGCCGTCGGTAGAGTCCATGGCGATGGTACGAACACGGTTTTCGCCGAGATGCTGGGCAACCTCTACAACCAGTATTTTGCCTTCCTGCATTTCAATATGCAGCGCGTTGAGGATGGAGGGTAATTGCCCGTCTTGAAAATCGACGTCGACAACCGGTCCGATAACTTGAGCGACGGTTCCTTTATTCATCAGTAATTCTTGTTTTCAGATTCGTGAATGGTAAAAAAATTGATGGCCCGGGGCCGGTTTTGCCCCTGCCTTTGCAGCGGCCAACACCATGATCAGGCAAATTTCCAAAATTACCAGTTACTGAGCCTAAAAGCAAATGCAGCGGTAACCCTTCCGGCTCCGGCCACCCATTGTTATCATCCTCAGCCATCAGGCCAGGTCCGGCCCGCACCGATAACACCTAAATCACTGTTTAACAATTGCCAGGCACATTCAGTTAACACCCTTCCCACCGGCCCCCGCAATTAAATCTTAACAGCTTAAGAGCTCAACAGCTCATTAGCTGCTATATCCCGTTTAAAAACCGGAAAACTCCCATAAACATTTCCACGTAAAACCGTTATATTTCTGAATTGTAAAAAATCCACGGAAGCACAGAGGAAAAAGTATTTTGGAAACGGCATTAAACGCAAGATTACTCAGCATGAGGGTCCTCGAAAGGTTTGACAAAACCCAGGAGCTCGACCTTGAACCATTAAGCAAACTTGATCACCAGGACCGCCAGCAGGCAAACGAATATATCCACGGAATTTTCCGCCGCAGAAGCTATCTCGATTTTCTGATCTCCCACTTCAGCAGCATACAGCTCGAAGAGATGGAGCCATTCTTCCGGAACCTGCTTCGTGTGGGTATCTACGATCTGCTCTTCATGGACGGCACCCCCGACTACGCCGCCATCAACGAAGCGGTTGAGATCGCAAAAAAACAGATCAGCTCCAAAACCGGCGACCTGACCAACGCCATCCTCCGCCGCATGCAGCGCGAGATCGAATCGCTTCCGAAACCCGATTTCGAAGACCGCAATAAACTGATTGCCACTACCTTCTCGCATCCTGAGTGGATGGTTGAGCGCTGGGTGAAGCAGTTCGGCGAGCGAGAAGCTTTTATGCTGATGCAGGCCAACAACCAGCGGCCTTCCTACTATGTTCGCGTGAACAATCTCAAAACAAAAACCGAAAACTTCCTTCTCCGCATGGAGAAAAACGATATCGAGTTTGAGGAGAGCGACTGGCTGCCCGGTTACTATAAAGTAAACTCGATCAACCCGTTCCGGTCAAAAGGCTGGTTCGACAAGGGCGTATGCTTCGTGCAGGATGTGGCCGCGGGGTTCGCCCCCACCATTCTCGATCCCCAGCCCGGCGAATCCGTATACGACCTTTGTGCCGCGCCCGGAACCAAAACTCTGCTCATGGCCAACCTGATGGAAAATCAGGGCACCATACTGGCGGTCGATATTGCCGCCGACCGCATGCACAAAATTGCCGATAACGCAGAAAAATTCGGCGCCGAAATTGTTAATCTGCAACGGGCCGATGTGATCGAGGAACGGTTCAAACTCGCCGATGCGGTGCTGCTCGACGTTCCATGCACCGGTACCGGCGTTCTCAGCAAACGGGCCGACCTGCGCTGGCGCCGCACGCTGGCCGACCTTAAAACGGTGGTTGAAACCCAGGCCCAGCTGCTCGATGCAGCCGCCAATATGGTGAAGCGCGGAGGCCGGCTGGTCTATTCCACCTGCTCGCTCGAACCCGAAGAGAATATGCAGCAGATCGAGAAATTCCTTGCCGAATACGACAATTTCGAACTCGATTCTCTCGAAGATTACCTGCCCGAAGAGGTGCTGATCGAAGACGGCAAAGCCTACCAGACCTGGCCGCACAAACACAATTGCGATGGACACTTTGGGGTTCGACTGCTTCGTGTAAAATAGAACCGGTACCCATGTCTGCTGAAATCCCGAAACAATATGATCCCTCCTCTTCCGAAGCCAGATGGTATGCGTACTGGGAGGAGCACAGCTACTTTCACTCCGAACCCGATGAGCGTGAGCCCTACACCATTGTGATCCCGCCGCCGAATGTAACCGGCGTGCTTCACATGGGCCACATGCTCAACAACACCATTCAGGATGTACTCGTACGCCGCGCCCGCATGACCGGCAAAAACGCATGCTGGGTGCCCGGAACCGACCACGCCTCCATCGCCACCGAGGCAAAGGTGGTGCAGCGCCTGCGCGAAAAAGGGATCAAAAAGTCGGACATCGGCCGCGAAAAATTCCTTGAACACGCCTGGGAGTGGACCCACGAAAAGGGCGGCATCATTCTGCAGCAGCTCAAAAAACTGGGCGCCTCCTGCGACTGGAAACGCACACGCTTTACCCTCGAAGAGGACCTCTACCAGGCCGTGATCGACTGTTTCATCGAACTGTACGACCGCGGGCTCATCTACCGCGGCCTGCGCATGATCAACTGGGACCCCGAGGCCAAAACCGCCCTCTCCGACGAAGAGGTGATCTTCAAAGAGAAAAACTCAAAGCTCTACCACGTCAGCTACCGGATCAAGGGAAGCGGCGAAACCATCACCATCGCCACAACAAGGCCCGAAACTATCCTGGCCGATACCGCGGTCTGCGTGAACCCCAACGACAAACGCTACACGCACCTGATCGGCAAAACGGTGATCATCCCCATGGTGGAGCGCGAAGCCCCGGTAATCGCCGATGAGTACGTGGAGATGGAATTCGGCACCGGCGCCCTCAAGGTTACCCCCGCCCACGACCCCAACGACTATGAGCTCGGGCTCAAGCACAAGCTTGATGTGATCGACATGCTCAACGAGGATGCCACC
The DNA here is from genome assembly GCA_007694035.1 of Balneolaceae bacterium. Taxonomy (GTDB): domain Bacteria; phylum Bacteroidota; class Rhodothermia; order Balneolales; family Cyclonatronaceae; genus RECM01. The sequence continues at coordinate 9,110 of RECM01000107.1, forward strand.
CTGAGCGAACAGGCAGGTTTCTACATCGGCGAAGACCGCTTCAAAGCCCGTAAACTGATCGTAAAAGACCTCGAAGAGCGCGGGCAGCTCGTGAAAGTGGAAGAGATCAGCAACAAGATCGGCTACTCCGAACGCACCGACGCGGTGATCGAGCCCCGGCTCTCCCTGCAATGGTTCCTGAAGATGAAAGACCTCGGCGGTCCAGCCCTCGAAAACGTGATGAACGACACCATCCGCTTCTTCCCGCCCAAATTCAAAAACTCCTACCGCCACTGGATGGAGAACATTCAGGACTGGTGCATCTCAAGGCAGCTCTGGTGGGGACAGCAGATCCCGGCCTGGTACTACGGCGGCGGCCACGACGAGTATGTGATTGCCAGAACGGTGGATGAGGCCCTGGAAAAAGCCCGCACCAAGTCGGGAAATCCCGCCCTGGATGCATCCGCCGTAAAGCAGGACGAGGATGTACTCGACACCTGGTTCAGCTCCTGGCTCTGGCCCATCACCGTTTTCGACGGCATGAAGGATCCGAAAAACAGGGACATCAGCTACTACTATCCCACCAACGACCTGGTGACCGCCCCCGAGATCATGTTCTTCTGGGTGGCACGCATGATTATGGCCGGGTACGCCTTCCGCGGCGAGCCCCCCTTCCGCAATGTGTACTACAACGGCATCGTTCGCGACAAGCAGCGCCGCAAGATGTCGAAATCGCTCGGCAACTCGCCCGAGCCCCTCGAGCTGATCGCCCAGTACGGCGCCGACGGAACCCGCGTGGGCATGCTGTTCGCCGCACCCGCCGGCAACGACCTCCTGTTCGACGAAGCCCTGTGCGAGCAGGGCCGGAATTTCTCGAACAAAATCTGGAACGCGTTCCGCTTTCTGGCCATGAACATGGAGGAGGGCGTTAAATACACCCCCGACACACGGATCGACGAAAACAGCCTGGCCGACCGCTGGATGCAGTCGCGGCTGCAGAGCACCATCCGCGCCATGCAGGACGACTACGAAAAATACCGCCTCAACGAAGCCCTTCAGGAAATCTACTCCCTGGTCTGGGATGATTTCTGCGACTGGTACATCGAACTGTGCAAGGCCGACATCCCCGGCGAGAAAATCCCGAAAGAACGCCTCGAACGCGCGCTCGGCTTCTTTGAGGAACTGATGAAACTGCTCCACCCTTTCATGCCCTTCATCACCGAAGAGATCTGGCAGCGCATCCGCAGCCGCACGCCCGAACAGGCCCTGGTCATCACCCCCGAGCCGGAGTTCAAATCCGCGCTGGTCAGCGACGAGGATGCCGCCCTGTTCGCAACCCTGCAGCAGCTCATATCGGCGGCCCGGAACATCCGCGCCAAAATGAACATCGGCCCGAACGTACCCCTCACCATGCTTGTCAGATCCTCATCGGACGAAGAGGCCTCACGCCTGCTGGCCAACGACTGGATCCTTAAAAAGCTGCAGCAGATCGAAAAACTGGAAATCGGTCCCGACATCACCAAACCCGGTTTCGCGGCTACCGCCATCGTTCAGGGCATGGAGCTGATCATCCCCCTCGAAGGGCTGATCGATCTCGGCAAGGAACGCGACCGGATAACCAAAGAGATGTCGCGCCTCGAAGGATTCCTCAAAGCGATCGACGGCAAATTGTCCAACGAGCGCTTTGTGCAGAACGCGCCAGCCGAGGTGGTCGAAAATGAGCGGAAGAAACGCGCCGACGCCCTTGCCAACCTGGAAAAACTCAAGGAATCGCTCGTCGAACTGGGATGATCCCCGCGAATACGTTGTAATTTCTACTCTGTTCAGCCGGCCGTCGGGGTACAAATGCGATGTAATTTCCGCCCTATCCAGCCGGCCTTCGGGGAACAAATGCGATGTAGTTTCTGCCGTGTTCAGCCGTTCTCCGGGGAACACGGGTTAACCATTCAGGTTAATATGATCAGTATTTAACCATTTTGGTTAATAATTAATATTTTTAACCATTATGGTTTATTCTTATATTAGTTAACCAAATCGGTTAATTATGACACAAGCTATCGTACTTATCGGGGATCTGATCGAATCCAGGAAGCTCAGCGACCGTGAACGATCCACAACCCAAAGCGATCTGAACAAGGTGCTGGATCAGATCAACCGGGATACGAATGGCATCCTTTCACCATGGACCATAACGCTTGGCGACGAATTCCAGGCCGTATACCGGTCGGGTGGGCACCTGTTTTTGCACCTGTGGATGGTCATGGCCGCTATTCACCCCATATACGCCCGTTTTTCCATCTCAACGGGCACAATTACCACGCCCATCAACCGCAGGCAGGCCATCGGCATGGACGGGCCGGCCTTCCATGCTGCACGCGATGGCATCACCATCCTCAGAAAAAACGAAGGTCTCCTGCGGGTGAACATGCATGAGCCGGAGATCGCCCGGGTGATGAATGCCAGCTTGATGCTGGTCTCCAAAGAGATGCTGAGCTGGAACGGCAACCGGTTCCACATACTGCAGAAACTGGAGCAGGGAATGGATGTGGGCCAGATCGCGGCCGGCCTGGGCCTGTCGGAAGTGGCCGTCTACAAAAACAGGAATGCCGGCGCACTCGATGTAATCCGCGAACTGACTTCCGGCCTGGCAGATCTGATCGATGCCGATATAAATAAAACCGGGGCGTAAGCATGGGTTTTCCGGTCTGTTTCATTATCCTGAGTGTGAGCAATACCATAGAAAAAAACCAGAAGGCTTAGTCATGGACTTTCCGCTCTTTTTTGCCATCCTCAACCTGATACTGCTGGCCCGGTTACGCCTCACGTTCCGCGACAACGGAGCCACAGCGGCCGACCTGATTATACTCGCACTCGTGCCACCGCTCATACTGCCATTTCTGCAAACGAACACCAGCTGGTTCATCCTGCTCGCCTATCTGCTTATCGCTCCGGGACTTACCTATTTGTCGGAGCGCCGAACGGTAAACCTGAACCGCAACCGCGCCCTGCTTCTGCTGTTCCATATTGTGGCAGCCGGGCTTCTGACCAGCGGATTTGCCGGATTACAGCCCGGACCGCTCATCCGTGACCTGGAGCAGCTCATACTCGGCAACTTTCTGAACGTGGACAGTGTGAACTGGCTGGGTGTGAAGGTGTTCGGGTTCGGGTTGCTGCTCATAATCAACGAAATGAACATTATTATCCGCTATCTGATGGAGGTCATGAACCTGAAACCCCTGCCTATGGAGGTGTCGGGATTCGACGAACAGGACTACAATACCGGACGCGTGATCGGCATGCTCGAACGGATCTTCATCTACATCCTCATCCTGGCCGGGCAGTTCACGGCGGTCGGGTTTATACTTACGGCCAAAGGCATCATCCGGTATCCGGAACTGAAAAACAAAACCTTCGCGGAGTATGTGCTTATCGGCACCCTCCTGTCTGCCCTTGCGGCCCTCGTGACCGCACTTTTTGTGGGATCTTTCTGATATCCCCGGCCGGATACCACGGTTATTGATGTCCTTCTGATTCATCCCGATCAGACGCCACTTTTAATGAAGACCTTCAGATTTCCCCGGGCCGTATACCACTTCATGCGGGGCCTTCTGATCTCCCCGCCCGGTTCGCTGAATTATCGTGATTAGGGAAAAATCACATTGTGGCCGGGCTTTTTAACTAAAATACGATGGCATAATTTATTTACTTTCCCCCAGGTACCGGTGACAGGATCTGACACCCTGTTATGTTATTTTAAGTGCTCCGGGTGTGTTATTTTCAATCCTGAAACGCATGTTCGGGTACGGGATACCAGTTGCACCGAAATGTACATTTCGGGATCCCGGCTGCACCACTATGGAACATTTCGGTATACCGTTTGCACCGGCGTGGTACATTTCAGGATACCGGTTGTACTGCCGTGGTACATTTCGGGATACCGGCTGCACCGCAAGGTATCTGCCGAATTATGACAGAACCGGGCGATGCTGACCCGTTATCATTGTCGCCGGTGGTATCAGGCCGGCGGGTTTTAACAGAACATTTATCATTTTTGCAGGGAACTACTATGGAGTACGCCATCATTGTCGGAATCATTATCGGGGGTATTACCGGTTTTCTAATCGCTTTTCTGATTGGCCGGACAAACCAGACCCGCATCGAAGAACGCAACAAAGGGCTTGAGCTTCAGCTCCGCGAGACCGAAACCAGAACACGCGAACAACTGGCCGATGCAGAGTCCCGGCTCGAAACCGCCCGGGAACGGTCCGGCGTGGCTGAACGTCAGCTGGCCGAGATGCAGGCCGGCCTGCAGACCGAGAACCGCCACCTCCGCGAGAAACTCACCGAGCAGAAACAGGAACTCGAAAAACTGCAGGAGACCTTCACCAAAGAGTTCGAAAACCTGGCCAACCGTATACTCGACGAAAAATCGAAGAAATTCACCGAACAGAACCGTGAAAAACTCGATGAACTGCTCAAACCGCTCGGCGTGAAGCTCGAGGAATTCAAACAAAAAGTGGAGGATACCTACGACAAGGAGACCCGCGACCGTACTTCGCTAAAAGAGCAGATCATTCAGATGGCCGAGATGAACAAGCGAATGTCGGATGAGGCCAACAACCTGACCCGTGCCCTCAAGGGCGACAGCAAACAGCAGGGCAACTGGGGCGAGGTGATCCTGCAGCGCATCCTCGAAAAATCGGGCCTTACCAAAGGCCGCGAATATGAGATCCAGGAGAGCCACACCACCGAAGATGGCCGGCGTTTGCAGCCCGACGTAATCATTAACCTGCCCGACGGCAAACAGCTGGTTATCGACTCTAAGGTGTCGCTCACGGCCTACGAACGGTTTACCTCCGCCGGTGATGATGCCGAACAGGCACACGCGCTCAGGCAGCACATTGCCTCGCTACGCGCCCACGTGAAAGGCCTGAGCGGAAAAAATTATCAGCAGCTCGACGGGCTCACGTCCCCCGACTTTGTACTGCTGTTCATACCCATCGAACCCGCCTTCGGCCTGGCCATGCAAAACGCGCCCGAAATTTACAACGAAGCGTTCGACAAAAATATCATCATTGTAAGCCCCACCACCCTGCTGGCCACCCTGGCCACCATCCAGAATGTGTGGAAACAGGAGTACCAGAACCAGAACGCCCTCGAAATCGCAAAGCGCGGCGGGGCTCTCTACGACAAATTTGTGCTGTTTGTTGATAGCCTGACCAAAATCGGCGAACGTATCCGCCAGACCCAGGAAAGCTACGACGACGCCATGGGGCGGCTCTCCAGCGGCAGCGGCAACCTGGTACGCCAGGTCGAAATGCTGCGGAAACTCGGGGCCCGCACCTCAAAACAGCTCCCCGAAAAATACGCCGAAATTGCCGGCACCGAAGAATCCGATGAACCCGAAGAAGCCGATAAACCAGAGGAATCCGATGTGCCCGGATAAACGAGCTGTGAACCAGCACAGTTCGAATTAGGGAACAATAGAACAACAGAACAACAGAACAATAGAATAGGGAATGGGGAAGTGGGGGTTTTGGGCCATTCCCGGGGATTTACCGGGATTTTTGAACAGGCCGGCTTTTGAATTAGGGATCTGGGGAGCAATAGAGCAATTGAGTTTGGAAGTAATGGGAGGCGCCCCCCCCTTTTGCCTCACGCCTTCTAACTTCTGCCTTTTGCTTTCTGCCTTTTGCTTGTCTTGTGTCTTGTGTCTTGCGTCTTGCCTCTTGTGTCTTGCCTCTTGAGTCTTACAAACTTCCCGGCAATTTTCAACGGCGATTCACCCTTCAAAACCGTATCTTTTACCCTTGCCTAACCGGAACTGATACCCTATCCCATACATGAAGACGTTTTCCCTCAAAGCTGAAGAACCCGCCAATAACCCGGTCAACACCGATTTCATCAAGGGCCTGAACAAACCGCAGCTCGAAGCCGTTACGCACACCGACGGTCCCCTGCTGATCATAGCAGGTGCCGGCAGCGGAAAAACCCGCGTACTTACGTTCCGGATTGCATACATCCTCGGCAACAACCTGGCCCGCCCCTGGGAAATCCTCGCCCTCACCTTTACCAACAAGGCCGCCAGGGAGATGAAAGACAGGATCGTACAACTGATCGGTGATGAAGCCCGCAACCTGTGGATGGGCACGTTCCACTCCGTTTTCTCGAAAATCCTGCGCATGGAATGCCACCATATCGGGTATTCGCAGGATTTCAGCATCTACGACACCGACGACAGCGACCGCCTTATAAAAGGCATCATGCAGGAGATGAACATCGATACCAAGGCAACACCGCCCAAATCGATCCGCTTCCGTATCAGCGCCGCAAAAAACAAGCTCGTGTCGCCCGCACATTTCCCCGAACAGTTCATGAGCAGCTCTGTGGATGATATCGCCGCTCAGATCTACCCCGTCTACGAAAAACGGATGAAGATGAGCAACGCCATGGACTTCGATGATCTGCTGGTGAAGCCCATTGAGCTGTTCGAACAGCATGCCGATGTTCTGCAGCGCTACCAGCAGAAGTTCCGGTACATCCTGATCGACGAGTACCAGGATACCAACCACGCCCAGTACATGGTCACCAAAATGCTGGCTGCAGGCCATGAAAACATCTGCGTGGTGGGCGACGATGCCCAGAGCATCTACTCCTTCCGGGGGGCCGACATCTCCAACATCCTCAATTTCAAAAACGACTATCCCCAAACCACCGAGATCCCTCTCGAACAGAACTACCGGTCTACCGCGGCCATACTTAAATGCGCCGACTCCCTCATCAAAAACAACAAAAACCAGCTCGAAAAAACCCTGTGGACAGAAAACGAGCAGGGCGACCGCATTATCCTGCTCGAAAGTTTCGACCAGTGGGACGAGGCCAACCGTGTGGCATCCTACATCCACAAGCTGAAGCTGCAGAAAGGGTACCGGTACAACGAAATTGCCATTCTCTACCGCACCAACTACCAGAGCCGGGTTTTTGAGGATGTGCTGCGGCGCAAGGGTATCCCCTATCAGCTGGTCGGCGGCATGTCGTTCTATCAGCGCAAGGAGGTGAAGGATGTAATCGCCTACCTGCGCCTTCTGGTAAACCCGAACGATCAGGAAGCCCTGATGCGCGTGATCAACGAACCGACAAGGGGAATCGGGCAGAAAACGATAGATATACTGCAGCAAACCGCCCGGAAAGCCGATATTCCGGTTTGGGAAGTGCTGAAGGATGTGGGCAGTGTGGACATTTACACCCCCGCAAAAAACAGCATCGCCCAGTTCACATCCATCATTGAAGATGCCCGCGGGCTGCTCGGCGAAACACCGCTGCTCGATGTGGCACGCCATCTGATGGATGCAACCGGTTACATAAAACAGTTTGTGGAAGAAAATTCGCACGAATCGCTGGGCCGCCGCGAGAACGTTCTCGAAATGCTCAACGCGGTATCCCAGTACGAGGAGAGCGCAGAAAACCCGTCCCTGTCGGAATTCCTGCAGCAGATCAGCCTCTATTCCGATATCGACGACCTCGACGAAAACCAGCCCACCGTAACCCTGATGACCGCACACGCGTCGAAAGGCCTCGAATTTCCAGCCGTAATCATCGTGGGGCTCGAAGAAGAGCTTTTCCCGATCGGCGGGCGCAACGGCGATGAAGCCAATTTCGAAGAAGAGAGAAGGTTGTTCTATGTAGCCATTACCCGCGCACAGAAGCACCTGTTGTTCAGCCATGCCCGCAGCCGCTCCCGTTTCGGCGAGGAGTCGCGCATGGCCCGTTCCCGTTTTCTGGATGAGGTGGACCCCAACACCATTCAGACCGAAACCGGGGGCACCATTGTTCAAAACGGGGCCAGGAACCGCGACCGCAACAGTACCTATGTCGAGTACGACTGGGAAAAACCCGCCGCAACACGCACCAAAATGAGCCCGCCCGTCTCGGTTCCTGTACGGGAAGGCGAGGTAACCGTCGGGTCGAAGGTGCTGCACGACAAATTTGGTGCCGGCAAGGTCATCCACAAAGAAGGCGACGGCGCCGATGCCAGGATTACCGTCTTTTTCCAGAATTACGGCCAGAAAAAGCTGCTCCTGAAATACGCCAAACTGAAATCGCTGGATTGAGACCTGTTTTTAAAGTACCGTCGGGCCCGCACACTCCGGGCCCGGCATTCGCTGCACAATATATAATTTGCACATTCGTCTGATAAGGGTATTATATTGCCGCTTGCAAACCCGGGAACGAAGTTCCGTACAGACGGTATTCTATGTAACAAAGATCACGCTGTAAGATGACATCAACCTTGTTCAATAAAGGCATATTAGAATTGCTCAAAGAAGCGCTTGTTGAGCTTAAAGAGAGAATTTCGGGCTCTGCTCCCGTTCTAAAACCTGTCCCGGCCCGGAAAGAAGAGCGCAAACCGCATCCTTTTGCCCAATAGGGCCTGCAATTCTGTCATAGTTTTTGACCTGTTGTGCTATATTGCCAGCATCAGACTGCGATATGTCGCCAATATGACTCTTAACCAGAAAAATCTTCCTCTGGCTCTTTTTTTGTATATAGGTAAATCAAAAAGTATTATTACACTACCACAAGCAGGAAATTAATTTATATGGAATTCAATTTTAAAAACGATCTTTTCAATTTTTCATCCGGCGAATTCGACGATTTCGAGCAGGCTATACCCCTGATGAGCGAAGAGGAAGAGAAGCTGATGAACGAGTCGCAGGTACCATCGCAGCTTCCCATTCTGCCATTGAAAAATACCGTGCTCTTTCCCGGTGTGGTAATTCCCATTACCGTCGGTCGCGACCGGTCTCTCGAACTGGTCAGGAGAGCCTACGAAAATGATAAAATAATCGGCATCGTTACCCAGAAAAAGGCTGAGCAGGAAGACCCCGAACCCGAAGACCTCTACGAAGTCGGTACGGTAGCGCAAATCCTGAAACTCATCAAAATGCCCGACGGCAGTAAAAGTATTGTGATACAAGGCAAAAGTGTGTTCAAAATTAAGGAGTACGTTCAGAGAGACCCCTATTTTCTGGCCGATGCTGAGCAGTTCCGCAATATTCAGGACATGAGCGGCCTCGAGCTGGATGCAGCCATCCGTTCCGTGAAAGAGACCTCCAGCCAGATCGTAAACCTGTCGCCCAACATTCCCAGCGAGGCGGCCATTGCAATCAACAATATCAACAGCCCCACCTTTCTGCTCAACTTTATCTCATCAAACCTTAATATCGGCATGAAGGAGAAGCAGGAAATACTCGAAATCCAGACCTTTTCCGAACGCCTCGAACAGGTAATGAAATACCTGAAAAAAGAGCTACAAGTGCTTAACCTCAGCGAGGAAATCCGCAGCAAGGTAAAAACCGACATCGACGAACAACAGCGCGATTTCTACCTGCGACAGCAGATGAAAGCCATTCAGGAGGCCCTGGGCGAAGACAGCGAACAGCACGAGGTACACAAACTTAAAGAGCGAGCGGCCAAAAAGAATCTGCCCGATTACGCCCGCGAAGTGCTCAACAAGGAGCTTCAGCGCCTTGAGCGCACTCCTGCAGCCGCCCCGAACCACGGCATCATCTACAACTATGTGGAATGGATACTCGACCTGCCATGGGAGGAGTACTCCCAGGACAAGCTGGACCTGAAACGGGCCCGGAAAATACTCGACGAAGACCACTACGGTCTCGAAAAAGTGAAGAAGCGCATCGTCGAATACCTGGCTGTGCTGAAACTGAAGAAAGATATGAAAGCTCCCATCCTCTGTTTCTACGGACCTCCGGGTGTGGGAAAAACTTCGCTCGGTAAGTCAATCGCCCGTTCCATCAACCGCGAGTTTGTACGGTTCAGCATCGGCGGGCTCAGGGATGAGGCCGAAATACGCGGGCACAGGCGTACCTACATCGGAGCCCTGCCAGGCCGCATCATTCAAAGCATGAAAAAAGCGGGTACCAGCAACCCCGTTATGATGCTCGACGAGATCGACAAGGTGGGCTCCGACTTCCGGGGCGACCCAACATCGGCCCTGCTCGAAGTTCTCGATCCGGAGCAGAACAATACGTTTTACGACAACTATATGGAGATGGAGTACGACCTGTCGAAAGTGCTCTTCATAGCTACGGCCAATTCGCTTGACACCATCCCCGCCGCCCTGCGCGACCGCATGGAGATCATCTACCTGAGCGGGTATACCATGCAGGAAAAGCTGGAAATCGCCAAACAGTACCTTGTTACCCGCGAAATTGAAGAAAACGGGCTCAAAAAGCAGCAGATCAAATTTACCGACGAAAGCCTGATCGCCATTATCGAACAGTACACCCGTGAAAGCGGGGTAAGGAACCTGACCCGCGAGATCGCATCGGTATGCCGGGGCGTTGCTGCCAAAATTGCCGGCGGCGATATCAAAAAGACAACCATTACCCCGAAAGAGGTGGCCGGGTACCTTGGCAAGCGCAAATATTTCCCGGATGTGGCCGAACGCACAACCGTACCGGGCGTTGCCACCGGCCTTGCCTGGACACCCTTCGGCGGCGACATCCTGTTCATTGAAGCCAACCTGGCCCGTGGCAACGGTAAGCTGATCATAACCGGCCAGCTGGGCGATGTGATGAAGGAATCGGCCTCTCTGGCTATCTCCTACCTGAAATCAAACCGCGATGAAATGGGAATTCCCGATGCGGCATTCGCCGAATGGGATCTGCACATCCACGTTCCTGCCGGCGCCGTACCAAAAGACGGCCCATCGGCCGGTGTGTCTCTTCTTACTGCAATCGGATCCATCTATACCCAGCGCAAAGTAAAAAGCACCATCGCCATGACCGGCGAAATTACCCTTCGCGGTGCCATACTGCCCGTAGGTGGTATAAAAGAAAAAGTACTTGCCGCAAGGCGGGCCGGTATCGAAACCGTAATATTGCCTGAGAAAAACCTGAAGGATGTTGAAGAGATCGAAAAAGATGTAATCGGAGATCTCAAATTCACCTATGTGGACCGTATGGATAACTTCCTCGACCTCACACTTGAGGCTGAAGCGGTTGAAAATCCCCATCAGAAATTCAGGAGCCGCAAGGATGAAAAGGAAGAAGCGGTATCCGTTAACTGATCCCTAACACGAAAAATCTGTTCCAGGCAGATTGTCGAATGATGATCTGAACGGTTCCAAAACGCAAGTAATGCACCCCATATACACCGACATCTACGCCGGCCTGCCCAAAGCGGCACCCGGCGATGATGTGTATACCGTTCACGCCTGGACCAGGGTGCTTCCGAAGCATTGCAAATCCTTGAGATGTACCGCAGGGAAATCGAACTCTACCGGAACCATTCATCTGCTTACGGTTATGTGTTCTACATCATGAGAAAGCCGTAATTTCCCCGGTAAATCCTATCCTATGCAATCTGAACAAATAAAAGGACGCGTAGTCCTGTCGACCGGCAGCTGGTATTCGGTCATTGCTGAAAACGGCAGCATGATCAAATGCCGCCTCGCGGGGAAAATGCGCCTGAGCGAACTCAAACAGACCAATCCGGTAGCGGTTGGCGATATCGTGTACTACGCCGAGAACAGCGATGGCACAGGCACCATCAGCGATGTTGAGGACCGCACAAATAAAATCACCCGCCTTGCCACCCACGGCCGCCGTGGCGAACAGATTCTCGTATCAAATGTCGATTACGGGATTGTGGTACAATCGTTCAAACAACCGGCCTACAAAACCGGATTCATCGACCGTTTTATCGTAACCTGCGAGGCCTACGAAGTTGAACCCGTTGTATTGATGAATAAAATGGATTTGTGCGGGTCGGATGCTGAAACCGACAAGCTCCGGGAATTGTATGAAGGTCTGGGCTATAAGTTTTACACCTCGGCTATCGATGACGAAGCATCAATAATCCGCCTCAGGGATCTGATGAAAAACCGCACCTCCGTGTTCATCGGCCCGTCAGGTGTTGGGAAAACAAGCCTTTTGAACATGATTGAGCCTGGCATTGAAAAACCGATCGGCTCCATATCTACCTTCTCGAACAAGGGGAAACACACCACTACCTTTGCCGAACTGATCCCTCTCAGTTTTGGCGGCTATCTTGTTGATACACCCGGCATCAGGGAGTTCGGACTGGTCAATATCGAACCTGCAGAACTGTCGCTCTACTATCCCGAAATGCTGGAACCCCGTGAACGCTGCCGCTATTACAACTGTACCCATGTGCATGAACCCGGCTGTGCTGTGATTGAGGCCGTTGAAAACGGGCTAATCGCTCCGTCGCGGTATGCTTCCTACAGGCAAATTGTCACAACCCTGGATACCTGATACCACGCCTTTCCGGTTTATCAGGCTGTTATCTCCATATTAATGATGCATAATGCATGGTGCGCATAATTTTTTTGATGTGCGGGGAACATAATAACATTAGAAATATTTAATCTTTAGAATTTAGCGACTATGCCAACCGATATAATCACTCATTATGGTACGCAACTACACAGTACGGGCGTTAACAGCGCCCGTAGTTTTGTTCTGTCTTTTTCTTGCAGCGATACCGGCTAAGGCTCAGATTGAAGATACCGGCAAACTGATCCAGTCGGGTATAGACGACACAAACATTCTTATAAGAGAGTATCTGAAACCGGCCGCCCGCGGCTTCGGCGCCGGGCTGAATGCCGGATGGTTCAACTCGGCCAGTACCCACAAAGTACTTGGTTTCGATGTCACCTTCCGACTGAACGCGGCCATCGTCCCTGAAACAGACAAGGCATTCAATATAGCCGATCTGGGATTACAGAAGCTCACCCTGGCCAATTCCGGCAGCGGAATAAGCCCCACCGTAAGCGGCAACAACGAGAACGGGCCCGAGGTGGTTGTGCGTGAAACTGTGGAACTGATGGGTGGCATGCAGCACACACTTGAACTGGCAAGGTTCACCATGCCCGCCGGATCAGGTTTCGGATACGTACCAACCCCTATGATTCAGGCATCGGTCGGGCTGCCCATGGGTACAGACATCATCATCAGGATGATGCCCACCTACACCATCGACGAATTCGGTTCATTCAGTCTGTGGGGACTGGGAGCAAAGCACGACCTGAAGACCTGGCTGCCAGGCGGCGATCTGATCCCGTTCGATCTTTCGGTAATGGCAGGATACACCAGCTTTAAAACCAGCGTCGGATATAAGGTTGAACCCGGATCAGGTACCTATGAGGTTGATCCCAACAACTACGACCGGCCCGGAACCTGGGATGGCCAGCGACTTGATATTGGCAGCAATGCCTTCACGGTTAACGCCCTGATCGGCAAAACCTTCCCATTCATTACACTTTACGGCGGCGTCGGCTACGAAACATCGACCATGGAGATCGCATCGATCGGCAATTATCCGATCGTCATACCCGAACAGATCGGCCAAATGTACACCGGCAACAGAGAACTCGACATTATTACCGATCCGCTCGACATTCAGATCAGAGGGACCAACCATTTCCGCGCCCTTGCAGGCCTCAGGCTTAAACTGCTGATACTGACCATATCAGCGGACTACACCGTGGCCGATTACTCCATGGCAAGTGTGGGCGTGGGCATCAGCTTCCGATAA
>RECM01000036.1 GCA_007694035.1 Balneolaceae bacterium
ATAATGCAGGTTTACCGGGTGTGATGGTCGGGCAGCGGGTATCGGTACCAATGACCGATGTGCTGCCGGTCTATTATAACTATTTTGACCTCAGTGCTACAGACGCCCGTTTACTGGCAGGCACCGACTATCATATTGTTTTCGGCACAACCGATGGAGGGAGCCTGAACCTGGCCGTCGATAACGGAACTACGTCAAATATGCGCAGCCGTTACTGGAACGGATCGTCCTGGCAGTTGGTGCTTGACAATGCCGGAACAGGCATCAGAGAGATAGGTGCAAAAGTGGAGATCACCTCAGGCCTGCTCGACGGTTCGGCCGTTCCGATTCCGGATGATGCCGAAGTGCCACGGTTCGTAGAACTGGAACAAAATTATCCCAACCCGTTCAATCCGGCAACTACTATTGTCTATTCCGTACCGGAATTTACCGACGTAACACTGTCGGTGTTTGATGTTCTGGGCCGAAGGGTTGCAGTACTGGTGAATGAAACGAAGCAGCAGGGAACCTATTCCATACAGTGGGATGCGGGCAGCGTGGCCAGCGGGGTATATATTTACCGCATTGAAGCCGCCGGGCAGGTTATGAGCAGGAAAATGACGCTGGTGAAGTAGTAGTGAGTAGGGAGTAGTGAGTAGTGAGACACAAGACACAAGACACAAGACTTGAGACTTGAGACAGCAAAAAGGCAGAAAAAAGGCAGAAAGCAAAAGGCAGAAGTGATTCGGGGGGAAGTGTAGAACCGTTGTGGATATGTGTTTTTTGTGAGATGAAAGGGTACTCACGGGTATGTGAGTGCCGGCCTGCAGTTTTGACTGCAGGCACATCATTGTGAAATTTGTTGGTGCTGGAGATTTTGTGGCGGGAATTCATTGAAAATTTGGGGGAGAAAGGGCCGGGATTAACAGGAATGGAATGATATTTTGGTCGCGTCCGGTTATATTATTGTACGCAAGTGATTGTCCGGCAAACTGGCCGGAAAGGCTCTTTGAAATATTCAGAGTAAAAAAAGGAGAGGTTATTATGGCTGTATTTTCAGTTGATGAACTCAAAAAACTATCCGAAACTATTGAAAACCCGTGCATATCGGTATACATGCCCACACACCGTACAGGGCGTGAAACAGAACAGGATCCCATCCGCTTCAAGAATCTGTTAACCAGGGTTGAAAGGGATCTTGAAAAAACAGGGATGAAGGAGAGAGCGATAGATGAATTCCTGAAACCCCTTCGGGAATTACTGCACGATACGCTGCTTTGGCAGCATATGGCCGAAGGATTTGCGGTCTTCCGTTCCCCTGATACATTCAGTTACTATCGTCTGCCTGTCCGGTTTGATGAATTTCACTATACCGGTACACGATTCCACCTGAAACCGCTCATGCCTATACTGACAGGAGATGGTCAGTTCTATATACTGGTGATGAGCCAGAAATCGGTGAGGCTGCTGCGTGGCTCACGCGACAGTGTACATCCGGTTGAAATCGAGGATCTGCCCGATAACCTTGCTGATGCCCTTAACATCGATGAATATATACAGACGATGCAATTCCATACCGGTACATCGATGAGACAGGCGGGGCGCTCTGCCATCTTTCACGGTCACGGTGCCGGCGAAGATGACGAAACGCACGATATAAAACAGTACCTGAGGAAAATTGATGAAGCACTTTGCAATTACATAGGCTCTCAAAGGATTCCGGTTATTCTGGCCGGGGTAGACTCGCTGTTACCGTTGTACAGGGAGATCAGCGACTATGGAAACCTCTATGAAGAGGGCCTGCCAGGGAACCACGATATTGAGCGGCCCGAAGATATCCATAAAAAGGCCTGGTCGATTCTCAAGCCATATTTTGACCGGAACCGCAGAAAAGCCGAAGAAAAATATCACGAGCTGAAAAACAATGACCTTGCCACCGCCAAATTGCCCGACATACTCAAAGCGGCTGTGAGCGGACGCATTGACACGCTTTTTGTTGACCTGAAAGATCATTTGTGGGGAAGGTATGTACCTGAGTCGGGAGCCATTTTCATCGAAGATCAACCTGAATTGGAGAGCGTAGACCTGCTGGATGCAGCTGCAATAAATACTATAAAAAAGGGCGGAACAGTATACGCTGTAAAAGGTGACGAATTACCAGATGATTCGCCGCTGGCCGCGGTTTTACGCTACTAATACCTCTGTAAGCAGTCTGCAGGAAATCCCTGCCGGCTGTTTTTTTATCATGTTAACCTTACAGCCGGTACCGGTCATCAGGGAAATAAAAAAACCGTACCCCCATTGGTCGGCGGGTACGGTTATTATAATTCGGGTGCAGAAGCTGACCTGATTATCAGGATTGCATTACAACCCAGGAGTTGCACCATCCATTCGGGTTAACCGGGCCTCTGAATAGGGCGCATCCGCCGCATTTACCATTATCAGGCTCTATCCAGAGCTGGCAGTTATCGCAGCGCTGCTCCGGTATATGCGTTTCATGTACATACTGTAGATTGCGGCGCATGTTGAGGTCCGACTCGCTGAGGCCGGTAGTATCGCCACATGGATCTGCAGCAGGTTGAGTTACCGTATCGGGAGTAGGCTGTGTTTCAGAATCACCACCACCACATGCGGTGATTAGTGTGGATGCACCAAACGCGGTGGCGCCCAGTACCGATATGTTTCTGAGAAAAGATTTACGGGTAATTTTATTTTCGCTCATGTTTTTTTCATCTGGATTATTAAATAATACCCCAAGTATAACCAGAACCGGACAGAAGTCATTCATCCGGGCCCGAATTTAGAATTAGTTTAAATCAGGTCACAACACCGTATCATTCCGGCAGTGGCTGATTCATCAGCCTGCCAGAATTCCAACCAACAGGATTACAAGGCTGATCAGAACCAGGGCCAGGCGGAACCGGGTTCGGAACATGACGGGATGAAACATAAAACCGATTGAAAGCGGGTATCTCGACAACCAGTCATAATAATGATGCCTGTGCAGCGCACCCAGTGCCATGGTTACGTGACCGTGCAGTATGGTAATCATGAACGGGAAGGCGAATAGCAGAGATCCGGCAAAAGCATAGAGCTCATTAAACTCAAACCACTGGCATACCATATAATAGGGCCATGCAAACAGGAAAAGCATGGGAACAGTTAAGGACCAGTTGATCAGATTAATGCGCAAAAAATTGCTGCGCGACAGCTCTGGTTCCGTCATGTGTTTGTATCCAAGGCTACAATAGTCTGTAATCTGCAGGGGCTGATACCATCAGTGAGGCTATCTGCCGCCTTCCTGCAGAGATTGCTTGCGAATGGCTTCAAACTCGTCGCCGGGGGTCCATGTTACCATATCGTTCTGATTGGCAATTCGCTTGCCCACACGGAAAATGAGACGAACATCTTTTACGGCACCGCTAAGATCCCAGTTCTCATCAACCTTATCGTGAACCGTATGATATATTCTGCTCAGATGGGGCTGTACAACGTCTTCAAAATAATTGTCTGGTTTGTTCAGATAACGCACACCCGCATTGGGATAGAGAGCGGGAACACCAACCTTTGCGAATGAAAAGTGGTCGGACCTGTAATAGAATCCCTGCTCTGGATTCTGGTCCGGCCGGACTTCACGGCCGTCTTTGGCCGCTTCTTTCTGCATTATGTCGTCCATGGAGGAGCGCCCTTTGCCTACAACAATAATATCTTTGGTCGGGCCGAAGATATTGAGCCCATCGATATTGATATTGGCGGTCATACGCGACGTGTGGACCGGCGGGTTACTGGTAAAATAATCGGATCCAAGCAGGCCCGACTCTTCTCCGCCAACCATAACGAAAAGCATGCTGCGCCTGAGATCGTCCCTCACTTCAGAGTAGGTTCTGGCCAGGTTGAGCACGGCGCTTACACCGCTGGCATTGTCGAGGGCACCGTTGTAAATAGAATCGCCGTTTACGGGGGTACCCACGCCGAGGTGGTCGTGGTGCGCGGTGAATACGATATAGTCGTTTTTCAGATCGGGATCATTTCCTTCAATTTTGCCGACCACATTCATAAGAGTGAGTTCCTGATAGGTCGAATTCAGGCGGATCGACGCCGTAATGCCTTCGAGGGGGACGGGGGTAAAATCCTGGTTTTCTGCAGCTTCCAGCATTTCAGTAAGATCCAGACCGGCTTCTGCGAACATCGCGGTGCTTCCTTCTTCTGTAAGCCAGGCGCTGAATTCGGTGGTACCGGGTTCACCATCGCGTACGAGTTCAAAGCGTTCCCGACCCCAACTGCCAGAAACAACGTTCCAGCCGTAGCCGGCTGTTGGTGTGGTATGAATGATTATGGCACCGACGGCCCCCATTCTTTCGGCCATCTCAAATTTATACCCCCATCGCCCATAGTAGAGCCGGGCTTCACCGGCAAAACGGTCGGGATAGGTGGACGGATCGCTGTTTTTGAAAACCAATATTTTCCCGGATACATCAATGCCCTTGTAATCGTCCCAGTTTTGTTCCGGGGCAATTATTCCATAGCCCACGTAAACAAGTTCGGCATCGCGAACATCTACCCGCTTCTGTTGAGAGGCCGGCCAGGCCATCATTTCCGTGTAATAGTCGAACGAGTGCAGATTGCGGCCATTTCTGCGAATATGAAGCTGTGCATCACGGTCGGTAACCTGCCCGATCACCGGAACATGCTGTATGAAGCTGCCATCGGGCATACCGGGCTCCAGCCCGTATTTCCGGTATTCTCTGATCAGGTAATCGACCGTTTTTTGTTCCCCTTCGGTACCTGGTGCACGGCCCATCATGGAGTCGGCCGACAGGGCCATAATATGAGTCATAAGACTTTGCTCGGTAATGGACTCGAGAACCTGGCTGTAGTCAGGGCCTTGTGAGCAGGCACTGAATAAAAAAACAGCGATGAGCAGAACTGGGAAAAACCGTTTCATCAGTTTCATAATGCAAATAATGGGTAAGAAAATGTTCGATCGGAAGGGAATCTTCCGGGAAATATCAGAGTTCGACCGGTTTGAGCGTTAAACCGGGCACAGCGCGCGCAACGAGAGCCCAGGTGCCGAACAGCACACCGCAGAAGAACAGATCGCCGGCAATGGTATAGTGGAAAAAGGGGATACCGGCAATGTAGGATGCGGCAAGGCCTTCAAGCGACTGCGGGTACATCGGGTTGCCAAGCCAGGATCCGAAGTTGGTGACAAGGAAAAAAA
>RECM01000105.1 GCA_007694035.1 Balneolaceae bacterium
CTGCTGCTATTCACATGCCCGCTCAGCCGGTAGTCGCCCAGGCGGTTCCACTCCTGAAAGTCGGCACCAACCAGCACGCCGGGCTCACGTGTATATACGGCGAAACGCCCGCGCGATTTTGTGTCGATGCTGAAACTCAGGTTTTTACCGTTGCCGTCGAGGCCGGTCATCATTTTGGATGTGTAGGTGAGACGCGTTTGTCCGGAAGGCAATTCTTTCAGCATCACCTCAATGGTGGTGCTGCCTTCATCCAGCTGAGGCAATACAACCATGTGGCTGTCGAAACCGAAATGGGGTTTGCCATTTATCATCACACTGCTGATATGCCTGTTCGTGTTGTCGATGCGCAGGCCCATGCCGCCGGTGAAAGCGGGTATGTCTTTGTGCTGAACCCCTGCCAGGTCAATCGAGATTTTCACACCGCCGGGAATTTCGCTCCATGTATAATCCCACTGTTTCATGGCCCTTATCTTGTGGCCGAGCTCTTCGGGTTCGGGGGCATAGATATCGGTGGTGGCAAATTTTGCCTTCATCGCGTCGTACATGGCGATATTGCTGTCGTTAACGATTCTTTCCTTCGGCGACTGCGGCAGCGTTGAGATGGCATAGTCATGCCACATCTGGTTGTAGACAATTCCCCTGCCAACAGAGTTGAACAGGTGATCGAATATCGACTCCTGGTAGGCCGTGATCTGCGCGGTTGTATAACTCCAGTTCGGATCGTTGAACCACTGGTAATCGGGGGACGGGGTGTTGTTGATGACCACAAAATTCGGATCACTACCGGTGTACCAGGTCATGTTCCCGAAACCGACCGGCATATCCTGCTCAAAACCGTGGGTCATAAAGAAATGGAAACGGCGCGATACTTCATCATAATCACTCATTCGGATGGTATTGCCGGGGTTGATCATATATTCAACACCTTTAACCGGGTAGCCGTAGTCGTCTGTGTTGAATTCAATCTCCTGAATCGATCCGTCAAGCTCCTCCACCCAGCGTTCGGGGGTCATTTCGGCATTGATCCGGTGGAATTTGCTGTGGGTGCCAATCCGCCCTCCCAGGTCCTCAAGCATCCTGCCGAGGGGTGCCAGCTCCTGCCATCCCGCCCTGGTGGCAGTGCTTGAAACCCATGCATAAACGGGCACAACGCCTGTTACCCTGGCAATTCGTGCCAGGTAGTTCATGGTGCGAATCTGGGCGTCGAGATTGCCGCTGGCATCGGCATCAAGGCGTATGACGGAGGTGAGGCGGGCGTTTGACACCTGCGGGGCGGGAATCGGACTATGTATATCGCCGTAAACCAGCCACTGAATGCCGCGCACAAGCACGTTGTACATTTCGTTTTTATAGAAAACCTGCGGATCGGAATTCCGGAAGATGGATGGCGCGCTTGAATAGGTTGCGAAATCACTTACAAGAATAATCCGCGACCGGTCCAGTTCAGCCACCGACAGATACGGGTATGCCACCTGCTCATCGGTCAGAATGAGAAGTGGTTCACCGCGCTGATTGAATTCAAGTATGTTAACACCGTTAACAAGGTGCTGGGTTATGAAACTGTATTGCTCGTAGGGCTTTGTAATAAAATGCCGGTTGGATCCGGTTTTGATACGGAAGCTGCTGTTCCCCCTGAAACCGTCGTACCGGATTCCCGGCAGAAGCATGGTACCGTCGGATTCATAGCCTGCCCCGTTTTCATCGTAAAGGCCAAACGGACCGTCAATAATGAGATTTCCACCCTGGCCGGTATACTCCCGGATAAGTTCGGTTACCCTGCCAATGTCGCTGCGGGCAATGTAGGTACACTGGGTGAGGATCAGGGCATCAAGCCCATCGATGGTATCCTGATCAAGTTCCTCGAGGAAGAGGGTTTCATAGGGGATACCGGCCAGGTTTACGGCACCGGTCCAGCCATGGGACGACATCTGGGTAATGCTCCAACGCTGTTCGAAAGAGGTTTTGCTGATCACAATGCCGATCCTGGGGTTGTGATCAGCGGTTTGGGCCTTTGCAGCTCCTGCTAATACCGGTGCAATGAAAAATGAGCAGGCGATGAGAAGTGAGCAGAATACGGGGAGGTAGGTTTTGTAGCTTAACATGGGATTACGGCTTGGGGGTTAAGATTTAGCCGTAACAGGGGGGATGTATAAAAGGTAGTCCGTTTCGTGTCAATTTAAAACAGGAAAATATGGATTACGGTAGTTTTCCCGATTCAGCCGGATAAACCGGTTCAGATTGCTTAAAACCTGTTGCCGGCGGGAGCATCCGGGGGTATCGGCCGGTATTCAATTCCTGTGATTTGCTTCATCTGCTGCAGAATCCAGCGGCTTCGTTCGGTGGTGTACGGGGATGGCGGTTCAACGCGCATCCTTTTCGGACTCGACAGCACCGCCGCCATTCGCGCCGATTCAACCGGAGCCAGATCGGTTGCCGGTTTGTCATACCACACCGATGTGGCTTTCCCGGCACCATACAGGCCGGGCCCGAATTCCGCAATGTTCAGGTACATCTCCATAATGCGGTCCTTGTTCCAGAACACTTCGATGAGCACAGTAATGCCCGCTTCCAGAGCTTTTCTGATCCAGGATTGGCCCGGCCAGAGATAGAGGTTTTTGGCCACCTGCTGTGTTATCGTACTTGCACCTCGCTGCCTTACGCCTCTGTCGCGTTCGTCAAGTGCCATTTCAATGGCCGTCCAGTCCAGGCCGGCGTGTTCATAAAACCGCTGGTCTTCCGAGGCGATGACAGCCCATTTGAGATGATCAGGCAACTCATCGGCCTTCACCCAGTATTCTCTGAGATTGTGACGCTCCCTGTCGAGGCTGTCCCAGTCTTCGCGCAGGGTAAAGGAGGTGAAGGCGGGATTGATCCAACGGAGCGCAACTACTGAACACAGCAGTAAAAGCAGCAGTATTACAGGAATTGCCCCTGCCGTAATCAGCCAGATTTTTCTCTTTGAGACCGGAGATGAGTTCTTTTTTCCGTTTTTATGGATGCTCATTTAATGATGCTCATTTTTCGATGCTTATTGCTGGATGCTCATTGCTGGACGCTCATTTTTGGATGCTGATTTTTTGGCAGATGTATGAGCAGGCACCCGGCGGATTCCCGTTACCGGGTAGTTAGAGAAACGGGATGGGCGGCAGGATAAGTATCCGGCAGGGGGAGGGCCGGTTGGATGTGGGGTGATTGGATGTGAGGTGAGGTGCGGGGAATGAGGTGGAAGCTATTGGGGGGAGAGGTGCTTGTTTGTGCGCTCAGCCGGGGGCACTGACGTACCCCCATTCGCCACTCTGCAAGGACCGGCGCGAAGCGCCGGGCTCTTGCAGGAGGCTCGTTCTTGCGCCGGGCTCATGCAGGAGGCTCGTTTTTGGTTTTATTTCACGAGGAGCATTTTGCCGGTCAGGGTTGTGGCATTGGTTCTGAGGGTGTAGAGATAGACTCCGCTCGACAGGCGGCTTGCGTCGAAGCTGACGGTGTGATAACCGGCCTGCATGGGGCCGTTTTGCAGCTCTGCGACACGGCGCCCGAGCAGGTCGTATACCTCAAGGCGTACCGTACTGCTTTCCGGCAGGCCGAAACGGATGTTCGTTGTCGGGTTGAACGGATTGGGATAGTTCTGATCGAGCGTGTACTCGTCGGGGAGCCCGCTCAGGGGTTCATCCACAGAAACCACCTGGGAATAGGTTGCCGTGTGCAGATTGTCGAAATACAGTGTGCCCGCCGAGGGTGATCCCGAAGTGTAGGTAAACTGGAAACTGTCGAGATACAGCGGATTGTTCAGCACGCCGTCTGCATTTACCCAGGGTATTACCGGATCGTTCTGCATGTCCCACCTCACCAAAGCCCATCCTACCCAGTCGATGGTGTACCACGGGCTGGCTTCGAGCCCCCCGGTAGCATCACGCACAACAAAGCGGAACCGGTTGCCGGATCCGTCGCCTTTTACGAACGTCTGAAGGTTCATGGCATTGGTAAAGGTTTTGCCCTGGTTTGTTCCGTAGCCGGTGTAGATCCTGATAAGGTGCGGCGGGCTGCCAAGGTCCCAGCCGTAGTTAACCTGCATGGTGCTTGTGTTGCCCGTTAAAGGATTAAGCACCGAGTTATTTTCATCGCGGGATGTGATTTCGGTTACAATACCAGCCGTACTTCCGCTCTGCTGGGGCACCCACCAGCGCGCACTCAGGCCGGTGAAATTGTCGATAAGGTTGCCCGACATATCCAGATCGGATGTTGTAAAATGGATAACCACCGGCTCTGTGGTGGCATTTCCGAACGAATCTTCCACACCGGCATCAAGGGTGAACGTGTAGCCTGTAGATGGCTCAAGTACAACATCCGGGAAGAAGTTTACCTCACTGGTCAGGCCTACCGTATAGAGGCGCAGCAGGCCCGGAACCACCTCCCCGCCATCTTTAACAAGCCTGGCAAGGCTTTTGAAACCCCGTGTTTCGGCTATCGGCTCATCGAACTGTACCCTGATCACCGGTCTGCGGCGTATGTCGGTCTTGTCAAAATCGGGACTCACAGCTGTTACTGCCGGCGGTGTTGAATCCCTTTCAGAGGTTGTAAATGCAAGCTGGTACTCTCCGCCCATCTCCCCGTCGCGGTTGCCATCGAGCGTGTGTTCGTGCTGGTCTTTGGCTGTTTCAGCGATGGTTATGGAGTAACTGGTTTCAAAATCCAGGCTTCTGGTACTGATCCGGAGTTGGGAGTCAGACAACCAGGCAAGTTCAACCTCGGCAGCAGGCGTAATCGAGAATGCTGCTTCAACCGATGCACGGTCCATTGGCCGGCTGAAGGTGATTATAACGTTTTCCCGGACGGGTACCAATCCGGAGAAGCCATCTTCAGGAGTTGTAGCAGTAATAAAGGGAGGCACACTCGAAAGCAGGTCTGCATCAGCAAAGGTGAAAAAAGCGGGATCGACCGTGATGTCCAGAGTGGAAGGGTAGTAGCCGTCTGCTTCCACATCTACCGTATATGAGGCACCCGGAGTCAGGTCTTCGATGAAGTAGAAACCATTGGCCAACAGATCGGGATCGCTGGTATAGTTTTTGAAGAGCGATTCGAAGGTATCGGTGGTATAGGTCTGGTCGCCGATGGTGATTCGGGCCCCGTTTATCGGGCGCTTCGATTCGGTGTCGGTGATGTAGCCGGCGGCGATGCCCACTTCGGGCCGCTCAAGTTCGTGGTATTCGAGAATAGTCCAGAAAGCGGCATAGGCTTCAAGGCGTTTCCATTCGGCGTTCAGGTTGCGTTGTTGCTGGGTCGGATTGGTATGAAACCCGGCTTCACTGAGCAGGGAGGCCATATTTGAGATGCGGTTAACCGCCAGCCAGGGCCATTTGTTGCTGTGCTCAAAGGGGAAACCCTGGTAGAAGGTCCGGTCGGCGTAATTCCCGCGCCGGCCAATCCGCATACTTGCGGTAAGGATTTCATCCATAATGTCGCCGAACAGTTTGCCACCTTTGGGCGTTCTTTCAACCGTCTGGCCGTCTTGTCTCCAGCCTCCGTGGAGCATCAGGGTACTGTTTACGCTGGGCGACCCTGCGTCGCTGTGTATGGAGTAGTAGAAATCGGCTCCAAGCGAGTTGGCGCGTTCAACACGCTGGTTAAGGCCGACCAGTTGTGCATCGTTGGTACGGCTCATGTAAACGGTATCGATGTCGGTCCAGTCGAACAGCATCTGGCGCAGATGCAGCCCCACGCGAAGTACTTTTTCAGCTTCGGAATAATTGTACAGGCCCATATTCTCTTTCTGGCTGTGGCCGGGATCGAGGTAGATATTCCATCCTTCAAGACCGGTAACCTGTGCTGTGGAGGTTTGCAGGCCGGAAGCGGCCAGAATGAGCAGGAGTGCGGATGAGATCGTAAGTAAAATTCGTTTCATGATCGGTACGGTAAAGAGATGTATTTAATACGGATGAGTTCTGATGGCCGGCGCCTGAACATCCTTGCAATTAACCTGTCAGTGGCTGATGCCGGATGAATAGTGCTGGTCAATATTGCAGGTGCACCTGGTAAATGGCCCCGCTCTGTACATCACCGAAAGCGATCCTGCTGCCGTCGGCCGACCAGGTTGGGTTCATGGCATGAAGGCCAGACTGTGCAGTAATGTTGGTAATACCGTTTCCGGCAGCATCAACTACATAAATGTCGGATCCGGTGATGTCGTGACCATCGTCTTCGGTGATCATAAAGCTGAGAAAACGGCTGTCGGGCGACCACACAGGCGCTTCACCGCGGCCGAGATCGATCAGGTTGGTGCCGTTAATGTCTGAGATATAGAGGTTGCCGGCGTAGACTTCAAAAGCAAGTTTCTGCCCGTCGGGCGATACGGCTGCCCTCAGGTAGATGGCATCGGGTACCGGGCGCAGATCCTGTTCGGTGGTGTTGGCATGATAAATCCGGATCGTGTTCTCCAGGGGCATGGCAACGGGGCTGCCTGATACTATGTCTCCGGTTTCGGCAGCGTCAATACCGCTATCCAGAGACCGGATTTCCGCACCATCGCGGAAGCGTATGTCCGATCCGTTATCACTAAAACGGGGCAGAGGCGGAACCTGGCGAGCATAGGGAGTGAGCTGTTGTTCTTCACCGCTTACCGTATCAAACAGCTTGATGCCGAATTCACGTACCGGGCCTTCTTCCCGGGTTACTCCGGTTACTATATGGCGGCCATCCGGCGACCAGTTGTAGCGGTACCCGGCACCGGCTTCAGCGGTTATCTGCGACGCCTGGCTGCCGGCTGCATCGGCAATCCACAATCCCCGGTATTGCTGTGAGCTAAACGCAATTTTTGATCCGTCGGGTGAGAATTGCGGGTTCATGAAAAAGTAGTCGGAATTGGATATAAGCACTTCCGGGGCACTGGCAGATATTGGCTGGCTTACTGCGATTACGGGCATCAGACAGAAAATAACCGGAAGAAAGGCCTTCAGATCAGGGGTCATGTCAGAACTGTTTAAGTTATGGGAGGGTGTGAGAAGTAGATAGTGATCAGGTATATCGTGATGAATATCCGATAAGATCGGTATTTGAATAGTGAAATGCTATTTGTAAAAGGCAAAAAGCAGAAGGCAGAAGTGGGGAGCAGGGAGCAGGCAGAAGGCAGAAAGCAAAAGGCAGAAGTGGGGTGATTTTTCTGTGTGCGTGGTTTGGGGTTGTAGTGTGGTGGTGAGGAGGCGCTTGTGGCGCCTCCTCACGGCTTAATATTTGGTGGTGGTTAGGAAAAGGTAGGCGTTGCGGTTGCCGAAGTTGGGCCTGTGACTGAAGATGAAACGGTCACGGGTGCCATCCATGGTAAGTAACCCGCCGATGTTCAGGCGTTCAACGGTTCTTCCCGGCCAGTAGACGGCTATTTTGAGTGTGTTTTTGCCAGTTTCGCCTGGCTGGAATACGCGGACTTCCGGCAAATCGTAGATAACTTCTTCGGCCGGGCGGGTGAACTCGTAGAAAAAGGGTGTGAATGAATAGAGGTGGATGTCGGAGCCGCCCATTCGGGAGAAATGGGTGAGTTCGGGCACCTTCAGTTCGTAAACAAGCTCGCCGCTGCCAGAGTCGGGATAAACGATCAGCAGCACGTCCTTGTTGGTGAGCCAGGTATTCCCTGTAGGCGCGTTATCGAGCATGGAAATAATGAAATGGTCGCCGTTAACCGGCAGGTCGGCACTCAGCCACTCGTTTTTTTCGTCAAGCGTGAAGGTGAATGTCATCAGGTGGCCATCGATCTGCAGATCGACGGTGGGGGGATTGTAGCCGTGGTTTCCGGTCTGCCACCGGGCCGGACGTGTTTCGTGCTCCCCGAAGCGGTCCAGCTCATCGCGGTACACCAGCAGACCGTTAACTTCGATGTAGGCCGGATCCTGCCTCATAGCGTTCAGATTGCTTCGGGTTGAGGTATACAGTATATCGAGTTCGTTAATCAGGCCGTTCAGCCGTGGATTTCGAATATCACCGGGCAATCTTTTGAGGGAGTCGATAGAGGCGCTCCAGCGGTCGAGCGCCGATGTGAGTTCATCCAGCTGAGGAATAATGCCGGGGGTGTACAGAGGTGAAAATACATTGTACTCCCAGGGGTAGTCGTTGAATAGATCTACGATCATGTACAGGTGGGGTACGGCTTCTTCAGGGTAGAGGTTGGTGAGTGCGTTGTGCAGGGATACGGCGGGGTTGTAGGAATCGGGGTTAAAGGTGTAATCGGCGATGGTATACAGGGAGATCATCGAAGCGTAGGGCTGGTTCATGGGGTTGGCGATCAGCCCCGTCGTGGTTTCGGGCAGGTCGGCTGCCCGTCCGGTAAGTGGTCCCAGAAACAGCCTCCATGTGTCAAAATCATTAACGGGGTAATTGTCCCAGATAAGGGGTTTACGGTTCATAAGATCACCCCACTCCCGTGCATCATCTCCCGTAATGGTGGCAACGGCAACATCATTGCCCGTCCAGAAAAGGGGGATTTCCTCCGGAATACCGCGCCCCAGAATTTCCACATATTCCCGGTCGCCCCAGGCTCCGGTGTAGGTGGTAGGGCACACAATAAGTTCGCTGTCGCGGGCCAGCAGGTCGGCATACAGGCGGTTGATGAGGTGCACGTGGGCTTCGGCCAGGTTTGCGAACCGGTTTATATCCGCTTCGTGCTGCAGGGTTTCGGGTACATCGTCGAGGAACAGGCCGAAATGGCGGATGCCCAGGGCGTGCATATCGTCGATTTTTACCAGAAGCGAGTCGTAGTCGGCGCTGCTTGAGTATTCGATCGACAGCCCCGGGCTGATGGTGTACCATAAATTGACGCCGGATTTCTGTGCGGTTTCGAGATAATCATTAAACCGGTCGAGGGCATCGCCGCTGTACCGCTCCCTCCATCTGCCGCGGTGCAGCGGATCGTCTTTCGGGGCATAGAAATAATCGTTGAGCCCTACTTCACCCATAAAGCGGATCATATCGAGGCGCTCGGTGTGGGTCCATTGCCGGCCGTAAAATCCTTCGACAACGCCGGTATGGCGGAATGCTGATTTTTCGACCGGAGTATCGTTGCTGCAGGAGAGCAGGAAAAACAGTGGGACAGCCTGCAGAAGCAGCAGTACTTTGACTGGTAGTATTGAGGTTAAAAAATTAATTTTCACTGATCAGTAAAAGAGTAGGAGTTAATGGCGGGTTTGCCGTATATCAGCAGGTCATTCAAGATAGTTGTTAACGATGAGGTTCCTGATTTATACAAATTCTAATAAGTTGAACAGGGTATTTATCTCCTGCAAAGTGTTAAGGCTCATAAACATGGCAGATATGCCTTCCGGTCTGAAAAGACAGAAAAGTTTTTTTGCACATTTTTTGCATTACAGGTAGAAATTTAAATGACTATGTGTTAAAATAAACAAGCCGGAATGATTAATCCGGTCTGGTTGCATAAATTCTCATCTTTGAGTTCAAAATAAGATTTCATAGTTTAACACAGTACCCAATGAACGAATGAGCGGTTGATGACTGAGGAAAGCGCTTCCGCCGGTATTGTATACAAATTCTAAAAACTACTTCACTGCACACATGGTGAATGTGACTTTCAACATCAAGGCAGGTGCATTCTGCCGGTTATTGACCATACCCGGATTCCTGCTGCCTGTAACCGAAGAACCTTCTACACAGAATCTCTATGAATAAAAAACGGCTACTGACTATTGCTGTATTCGCCTCCCTCTTTTTTATGCATGAAATTACGCTCGCTCAAAGCGGGCGTATCGAGGGAACCGTAATTGACGCTGATAACGGCGAGCCCATGGTGGGAGTAAATGTTGCCATTGAGGGCACCACCCGCGGGGCCATAACCAACATCGATGGTTACTATACCATCATCAATGTGAGGCCGGGCACCTATTCTCTCCGTGCATCCATGATCGGTTTTACGACCATTGTTATGCAGGATGTAAGGGTAAACCTGGATCAGACCACGGAAGTCAATTTTGAAATCCGTGAAGAGGTGATTGAGGGGGCCGAAATCACGGTTATTGCCACCAGGCCGGTTGTGGAACGCGACGTGGCGGCCAGCCGGGTGAACCTGAACAGGGAGCAGATCGAAAACCTTCCGGTTACCGATATATCGAGTGTGGTCGGGCTGCAGGCCGGATTTATTGGTTTGAGTGCCCGTGGTGTAAATAATGCCGACCAGCTTGCTTTTATGGTAAACGGTCTCACCATGCGCGATGAGCGGGACAACTCTCCCTATACTGCCATCAGTTTTACAGCAATTTCCGATGTTCAGATCCAAACCGGTGGTTTTAATGCCGAGTTCGGGAACGTACAGTCGGGTATAGTGAACGTTATAACCCGTGAGGGTGAAAGAGACCGTTATAATGCGGAGTTCTTCATCCGTTATGCCGAGCCGGGACAGAAACATTTCGGTGACCCTATTAACCATCCCGATTCCTACTGGCTGCGACCATATCTGGATGATGAAGTTGCCTGGACCGGTACTACAAACGGCGCATGGGATACCTACACCCAACGGCAATATCCTGAATTTGAAGGTTGGATTGCCATAGCCGAGCAGAACCTGAATCCGGATGATCAGTATTACGGTCTTTCGCCCGAAGCCATGCAACAACTGTTCCTGTGGCAGCACCGGAAAAATTTCGCCATCCAGGATCCGGACTACGATATGGACATCAGCTTTGGCGGTCCGGTACCGTTTGTGAGCAAGCTTGCGGGCGACCTGCGGTTCTACGCATCGCACCGGCGCGCGCAGACCATGTACATGATCCCTCTCTCAAGAGACCGCTATCAGGACCATGCCACACACATTAAATTCACATCGGATGTGGCACCCGGAATGAAGCTGAGTGTTGAAGGTTCATACGGGGGGCAAACGGGAACAAATACAAGTAACGCGGGCCTTCCCGGAATATTCAGAAGTCCGGGGACGATGGGTGCCAATATGAACCGTGTCAGTTTCATTGATACACGGCTCTATTCATCGGATTACTGGGCCCCGACCAATGTGGAGCGTATAACCCTTGGCGGTAAATTCACGCACCTGATCGACAGCCGGTCATATTATGATATTACGGCCACCTGGTTCAAATCAAGCTATGATACGAATCCGGGCCGCCCGAGAAACACCGAGGGTATACGCGAGTTTGGCAACGGGTTTATGGCCGACGAGGCCCCCTTCGGATTTTTCCCCGCTCCTTCATCGGGTATCGGATCCGGCATGCGCATGGGAGTAGGCATGAGCAACTCGCGCGACAGCAGTTCTGTAGCTTACATGACCTTGAAATTTGATTACACCAACCAGGTCGACCGCTTCAACCAGATCAAAACCGGTGTAGAATTTGTTCGTGCCGACAGCCGTGTCAATTATGCATCGGTTGATGAATTTCTGCCGAGCGGACGTACCTGGAGCCGCTGGGAGACCAATCCGATAAGGGCTGCGGCTTATCTGCAGAACAAACTTGAATTCCGCGGCATGGTCGCTAACACGGGTCTGAGGCTTGATTACTCTCATCCGGGATCCGACTGGTTTAACTTTGATGCATGGGATCCGGCATTCGGACCCGGCAATTACAACAACCTTGACGAACTGCTTGAAAGTGAGAGCCCGCGTCACCAGCTCTATTTGAGCCCGAGGCTGAGTGTATCGTTCCCGATCACCATCTTCAGCAAGCTCTATTTCAACTACGGCCATTTTTACCAGATGCCTACCCCCGAGAACCTGTACATGATCCGGCAGTCGACCGAGAACGATGCCGTATCAAGGATCGCGAACCCGAATGCATCGCTCCCGAAAACGGTATCGTACGAGCTGGGTTATGAGCACAATGTGTTTGAAGACTATCTGCTGAAGGTTGCCGGATACTACCGTGACGTTACAAACCAGCCTGCTCTCGTAACCTATCAGAGCAGAAACAACCTGGTATCGTATTCGGTGAACGAGCCCAATATTTACCAGGATGTGCGTGGCTTCGAGCTTTCGTTTTCGAAGCTGAGGGGGCGCTGGTTCCGTGGCTTTGCGAACTACACCTACATGGTGTATTCCAGCGGCCGCTTCGGTTTCACCACATTCTATGAAAACCCGGCAACACAACGCGACTTCGAGCGCGAAACAAGGGCCAATCTGCAATCGAAGCCAATCCCGAGGCCCTATGCACGGGTGAATTTCGATTTCTTCACCCCGATCGATTTCGGACCGCAGTGGGGCTGGTTCAGGCCTCTGGGCGACTGGCGCCTTAACCTGGTCTGGAACTGGCGTGCAGGTACTTACATGACCTGGGCCGGTGGTGCAAGTATTCCCGGTATCACCAACAACGTACAATACCGCGATTCCTGGAATATCAACGCCCGGGTCAGCAAAAACCTGGCTACAGCCAATACGCGTATCCAGTTCTTTGTAGATATTCAGAACGTGACCAACCGGATGGAACTCAGTACCTACGGCTTTGTGGATGGCAACGATTTCAATGACTATATGAGGTCGCTGCATTACAAGCAGAGCCTGTATGACGAAGTCGGTTATACCGGAGTTCCGGGGAACGACCGCCCGGGTACCTTCCGTCGTCCTGGAATCGAGTTCGTTCCCATCGAGGCGGTAAACAACATAAACAATGTTGGCAACCCGAGGGCCCGTCCGCTATACTACCAGACCACCAACCAGACCTACTACCAGTTCGTGAACGGACAGTGGGTGGAAGCCGACCGAAACTTTGTTGACCGGGTATTGAAAGACAAGGCCTATATCGATATGCCGAACCAGCATTTCTTCAATTTCCTGAACCCCAGAAATTTCCTGCTGGGTGTACGGGTCTCTATCTAAACATTATTAATGAGCAACAGACGAATGGTAAAATTCATGAGAACAATCCTTGTTCCGGCGCTGCTGTTAGGCATGCTGATTATGTCTGCCCCGGTACAGGCACAATTCCAGACCAACTGGCTTTCGGTCGGATCGCTCCATAACTGGTATATCAGTACCGGTGCCGAGAGGGAGCATGGCCTCGTTAACCGTCAACAGTATGGACTGCGATGGCCTGCCATTTACCAGCACCAGGACAGCCAGGCAGCCAAGGCCCTGTGGATCGGTGCCAGAAACTGGACCGATGAACGTGGAGACAATTTTCCACAAAAAGTGATTCATGTGGGCCCGCGCGTAAGTGGCGCCGGTTCGATATTCCCGCTTGAGATGCGTATGGTGAGCAAATACGAAGAACCAGACGTGCTGGTTCAGGGCATCCCGTCGTTCCAGCTGCCGGTAGATATCGATGAAATCGATCCGGATCTGCCGGCCGACCGGATGATCATCAACCGTTTCAATACAGCTCTTGGAGTGACGGTTGAGCGGCGGATCATGCAGTTCAGTAATGAATTTCATGACAATTACCACATCACCGAATACACATTTACCAATACCGGCAACGTGAACGAGACCGACGCGGTGGAACTGCCGAACCAGACGGTCGAGGATATGATGATCTATCTTCAGTGGCGGTATTCGGTAAACCAGTCAACCCGATACACCATAGGTAACGCAACCGGCTGGGGAATCAACACCATGATTGACCGCCGGGGCGACGGCCTGCCACAGCACGCCGGCGAACAGGAGCAATTCAGGGCCCAGTTTGCCTGGCATGGACGTTTCCCGGACTTTACGGCTTATCATAACCTGGGCGCGCCCATCTGGACTCCCAACACCGTCGGCGGGTTCCTGGCGGCGAGTGACACAACCGGCCGCCTGGGCGCCTATCAGTTTGTGGGCAATGTTGTGCTGCACGCAGATACCTCACCCGCCAATCCGGCCGATGATCCGCAGCAACCCAGCACCATGTCGCAGGTTGGTTCCGACGACATCCTCAACTCTGCAAATGATCCGTTTAATATTGCCCGTATGCAGCGTGAGTACGACCTTATGAGAGCCGGCCGGACAACACGGCATGCCTGGATCGTTGAACCTACCGGAGATTTTGCGGCCTCGAACGCAAATCCATCGCTGGGTACATCCGGAGGATGGTCTGCAGCAAACGGTTTCGGACCGTATACCCTGCAACCCGGTGAAAGTGTGCGCATCGTTTTAGCTGAGGGCGCATCCGGACTTTCCAGAGATGCCGCCAATCGTATCGGTAACGCCTATAAACTTGCCGCGGGCGACAATAACCTTCAGATCCCTTACACAATAAACGGCCAGACCGTTTCGCTTACCAAAAACCAGTGGGTGATGACCGGCAGGGACTCGCTGTTCCAGACGTTCAACAGGGCAATTGCCAACTACAATTCCGGATACAATATTCCCAGGCCTCCTGTACCACCCCCGGTTTTCCAGGTGGTTGGTGGAGGTGATGGTATATTTTTGGACTGGGAATACCCGTCTGCCGAAGAAGGCAATATCCAGGGTTTTGAGATCTACCGTGCAGCCAACCAGGTTGACAGCACCTACCGCCTGATTCATACTGCTGCACCGGGCGATCGGTTCTTCCAGGATGGCGATGCAACGCCAGCCGGAGGCCCGATCAGGGGCCGGGATTATTACTACTACATTACGGCTGTGGGCCTTGCCGCCCAGAACACTGGCGAGGGCCTGACCCCGGCCGGCCCGCTTCGCAGCAGCCGGTATTACACTCAAACCTACGACCCTGCACGTCTCCAACGGCCTGCAGGCGACAGTATGGGCCAGATCGTAATCGTTCCCAATCCCTATATAGCAAACGCAAGAGGTGGCCTGGTATTCGATGACCGGCGCGGATCCGACAGGATCGCTTTCTATGAAATTCCACGCAGAGCCAAAATCAGAATTTATACCGAGCTGGGCGAACATATCTTCACGATCGACCATACAGACGGCAGCGGCGATAGTTTCTGGGATCTGTACACCGAGTCGCGCCAGAAAGTGGTGAGTGGCGTATATATTGCCGTTATCGAAAACCTCGATGAAAATTCGCCTGAATTTGGCAAACAGATAATCAAAAAATTTGTAATCGTGATCTGATGGTCACTCAAAATTCAATTTCTGTGAAAAAAATATCATCAATATTCGTCCTTATCCTTCTTGCAGCAAGCCTGCTTGCAGGTGAGGCGCTGGCGCAGCAAAAGCGTGCCCAGACCAGCATGAAGTTTCTCAGTACATCCATGTTTGCCAAGGGTGCGGGCCTTGCCGACGCCATGACATCGGTGGAGGGTAACTCTTCGTCGCTGTTCTATAACCCGGCCGGTATGGCGTGGCAGCAATCATCGCTCGACTTGTCGCTGGGCTATGTTACCTGGATTGCCGACATCAACTACAACTCGGCTGCGGTGTCATTTGCTCCCTCGGGTGGCAGATATGGTGTTATAGGTGCATCCTTCATGTATGTGGACTATGGCAGTTTCACTGAGACCATTCTCGACGGCTCGGAGAGCGGGTATGCTATCCTCGGAGAATTTGCTCCATACGCCTATGCATTTGGTATTGGCTATGCCAGGGCCCTTTCGGAACAGTTTTCTGTGGGTGCCAATATGCGCTATGCATACCAGTTTCTTGCCGAAGCAGCCGTTAACAGAACGAATGGAGAACTCGCCCGTACCGATTTCGAAGCCAGTACCATGACCATCGATTTCGGTGTGTTCTATAAAACAGGCTTCGAAAGTCTCAATTTTGCGATGGTGGTAAGGAATTTCTCACCCGAGGTCGACTATGGCCCTGAAACCGAGAGCTCGGAATTGCCCCTCACATTCAAGATGGGCCTTTCGATGGATCTGTTTGATCTGACGAATGTGCTGAACCTTACCGAAGTAGACCGTAACAACCACAGCCTGCTCTTAACGATAGATGCGAACCGGCCAAGAGACTTCAGCGAACAACTCATGTTCGGAGTTCAGTACGGCTTCCTCAACCGGGTATTCCTCAGGGGCGGATACGCATTCCCCAATGATGAACAGGGCTTTTCTGCGGGGATCGGCATCAAGCAGCCGCTGGGTAATTTCGGCCTCGAAATCGATTATGCCTACACTACATTCGGAGTGTTCAGCGACGTTAACCGGTACTCTCTCAGATTTACCTTTTAGTACGGAAATATGATTATGAACTACAGAATTATTACCATGAAATGGCGTCAGATAGCCGGTTTAATGTTGATGTCGGGTATACTGCTCACCGTGGGTTCCTGCGATGTACCCTCCGACAACAGCTTGTTCGACCCGGATTACCAGGGCAACCCCGATCCGGTTATCACCGGCATCAGCCCGGAGGGTTCCTGGCTGGCCGGTGTGGATGCCATGGTGATTGAAGGCCAGAATTTTTCGCCCCTCGTTGAAGAGAATTTCATCTACTTCGGAAACGCCCGCGCAAGGCTCTACACCGCATCGCCAACCAGGCTTGAGTTCCGCCCCCCCAACAGCCCGGGTGTGGACAAAGAAGTAAGGGTTGCCGTACTCGGTGCCGAGAAATTCTCAAACTCAATGATGTATACATTGTTGCCGCCTGCTGTAACAGTAGCCGGCCTGCGCGACAGCGATGAGCCCTATGGTGCGACCATGGATGCGGATGGTAACCTCTATTTTTCAAATATTGCTTCAGGATCGATCGAGGGAATCCAGAAAATTACTCCGCAGGGCGTGAGGTCGCAGTTTGCACCGGCGCAGACCTGGTTTTATATC
This sequence comes from Balneolaceae bacterium, assembly GCA_007694035.1. Classification (GTDB taxonomy): domain Bacteria; phylum Bacteroidota; class Rhodothermia; order Balneolales; family Cyclonatronaceae; genus RECM01. The sequence goes on from RECM01000105.1 coordinate 16,615, forward strand.
CGTGTAAAGATCGGCCCAGACGGAGCGTTGTACCTTTCACGCGGCGGTATAATCCCGTTCATCTACAGGGTTCCCCCCGAGGGTGGAACGCCGGCCATTTATGCGCGTCCGGGCCTGAGGGTTGAAGATTTTGATTTTGATCCGGAAGGATACTTCTGGGCCGGCGGCGGCAATCAGGGAACGAATAACAATGCTATCGTCAGGATAGGCCCGGACGGTACCGGTTTCACGCGGTTCACTTTCGATGCCGATGTAAAAGCCATACGATATTTTGACAATTCACTATACGTTGGCGCCGTACAGGGCGAAACCAAAGGTGTGTGGAGGTTCCCGGTCAATGCCGACAACACCCTTGGTGAAGGGCAGCTGATCCAGGATATGACATCCATCCTCACAGGCACCAGAGAAATCCGTGCCCTTAATCTCCTGTCTAATGGTGATTTACTGATTGGTACAAGCATAAGTACAGATCCGATCTATATCAGGACGGTTGACGGGGAGTTTGGTTTGTTTTATGACGGAATTCTTCGTCAGGGCGTACTGAATTTCTCATGGGTCCACGGAACACAGAATATGCTCGTGACCCTGGCCGGTGCCGGTGATCAAAACCAGCGTATTGTCCGTCTGGACACGCGCAGGGAAACGGCCCCCTGGTACGGCTTACCGGGTAATTAGGTTTTTTTTGCACGTTTGATTGTGCATCCATAGTTTCAAACAGGTTCTGGTCCGTGTATATCGGGGTGGATTCTGAGTGAAAAAAAAGGTTCCTTATATAACAACTGGTCAACTATTAACAAAATGGAGTAAAACATGAAAAGAATGATACAACTTTTGGTACTGCTCGTGGCCCTGCCTTTGGCAGTACAGGCGCAGGATTGGAATTTCAAGGGTACCCTCGAAAATGACAGGGTATTCGGCGGTGGTGTACACGGTCTTGCTGTGGATGCCGAAGGCAAACTCTGGGTACATCCCTGGAACGAGCGCGTGTCTGTGGATGTGGATGGTACCCCTACCGAATTTATGCCCATCCTGGTATATAACCCCGATGGAACACCTGCCGACATTTCTCCGATCTGGAGGCTTGTAGTGGATGAAGAGGAATATCTTCTCACACCTCCTGCAGGCAAGAACAGAGGACTGGCCACCGATCATAACGGTGATATTCTTGCATCTCAGGGCGGAAACCTCTTCCGTATAGACCATCAGACCGGCCTGGCTACTGACCGCCGCGATTTTGGTACCCCTCTTACGGCTGTTTCTGCGACTGCCGATGGCGAGATTGTTGTTGCCGCGGTACTTCCCGGTCAACCAATCTGGCTTGTGGATGAGAGCTTCGCCGATATATCGGTAGTTTCTCCACTCGAACAGAACACCGAGTTCCGCCGTACCATACTTATCTCCCCCGACGGAAATAATGTGTACGAGCCCGCCTACACCACCCATGCCATCCGTCGCCATTTCAGCGAAGATGGTGTGTTTGGAGAGTATGAGCGTGTTGATACCACCTTTATGGCTGGTATGGACATCGAGTCTGCCGCCTGGCATCCGACCACAGGCCGCATGTGGCTGAGCGCCGGTTCGATCAACGACCAGCCCAACCGTTTCCCGGATGTTGAAACCAACTACGTGCTTGCAACCTGGTATGAAGTGGATCCCGAAACCCAGGAAACCTTCGCCAGCTTCACCTGGAACGGCTACGACTTCGATGTAAATCCGGATATCCGCCCCCGTGGCATCGCTTTCTCACCTGAGGGGAATGAGGTTTATGTGGCCATGTTCAACAGTTCAATGGTGCAGATCTTCACCACTGATCCTGTGAGCATTGTCGACAGCCGTGTTGAAATCCCCGAAGGATATGTGCTTGGGCAGAACTACCCGAACCCCTTCAACCCCACCACCAACATCAAGTTCAGCATTCCTGAAGCTGCCGACGTTACCCTGAAGGTGTATGACATCACCGGCCGTGAAGTTGCCACCCTGGTTAACCAGAGCATGGGCGCCGGTACGCATACGGCCCAGTTCAATGCTGCGGACGTAGCCTCCGGAATGTACATCTACCGTCTCGTAGCCAACGGCTTTACGATGAGCGGCAAAATGATGCTGGTGAAGTAATATCAGACATTCATAGATTGGCGGTGCATGTTTGTGCCGTCAGGTTGAATTGAATCCGGAAAGGCCGTCCGTTGTTCGGGCGGCCTTTTTTTTCCTCTATCCATTTCCAGGCAGTTTGGTATACTATAACTCATCTGCCAAATTCCTCCAATACGAATCAAGAAGAGCAGAACCGTGAAACACATCCTCTTTATATCAGCCATATTACTTGCAATTACGCCATTGCAGGCGCGCCAGGCCGACCAGATACCCGACTCTCCGAAGCATGAGTTCAGATCGGCCTGGGTGGCTACCGTTCCGGGCCTCGACTGGCCGAGCGCCAATCATCCCGGTAATGAGGCCGGCCTCAGGGGCCTCATCCAGAACATGAAACTGCGGGGCATGAATGCCGTGGTTTTGCAGGTAGTACCCCGCGGTGATGCCTTTTTCCCGTCGGAGCGACTGCCATGGGCACGACAGCTTACCGGTACCTACGGGAAGGATCCCGGCTGGGACCCGCTTGCCGTTGCCATAGATGAATCCAGAAGGCTGGGCATGGAGATCCATGCGTGGTACAATGTGTTCCGGATCGGGGATGCCACAGGCATTGAGCAAGTACCCGGCGACGGTCCGCAGCATGTGTACCTGACCAATCCCGAATGGGTAAGAACTGTATCGGCAGCCCCCAACTCGCTCTGGCTGAATGCCGGTATACCCGACGCGCGCATGTGGGCCATACAGAACGTGATGGAGATCGTACGCAACTATGACATCGACGCCATCCATTTCGACTTCATCCGGTATGAGCAGGGCGGGTACAGCGACGATTTCACGATACGGGACCAGTACAATCCGGAAGGTATCGTGACCATCGGCGACTGGCGCCGCTGGAATGTGACGGAATTCAACAGGGTTGTGAGCGATTCGGTCCGTGCACTGAAACCTTGGGTCAAGATCGGTTCCACGCCTGTGGGGCATTACAACTCATCGGGCGGATGGGCATTTCTGAACGGGTTTGCGGCCGTTTTTCAGGACAGCCGCCGTTGGCTCAGGGAAGGTTACAACGACTACCTGGCCCCGCAGTTGTACTGGGATATTGGTGGAGGCGATGCCCCGCAGTTCGACTGGCTTGTGCGCGACTGGATGGGTGAGAACTACGGGCGCCATATCTATGTCGGAACCGGTCCCTATAAACCCAACGTGGCAAGCGAGCTTCCACGTCAGATCGATACCATGCGGGTGAACCATGCACACGGGCATATGCATTTCCGCCACGCTTTTGTGAGGGGTGCGGCCATATATGGTGAGCGGTACAATCAACCTTCGCTGGTACCTCCCATGGGCTGGAAAGACATGAATCAACCCAACAGCCCGGAGCTGCTGGCCGCCGTGCTGCATGAAGACGGCAGCAATACCGTGTCGGTGAGCTGGCAGGCGCCCGATTTCGGCAGAGGCAAACCTGAACCCGTCCGTTTTGCCGTTTACCGTGTACCCTTGTCGGATCTGGCCTCAACCCTCGAAGAATCCATCGCGGATGCATCCTTCCTGATCGGGATGACAGGGGAGACCGATTTTACCGATACGCCCGAGTTCGATGCTATCGGATATGAATACGTTGTAACCAGCCTCAGCCGCAACAATGTTGAAAGTGAACCCGCCGTAACGGGTATCGCCACATCCATTGATGATGAACGGCAGCTTGCAGGCAGTTTCAGGCTGGAGCAGAACTATCCGAACCCGTTCAACCCGACCACGAATATCCGTTTCAGCCTTGATGAGGCCGCCCATGTACGTCTTGCGGTTTACGACCTGCTTGGCAGGGTAGTGGCCACACCGGTAAACGGGAACCATACGGCAGGGGTACATACCATCGGGTTTGATGCGTCACACCTGTCGTCGGGTGTTTACCTGTACCGGCTTGAAGCGGGCAACAGGCAGCTGACACGGAAAATGTTACTCATAAAATAATCTCGCAATACGTTGATCCAAACGTTCTGAAAGTTCACCAATAACCAGTAACGATCCTGCCGTACCCAAAGCGTACCAACCCATCCTCTCAAACAACTTTGATTGATGGGTGATGGTAACAGGTATCGGGGGATCCATACAAATCCATGATCATGAAGCATACCATACCATTTGCACTTATAGTTTTACTTGCCGCATTTTTCGTAATGCCCGCCGAAGCCCGGCAAAGCGACGAAATTCCGGAATCACCCAAATATGAATTCAGATCGGTTTGGGTAGCAACGGCTCTCGGGCTCGACTTTCCGAAAACGACCAATGCAGCCGCCGCAGAAACCTCCCTGAGAAACATCATCCGCAACATGAAAGCCAAAGGGATGAACGCGGTAGTTTTCCAGGTTGTGCCGCGCGGCGATGCCTACTACCAGTCGGAGCGCCTGCCCTGGGCACGCCGGCTTACCGGGACCATGGGCCAGGATCCGGGCTGGGATCCGCTTGCCGTTGCCATCGAAGAAGCACACAAGCACGGAATGGAACTGCATGCCTGGTACAATGTCGGCAAGCTCGGCGACGTAGGTAACCAGGACCTTCAGGATACCCAGGAACCAAGGCACATCTATTTTGCCAATCCGGACCTGGTTGAAGAAGCGGGAACAGAAGTGTGGCTGAACCACGGCAAGCCGCAGGCGCGCGAATGGGCCGTAGCCAACGTGATCGAAATCATCGAAAATTATGATGTGGATGCCATCCATTTCGATTTCATCAGGTATCCGACCAACGGATTTGCCAACGATTTCGACACCAAGCAGGCGTACAATCCGGAAAACATCATTGGTACAGCCGACTGGCGACGCTATAACATCAATGAGTTTAACCGTATGGTCTATGATTCGGTAAATGCGCGCAAGCCCTGGGTAAAAGTCGGTTCCACGCCGATCGGCCACTACAAACTGGACGGCGGCTGGCCTTCCCTTAAAGGGTACAGTGGTGTTTTCCAGGACAGCCGCCGCTGGCTGCAGGAAGGCACAAACGACTATCTTGCCCCGCAGCTGTACTGGGATATTGGCGGCGGAGATGCTCCGAAGATGGACTGGCTGGTGCGCGACTGGATGGGCGAAACCTACGGCAGGCATATTTACATCGGTACCGGACCCTATAAGACAAATGTCTTTGCGGAATTACCGCGCCAGATCGATTCAACAAGGGTTCATAACGCCGCGGGACAAATGCATTTCCGCTATGACAATATCGTACCGGCATCCACTTTCAGTGATCGTTATGACCGCCCGTCGATCGTACCACCCATGCCATGGAAAGATATGAGCCAGCCCAATACACCGGCAAACCTGATTTCGTTCTGGCCGGGTGGCGCGGGAACCGAACTGACCCTGGAATGGGAAAAACCGGAATTCGGCCGTGGTGATGCCGAAGCGGTACGGTATGCCATTTACCGTGTACCGGCAACCGGTGATGTTATTTCAGAGGAGGATGTGACCGCTGACGCGACCTATCTCATAGCCGTAACCGGTGAAACCACATTTACCGATGCGCCCGGTGTTGCATCAGAGGACTACGACTACTATGTAACTGCGCTCAGCCGGAACAACGTGGAGAGCGTACCCGCAGGTGCAAGCGTGAATACATCGCTGGGCGAAGGCCGGCACCTGGCCCGGTCGTTCGAGCTCGATCAGAATTACCCGAATCCGTTCAATCCCACCACCAATATCAGGTTTACACTGGGTGAGGCGGGTCCGGTCACCATCACTGTATATGATCTGTTAGGGCGGGTTGTTGCCCGGCCGCTGAACGAAAGCCGTCCGG
>RECM01000104.1 GCA_007694035.1 Balneolaceae bacterium
GATATATGAACAGGAGTTCGCCCTGGGTGACCATGTGGGGGCATGGGACTTCGGGCTTGATTTTTCGATTGCCGGAAACAGGTTATGGCTATACAAACAATTTGTGATCGAGACCAAAAAAAACCTGTTGTTTAATGCAGCTCAGGACGGGCTTTACGGACTCGCTTATTTTCGGGAAAACCCGGATCACTGGTGGTCGTCGTTGCTTTGGGAGTTTGTGTACACCAAGAACCAGAACGGGCCGTGGTGGGCCGAAGATCCCGACAGGCCACCGGGGAAAAGCGGCCAGGTGAACTACTACAATCACTATCTGTACCAAACAGGCTGGACCTACCACGGGCGTACTATTGGTTCACCTCTGCTGTATCCCAGGCTTGAAGGTGGGATTAAAGACCAGAACCGGATTGCGAACAACCGGATACTTGCCCATCACCTGGGAATTGAAGGCCGGCCCATCAGCAGTGTCTACTACAGGGCTTTGTTCACTTACAGCAGGAATTATGGTACCTACCGTGAGAGGGATCTTGCCGAAGAAAGGGGAGAGGTCTATTTTTTCACGGGTGGGCCGGAGCAGGTATCGCTGATGCTGGAGACAGAGTACCGGTTGCCGGGGCCTCATAACCTGGTACTGCTCACTTCATTGGGGCTGGATTTTGGGAGCGTATTTCCAAACAGGGGTGGAATGCTGATAGGTTTGCGCTGGATTCCCCGGTAACTTTTTACCGGCCAGATCGTACCGGTCTGGAATTGCCTTGAAAAACAGTCACTGAATTGTTACTGTTTCAGGTGCATTTAATAATGTCAGGGTAACTATCTTGGATTGAGGTGGAACCATAGTATAGATTCTGGATTCTGATCATGTCCAAATTCAAAAAAAATCAATGGAAAACTCCCATAAAAGGAAAATTCGCGGGGGCTTTTATCTATTCGCTGCCTGGCTGATTTTTCAGTATCTGATGGTGGGCATAATAGGGGTTATCCATTCCGAACCCTGGCCGGCGTTTACACTTCCGGGATTTAAAAATGTGTTCGACAGAGGCGAGTTTATCGAACAGAAGGTGCCTGTTTTTGTAGTTGAAGGGGCTGATGGTGAAACACACAGTATCAGGCCTTCTCGAATCTTCAGTGATATTCCGGTTTCACATCACAACGGGATAATGCGCCACCAGTTCAATCCCGCCAGATTTTCGTCAGGCGGCCGAATTAAAATGTTGACACCTGAAGGTTATGACTGGCTCAGGGCCCGCATTGAGGAAGAGGCCGGGCTAATGCCTGCCGGCTCCGGTCAAATACTGGTAGTGTGGTCGGATCATTTCTATCGTATCAGGGGCGAAGAGATGCGCCAGGTATCGTCAGTACCAGTCGATACGCTCTTTGTGATGAGGGCAGTGCCATGATGAGAGATCGCATTGACAGATGGATTTTTGACACGTTTGGAATCAGTGCACATGGGCTGGCATTATACCGTGTATTTTATGTGTTGTTTGTTCTTGTCATTATCTCTCCCGGGCACAAGCCCTTTCTGTATTTTTCGGTATATGGCACACTGCCGTCCGACTTCTATTTCCCGCCTCCGGGGCCAATGATGCTGTTCCCGGATTTCCCCCCCTTCTTTTTCCTGAAAGGGGTTGAGTTGTTCCTGGTAATTGTGCTTGGGTGCCTGCTGATGGGCTGGAAAACACGGTTTATGAGCATCGCAACCGGGTTACTGATACTGACCGGTAATGGGTTTGCCTACAGTATGGGGAAGATCAACCATGACCTGTTGCTGGCCGCAATTCCAATTGTTATGGCTTTCAGCAACTGGGGCAGCAGCTGGTCGATGGATGCCGTATCAGGCAAAACGCGCAGGCCGGAAGTCTGGCCTGTTGCCCTTCTGGCCCTCATGCTGGGTTTTATGATGTTCACGGCCGGTTTCCCCAAGCTGCTTGGGGGCTGGCTCGATATTAATACCCATGCAACCTACGGGCATTTCATCAAACAGTACTTCGTGAATGAAAGGCAGGATCTGCTGTCTGGCCTCTTTCTGGACATTGATAACCGGGTTTTCTGGGAATCGCTCGACTGGGCAACAGTTATTTTTGAAATCGGTTTTCTGTTCGCCATTTTGAGGGCACCGGTTATGCGGTTCTGGTGTGCCCTGGCCATACTTTTTCACTTTATGGTTATGATGATGCTAAACATTTCCTTCATCAGCAATCTGCCTGTCTACTCTATTTTCCTGATTAACTGGGACGAGCTGGCCGCCCGCCTTCAGGGTGTGGGCAGCCTTATCGAGGGAAAATACCGGTTAACTGCACCTTTCGTGCTTTGCGGGGCCATGCTGCTCTACCTGTACGGAACGCCGTTATTTTTTCTGGATACCCTGTTCCGTCTTGAATCAGACCTGCTGGCACTGGAACTGCTTGTACTCATGGCCTTTTTACCGCTCGCTCTCAACCGGATTGCTGCCGGAACGGTTGCTACGGTGAATGTTGCAATGAGTTCGTGGCAGAAGAAAGCCCCGGAGTAGGAAGGCTGTACGCTGCCGGATTTACTTATCCGATTTTTTCGTCAGGCTTGTAAGCATCAGGTATATTCGAAACGTGCTGTTACCGTAACAGTGCCAGAAGCTGTAAAAAACGGATGGAGGCATCCTTTATGAATGGAAAGGATTACCATGAACGGTTTCTGGTCAACCTGTAACGGTATCAAGGGTATCTTGTTTACTTTCATCGCCGGCATTTAACTGCCTGGCCACTGCAACAGGTACATACTTGCGGAACATCTTTTTGTGGTCCTGCCAGTTGTCAAGGATCGATGTCGCACGCCCGTTTCCTCCACGCTCTATATACTCTGTGAGCAGGGATTTCAATGTGTCGTAATCATCTGATGTGAGGGGGGTGCCGGTTATGTATTCATGGTTAATCTGGCGGTCCTGATCACCGTACAGATAGATGGAGCCGCCGGTCATGCCTGCGCCCATGTTTTTGGATACGGCCCCGAGTATAACAACGGTTCCGTTGGTCATATACTCACAGGTATGAAGTCCGGCACCCTCAGCCACAGCTATTGCACCACTGTTCCGCACGGCGAAACGGTCGCCGGCAAATCCGTTAACGAACAGTTTTCCACCGGTCGCGCCGTAAAGGGCGCAGTTACCTATAATTGTATTCTCTTCGGCCTTGTAGGGAGCATCGGCCGGAGGCGATATGCTTACAATGCCTCCCGACATCGATTTGCAGACCGAATCGTTGGCTTCACCGCGAAGGTCCACATCCAGGCCCTGGGTCAGAAATACACCAAAACCCTGCCCGGCACTGCCTTTAAAGTGTATGGTGATGTTGCCTTCATACGGGAAATCCCCAGTACTGTCTTCGCCGGCAGCGATGGCACGCATGCGCTTTTTATTGCATATCCGTGCAAGTTCACCACTTAGTGTGGCGAGAGCAGCCCTGTCGTTCGTAGTAATATTATAGCTAAGGTTGATATCTCTTTCGGCGGCAATGACTTCAGACGTATCGTCGAGTATTCGCTGGTTCAGCTCGCTGATAAATCCTGCCGGTTTGGGATAGAGCTTGTCGCCGGTTTCGTTGATTTCAGTCAGGAAAAAAGACAGATCCAGTTTTTTCTTTCTGATGAGTGGCACAAATGCGGGATTAATATCCAGCAGGTCGATACGGCCCTTCAGATCGCCAAGGTTTTCGACGCCGATTGCGGCCAGGTTGCGTTTAACATCCTCGGCAAGGTAGGTCATAATGCGTACCACATCCTCTTTGGTACCTTTGTACTTGGCCTTGAATTTGGGATCGTGCGTGGCAATACCGGTCGGGCAGGTGTTCTTCTCGCAGATCCTGGCCATTACACAGCCCTGGGCAACAAGCAGCAGCTTGCCGAATTCGAATTCATCTGCCCCGAAAATAGCGGCTGTAACAATATCCTTGCCGGTATGCAGCCCGCCATCGGTTCTCAGTTTTACAAAATGGCGCAGATTGTGCATCACCAGCGCCCGGTGCACCTCGAGCAGCCCGATCTCCCAGGGGAGCCCGGCATGTTTCATGGAGCTGAGCGAAGCAGCGCCCGTTCCGCCATCGCCACCGCTGATGTGGATCACATCTGCTCCGGCTTTGGCAACGCCCGCAGCGATGGTACCGATATTGAAGCCTGCAACCAGTTTAACATTCACACTTGCCTCAGGCTTGAGTTGCTTCAGTTCGTAGATCAGTTCTTTGAGGTCTTCAATGCTGTAAATATCGTGCAGCGGCGGCGGACTGATCAGGTCAACGCCGGGGTTTGCATGGCGGGCCCTGGCAATGTCTGCGTCGACCTTTACACCCATAAGCTGTCCGCCCTCTCCGGGCTTGGCACCCTGGGCGATCTTGATCTGTATCTCATCACCCACAATCAGGTATTCGGCCGTTACACCGAACCGCCCCGAGGCAACCTGCTTGGCCGTGGCCGTTATTCCCTCGGTAAAATAGTACGGGTTCTCACCGCCCTCGCCACTGTTGCAGCGCCCGCCAATCTCCCTCATCGCCTGGAAAATATCGCGCTGCGACTCGGCACTGATGGCCCCGAAACTCATGGCTCCCGAACCAAAGGTCTTCATGATGTCGGCCCCGGACTGTACATTGTCCGGATCGAGCGGGGTTTCCGTTTTCTTCAGGCTGAAAATATGGCGAAGGTTAACCGGCTCGGTCTGTTCCCCGTTCTCCAGGTAGGCTTCGTACAGCTTCCAGTCATCAAGGCCGTGACCGGTACTTCGTACAAGTTCGTGTATCAGCTTCGACCGGGTGTTGGTCATCGAGTGCTTTTCGCCCTCAATACCTTTATTGTGTTCCTTGTAGAGATATGTTTTCAGGTCCTTCCCGGTTCCTTCAACAGCAGCTGAGGTTTCGGTATGCTGAATGATATCGTCAACCAGCTCCTGGATTCCGATGCCGCCAACGGGGCTGTACAGGCCGGGGAAGAACAGGTCTTTCAGCTCTTTGCCGATGCCCAGGGCCGTGAAAAGCCGGGAACTCTGGTAACTGCGAACAACGGATATGCCCGATTTTGCCATCACTTTCAGAAGACCGTGATTGTAGGCTTTAATCAGGTTTTTCTCTCTTTCATCGGGGGTGATGTCGCGGAGTTTGCGGCTGTCCGACTGGCGTGCAATGCTCAGGGCCAGGTACGGGCAAACGGCCGAGGCCCCGAATCCGATCAGAGCGGCCACATGGTGGGTAGAAATCACCTCGCCCGAATGCACAAGAATGGTAGCCCTCAGGCGCATCCCAGATTCATTGAGCTCATTTACAAGGGCCCTGAGTACGATCAGGCCGGGTATGGGCAGATTTTCGCTGTTGGCGTTCCGGTCGGATACAATGAGTACACTGCAACCGCGGCTTATCGCCTCGATAGCATCACGGGTAATCGATCTGATGGCCGCCCTGAACCCGACAGCGCCTTCAGATTTTCTGAATGTCATATCGAGAACCGTGGCTTTGATGCGGGTTCTGCCATCGTTTTTACCACCCAGGCCCAGCAGGTAGCGCATTGTACCCAGGTCCACAATCGGGGATTTCAGTTCGTAGGCAACGGTGGGCGGGATAAGCTCTTTCGGGGAGAAGATATTCGGCTTGCGGCCAAGATAGGTGTGCAGGTCGGTCACCATCTCCTCGCGGAGGTAGTCGAGAGGCGGATTGGTTACCTGTGCAAAGTTCTGATAGAAATAGTCGAAAAAAGAACGCGGCTGATCAGAAAAGATGGCTGGGCGGGCCGTATCGCCCATCGATCCGATAGGCTCCTTGCCCTCGGCGGCCATGGGAATAAGCAGGCGATCGAGGTCTTCGTCGGTATAGCGGAACAGGGATTTCTTTTTGAGTACCGAAGGGTCATCGTCGGCTGGCAGGTTGTCGATGGGCTCCAGGCGCGGATCGAACTGGAAGTCGAAATTTTCACGTGAGTGGCTTGGGTCGCGGAAGTGGACCTCGCCGGTGTCCATATCGACCTTTACCCCGGTGCCTGCCTGCAGGCTTCCTTTTTTTATGATAGATGATTCATCGATAATGAAAGAACCGGCCTCGGAACTCAGGTAAAAATGCTTATCGGTGAGCACCCAACGGCAGGGGCGGAAACCGTTCCGGTCGAGGCGGGCGCCGATGGAGTGTCCGTCACTGTAAGTGATGAAGGCGGGCCCGTCCCACGGTTCCATCGCCCGGCTCCAGAATTTGTAAAAAGGGTTGTTCTGCGTGGCCGGGGGCATCATGATCGCCAGAATATCTTCCACATGGGGAATACTGCTGCGGTATTTCAGGGCTTCGACCATCTCGTTGAGGCTGCCCGAGTCGCTGATCCCGTCGTGGGTGAGCAGTTCGTCGACCGGCAGGCCGAGATGTTTCTCCCGTGAAAGCGCCCATGAACGGTTGCCGGCAATCGTGTTGATCTCGCCGTTGTGACCGATAAGGCGGAATGGCTGCACTTTGTCCCACGAACTTTTTGTATTGGTGCTGAAACGCCGGTGAAACAGTGCAAAGCGGGTTTTGTATGCCGGGTTGGTGAGGTCTTTGTAAAAACGGCCAAGGTCGCCGGACCGGGTCAGGGCTTTGTATACGATCGTTTTTGAGGAAAGGGATGTGAAGTAGAATTCTTTAACAATCCCGTGGGCCTTTTCTTTTGTGCGGGTGAGCTGCTTCGCCGTATGCAGCAATTTGTCGAAGGAGAAGTCGGTACGGCAGTATTCCGGTCTTTTAATAAAAGCGTGTTTTATGGCCGGCAATGATTTACGGGCTTCTTCACCAATTACTGTTATGTCAATTGGCACATCACGGTACTCGATCACATCCATACCCAGGTAGCTAAATGTCTCCTCAAACACCTGAAGTGCTATGCGCTGACGTTCCGGGTTTATCGGCATAAACAGGGTGGCGACCGCAACACTGCCTGCCTCATAGCCAAAAAGCTCGAATGGGATATCGGTCATTATTCCGGCGCCATCGCCGGTAATCTGGTCGGCGCTGCATGCACCCCGGTGTTCCACACAGCTCAGGGCGTGCAACGCATCGCGGAGATGGTTGTGGGAATAGAGATTGTTGCGGCTGGCGATAAAGCCGACGCCGCAGGCAGATTTTTCGAGGTCAGAGACGTTATTGAACATGGTAACAGATAGTGATCAGAAATTGGATTGCTTGGGAATGGGCGTCTCCGGAGGCTCGTACAGTATGAACAATTTTTTGCGCTTTGTCAAGCTAAGCATCCGTTTTTGCTTTACTTATTGAGGATTAGTGGCGGATTAAACCTAATCTTGTTTTTAGAAAAGCGCTTTTATCCTAATAAATTTTTTTTGGATTTTTTTTGCTGAAAACCATCAAATGCAGCGGCTATTGGCATCTGATATATTGCACAGATGAAAGTACGATACCTGATCGCATTACAGGATTGGGAAAACGACCGGCCATTGTATCCATTCAGAAATGGAAAGCAAAGACCGGGCCCGATTCATATCTTATGCGGAATTTGCCGGGATGATCCATGAAAGCAGGAGCATTGCTGGCCGGCAACTTCAGCAGGAATTTTCTGCATAAAGTGATTCAAAATGAATCATTACGAACTAAACACCCACACTATTTGAATAGAATGTATACAGAAGATATTGAACTGGTAAAAGTCATAATCTCAGGGGCCGGCGATCTGGTACGTGAATTTGCGGCAAAGCGTTCCGGGATGAATGTAGAACTGAAGGGCAAGAACGACCTGGTAACCGCGGCCGACCTGGAAGTGGAAAAGCTGATTATCGGAGAACTGAGGAAAAGCCGGCCTGATGATCTGATCCTGGCCGAAGAATCTTCGCAGCGTTCGACTATGCCCCCGAAGCGCACCTGGGTGATCGACCCTATAGACGGCACAACCAATTTCGCGCACGGTTTTCCGGTCTATTGCGTTTCCATAGGCCTGTGGGATAAGGGCCAGGCTGTTGTGGGAGCGGTACTGGAAGTGAACCGGAACGAACTTTTTCTGGCCGCCCGGGGAATGGGGGCCACGCTGAACGGGGAGCCCATAAGCGTTACATCAGCAAAGGATCCGGCCGAAACTCTGCTGGCCACCGGATTTCCGTACCGGAATCTTGATCTGCTCGATGAATACCTCGATCTGTTCCGCACCTTTATGCACGAAACTCTCGGGGTGCGCCGGCCGGGCAGCGCGTGCTTCGATCTCTGCTGTGTTGCGGCGGGCCGGTTCGACGGTTTCTACGAATACGGCCTTGAACCGTGGGATGTCGGTGCCGGCAGCCTCATCATCACCGAAGCCGGCGGAATCGTCACCGACTGGAACGGCACACAGAACTGGATGTTTGGTCAGCGCATCATAGCCGGCAACCCCGATATCCACGCCTACCTGCTCCAGCGCATCAAAGACCACATCCCCCCCGAAAAAAGAACGATATAAAGCGCCATGGTACGCACCACCTGCTTACGCACCACCTGCGAGAGTCCGGAGCGCAGCGCAGGACCTCGAAGAGTGGCGCGTCGGGGTACGTTAGTACCCCGGGATTAGCCAGTATTCAAAAACCCTGCATATTATCAATCACAACCGGGATACTCCCGTATCCCCATGCGATCTGCTCTTCAGGGAGCTGCACTTCGCTGCGCTGCGTTTCGCACTCCTGAAGGAAGATCGCATCTGCCCGTTCCGCCCAGAAGAAGGAAGATCGCATCTGCCCTTTCCGCCATGCAACAAGATGACCGCGCAATTGAACTATCTCTTCGGGCGGGAGTTCAGCAGCAGGTCGAAGTTTGAAAAGGGAAGGGGACCGTTGTAGTAGAGAAAGGGCTCGCCGAATTCGGCACCGATCATGTGGCCGTAGTGGCGGGCGCGGCCTTTGATCATCTCGAAAAAACGGTTGCCGGATATGTAGGTCTGTGGTTCGGGATCGTGTTCGGCAACATTAAACTGCGATTTGAATGCGAGTATGGCCTTTTCTTTTAGATGCATGGTTTCCGTTATATCGAACACAATGGAAGGCTCGAAGGTTTTGTCCTGCATATAGTGCAGGATGTGATGCGGCCGCCACGGCTCCTGTTCCTTTCCGTCATCTCCGGTAGTGCTGATTTTCTTTAAGCCGCTGTAAAAAAGTGCGTCGATTGTTAGCCTGCTTGCGTTCCGGTGATCGGGGTGACGGTCGTCGGGCGAGTTTATGAGGCATACATCAGGCCGCCATGTGCGTACCAGGCGAATGATGGCCTCCCGGTTTTCCGGAGTGTTATCGAGGCGGGTGTCGGGCAACCCTAGATTCTCCCTCATGGTAAGCCCCAGAATCCCGGCAGCATCGGAGGCTTCCTGCAGCCTGCCTTCAGGTGTGCCCCTGGTACCCATTTCACCTTTGGTCAGATCGGCCACGCCAACATTGCGGCCCTGACGGGCAAGAACGGCAAGGGTTCCGGAACAGCAGAGCTCGGTATCGTCGGGATGGGCGGCTATGGCCAGTACGTCAAGTTTTTGCATGGAGATGGATTTTTATGGTTTTTTTGGGAGCAAAAGGCAGAAAGGCAGAAAGTAGAAGGCAGAAAGCAAAAGGCAAAAGTGGGGGGGATTAAAAGCAGATCATTATATGATTGTTGCGGTTTTGTATTGTGATGCCGAAGTATACTGAACCTTGACAATTTTTAGTACAAGTAGTTATTGTAATCCTTTTGGTACTGGATGGATTTATTTTCGGGACGACCGCGCTCGGGTTTGAGCGTGAACAAGGGCTTGGGCTTGGACTGAGACTGACACTGGGACTCGAACTCGAACTCGAACTTGGACTTGGTCTTGATCTTGTTCTGAAGCCGGGGCTCGAATTTTAGCCTGAACTTCAACCAGGACTTGGGAAACGGCAATGCCGGATTTTTGTATGAGAAATGTGTAAAGGATTCCCGCTTAGATATTAGCGGCGAATGTTTATTTTAGGGGAAACCAGATTAGGGAGATATTATGAGCCAGATAATCGACAAAATTGATGAACTTGGAAAAAAAGGCGCAGAACTTCTTCAGGACGAAGAGCTCAGAGCCAGGCTAAATGAGCTTCGGGGAGATGTTGAAGGTAATATCAGGAAGCATCCGATAGCCAGCATGCTCGCCGCGGTTGCCGCAGGTTACTTTATTGGTAAATTGTTCGGAGGCCGTTAACAGCCCATGAAAGATCAAGATGAAACAACCAGCGACCTGCTGAGGAAGATACCTGCCGACCTGAAGCAGCTTCTCGAAAAAAAAATTGAAATTATCGAGCTGCAATTGACGGAAAGAGCGGCCCTGCTTGCGGGAAAACTGCTCTACAAGGTGATAGGTGCCTGCTTTCTTTTTCTCGGTCTCATACTGATGCTCTGGGCAGGTGGCTACCTGATTGGCCAGATGCTCGATAACCTGAGTGCCGGTTTTGCCATTCTTGCCCTGCTGATGATACTAATGGGTGCACTGCTTATTAAATTTCATACCAGAGGTATGGTCAGGTCTGTTAAAAACAAAATAATCAGGGCAGTACTTGAAGCCGAAGATGATGATAGTGCACCAGTTAAGGAAATTGCATCAGATAACGAAAAAAGGAAGAGCGATTAACCATGTCGGATATGTCCAGAGATACCGAAGACCTGAGAATCAGGAAAGAAAAGCTGGAGTCGGAACTACAGCACATCCAGTCTCAGCTTGAAAGCACCCTTGAGGAAATCCGCGATGACGTTACAGCACGGGTTAACCCGCTGTACTGGATTAAAAGATACCCGCTCAGGGCGGCCGGGATTGCGGTGGTGGCAGGTTTTATGCTCGCCAGAAGTGTCAGAGGATCGGGCGGTTCCGATTCATTCGGCGGGCTACTGGCCTCGGAACTCAAACGCGTGGCCACCCAGAAAGCGGTCGGCTTTGTGGTGAATACGATAGAAAAGAAGCTGGACAGCGACAAATAGTAACCCGGAGTTGATAAAAGAAGTAAAACGTTGTGATTCACCGGGATGCTGATGAACTCTTGGAGTAATTTTAGCGTCGTTATGCAGAGTTCTGTCCGCCGGTTATCACTCTCTGTATACGGTAGTGAATGTTATATGCACATTCACCGTTAAATTTACCGCAACCATTTTCCGTGATATCCGTCAAAGAAACCCAATGAATTATTTTAACCAATCAATAAGAACAGTATCCATGCGTAAACTGATTCTGGTCCTGTGCCTCTCCCTGACCACAGCCATGTTCGCTTCCGCCCAGGAAGTTGAAGTCATTACACTCGAAGACGCTATTCAGGTCGCCCTCGAAAAAAATATCAACCTGTTGCAGGCCGCCAATAACCTGCAGCGCAACGATGCCGAGGTGCTCCGGGCTACCGGCGATTTCCTGCCCAATTTGAATCTGACTGGTGGTGCCTCCAGAACCGTGGGTCGGCAGTTTAACCAGGCTACCATCTCATTCGAGGAGTTCACCAACAACTCTATCAATGCCAACCTGAGTGGTGGGCTGATCCTGTTTAACGGCCTGCAGAACATCAATAACCTGCGCGCTGCACGGTCAGGACGCAGTTCGGCGCAGGACGAATTCAAGCGTGCCCGCGAGAATGTTATCTTTTCAACGGCATCGGCCTATTTGCAGGTGCTTCTTGATAAAGAGCTGATCACAATTGCGCGTGAAAACCTGGAGGCATCCACACGCCAGCTGGAACAGATTACCGCACAGGTCGAAGTGGGGATGAGGCCCATTGTAGATCAGTTCAACCAGGAAGCGATCGTTGCCAATAACGAACTGGATGTGATCACGCGGGAAAACAACCTGAACCTGAACACTACCCGGCTTATTTCCATCCTGCAGATCGACCCCTTGAAAGACTACGATTTTGTGGTGCCGGAAGTGTCGGACTATGACCTGGATCCGAACGTATACAGCCTTACAGACCTTGTTCAGACGGCCCTGGCCAACCGCAGCGACCTGTCGGGCCAGGAGTTCCGAATCATGGCGGCACGCTACGCACTCAGCTCTGCACGTGGCAACTATCTGCCCACACTTTCCCTTAACGCATCCATTTCAACCCGCTATTTTGATACCTATCGTGAACCCGAGATCGGTCCGAACGGTGTGCCCACCGGCCAGCGGGTCACTGTCGGGTTCGGTGATCAGTTTTTCGACAGAGGTATCAACCGGCAAATCGGGCTGAACCTCAACTTCCCGCTTTTCACACGCTTTCAGAACCGCACATTCGAGCAGCAGCGCCGTATTGACCTGAAGAATGCCGAATTACAGCTTGAAAGCCTGCAAAGCGATGTGTTCCTGGAAGTACGCCAGGCATACAATGATTATTCAACCATCAGCAAACAGCTTCAGGCAACTCAGAAAGCACTCATTGCTGCTGAGAAAGCCTATGAGACAGAGCAGGAGCGCTACCGTGTCGGCTCAAGCACTCTTATTGAACTGACCCGTGCCAATTCCGAATTCGTAAGTGCGGCCTCAAACCGTGTACAAACAGTCTACCGGTTTATCTTCCAGGAAAAACTGCTCGATTTCTATCTTGGCCAGATTTCCGAGGATGTACG
This sequence comes from Balneolaceae bacterium, assembly GCA_007694035.1. Taxonomy (GTDB): domain Bacteria; phylum Bacteroidota; class Rhodothermia; order Balneolales; family Cyclonatronaceae; genus RECM01. The sequence goes on from RECM01000104.1 coordinate 12,507, forward strand.
TTTATAATATTCATCACAGCAGGTAAAGAGATATGTCCGATAAGCCCGTTATTGAAATAATTGACCTCCACAAAGAGTATGTGATGGGGACCCAGGTGGTACGGGCCCTGCGTGGGGTCAGCTTCAATCTGATGAAAAACGAGTATGTGGCCATCATGGGCCCCTCGGGGTCTGGTAAATCGACCCTGATGAACATGATCGGCTGCCTGGATACGCCCACCCGGGGCGATTACATCCTGAATGGCAAAAACGTGAGCGACCTGTCGGATAATCAACTGGCAGCGGTGCGCAATAAGGAGATCGGCTTTGTGTTTCAGACCTTCAACCTGCTGGCACGATCAAACTGCCTGTCGAATGTGGAACTCCCGCTCATCTATTCGGGCATGCGCTCGTCGGAGCGTAAGAAACGCGCCCTCGACGTGCTCGACAAGGTCGGGCTCTCCGACCGGGTAGACCACAAGCCGAATGAACTGTCGGGCGGACAGCGGCAGCGTGTAGCCGTGGCCCGTGCACTGGTTAACAACCCGTCGATCCTGCTGGCCGACGAACCCACAGGTAACCTCGACTCGAAAACAGGCCAGGAGATCATGCAGCTGTTCGAGGAGCTGTACAGGCAGGGCAACACCATTATTGTGGTAACGCACGAAGAGGAAATTGCCGCCCACGCACGGCGCGTTATCAGGCTGCGCGACGGTCTGCTTGAGAGCGATACGCGGATCGAAAATCCGGTTCTGGCGGCAGAAGTTGTTTAGATACTCTACCACCGGCCCCATGAAGATCATTATTATCGGCGGTGGTTTTGGCGGACTCACTGCAGCGAAAGCCCTTGCCGGTACCGATGCCGATATAACGCTTATCGACCGCACCAACCATCACCTGTTTCAGCCACTGCTTTACCAGGTCGCCACTGCCGCCCTCGCGCCGGGCGATATCGCCGTTCCAATCCGGTCGGTTTTCTCCAAACAGAAAAACGTGAATGTGCTGATGGGTGATGTAACCGGCATCGACAGGCAGGGGAAAAAGGTAATAATGTCCGACGGGCGGGAGCTCACCTACCATATACTGGTAATGGCCCCCGGGGCACGGCACTCGTACTTCGGCAATGATGACTGGGAACAACACGCGCCTGGACTGAAAACACTCGCCGATGCCCTCGAATTGCGTGAACACCTGCTCAGGGCATACGAAACCGCTGAAAATATGGGAATGGATCCGGGCCACCCGCATGAAGGCGGACCGGGTACGGCATCGCATCCGGATACTGCCGACCTCGCTCCATGGCTCACGTTTGTAGTTGTTGGTGGCGGACCAACCGGAGTGGAACTGGCAGGGGCGATTGCAGAGATTTCAAAGAAGACAATGATGAGGGATTTCCGCCATATCACTCCGCACATGACCCGAATTATCCTGGTTGAGGGGCAGAGCCGTATTCTAACAAGTTATTCTCCCACGCTGTCGGAAAGGGCGAAAATGTCGCTCGAACGCCTCGGAGTGGAGGTGCTGACCGAAGATATGGTGAAAAAGGTGGACAATAACGGAGTATCGACAACCAACGGCTATATTCCGTCTAAAACCGTGATCTGGGCGGCCGGGAATCAAGCCTCACCACTGTTGAAAACACTTGATACAGAACTGGATCGGGCTGGGCGTGCACGGGTTAGTGAAAACCTGAGCCTGCCTGATGACCCGGACATTTTTGTGATCGGCGATGCCGCTGTATTCAGCAGTGGTGACGGCATTCTGCCGGGTATCGCTCCGGTGGCCATGCAACAGGCGCGGTTTGTGGCAGAGGTGATCAAGGCGAGAGTAAAAGGGGCTGTCCCGCCTGCCCGTTTCCACTATAACGACAAGGGCTCAATGGCAACGATCGGCAGGGGCAAGGCCATCGCCGAATTCGGCCGGCTCAAACTCAGTGGAGCATCAGCCTGGCTGATGTGGTCGTTTGTTCACATCTTCTTCCTCATCGGTTTCCGAAACCGGTTTCGCGTTATGATAGAATGGATATGGTACTACATTACGTTCAAGGGAGGGTTCAGGCTCATCACCGGGGTAAACAGGGATAAACAGAGTAAATCAGGGTAAATAAGGGTAAACAGGGTAAACCGGAAAAAAAGGATAGACAAAACTGACAGCATAATCACGACTGGTAAGTATAGTCTGGATAGTATTGACGGCCTGTATTGACATTGGCAGACCGGATTAACACTCCGAATCTGAAACGGTCAAGGGCGGGATGCGGTTGAGGAATGAGCAGGAATAGAAACGCGTTGGCACGAAAATAACTAAGGAATCAAAAAATGAAAGAGAGTCTGCAGAAAACCGAACAGGGAGAATGGCGTTCACGCAAAGTGGTGATTGTGGGAGCCGGTGCCGTAGGCGCCACATTTGCATATGCCATGGCTCAAAACGGATCGGCTGATGAAATCTGTTTGGTCGACCTGAACCAGGAACTTTGTAAAGGGCAAGTGCTTGATCTTGCTCACGGGCTTCCGTTTTACCCCACACGCAAGATTTACGCAGGATCGGAAAAAGATTATGCTGATGCGGATGTAATCGTGATCACAGCAGGCGCTGCACAGAAAAAGGGGGAAACGAGACTGGATCTGCTCAAAAAAAACAGTGCCATTATCGAAGGTATTGTTGATCAGATTACGGAGCAAAAGTCGCGGGCAGTGATTGTGGTGGTTACCAATCCCGTTGATATTCTTACAAAAATTGCTCTTGAACGCTCCGGATGGGACCGTAGCCGCGTTATCGGATCGGGTACGGTACTCGACAGCTCGCGATTCAAATACCTGCTCAGTCAATTTTTTGATGTTTATGTCGGAAGTATTCACGCCTATATTTTAGGCGAGCACGGAGACAGCGAATTTGCTGCCTGGTCGATGGCCAATATATCGGGGGTTCAGCTTGATGAATACAGCAGGCAACTTGGAATTAATAACTGGGCCCAGGAAAAGAAAAACATTGAGGAGGAAGTCAGGAATTCAGCCTACCATATTATCGACTACAAAGGGGCTACCAATTTCGGCGTTGGACTCGCACTTGTTCAGATCGTTGGTGCCATTCTGAAGAATCAGCGAAGGGTTCTTACGGTCTCTTACCACCTGGAAGGTGAGTATGGAATTGAGAACATCAGTTTGGCAACTCCGTGCCTGATTTCACAATATGGCGTAGTATCCATAGTGGGCACCGAACTTACTGCAGATGAACAGAAGAAGCTGGTTCACTCCGCAGAGGTGTTAAAAGCAGAATATGCATCTCTCAAAGCATAAACAGATCGGCCCGGTAAAAGTATTTGGGTAAGAAGTTAAAAGCCCGGCCGTGTCCTCTCGCGTATTAGCTCGTTTCCACCAGACTCCCAAAACACTTCACGGTTCACCACTTCACCAGCTCACTTTTTCAATTGTTTAGCTTGTTCACAGCATACTAACAGCACCATAGCTGTTACCTTCCATTTTGTGAAGCCCCGGGCGGCGAAATCAGTTGCTCAGAACGGCAGTTCGTCGTCATCGGCCGATGAGGCATCGAAACCCGGATTCGACTGATTGGCAGGGTGGGGAGCGGTCGTACTTCCGCCGGCCGATCCGCTGTCAGATCCGGATCCATCCTGCTTGGTAATACGCCACACTTTCACGTCGGTGTACCAGCGGCCGTTGTACTCGCGGCTTTCGATATCGAATGCGGCACGAACCTTGTCGCCTTCGCTCAGGTTAAACTGATCGATTTTCTCGCCCCACATGGTCATGCAGACTTTTTTGGGGTACTGTGTTTCTGTTTCCAGGACAAAGTCCTGCTTTTTCCATTCATTGCCGGCCTTGCTTGTACCCGATTGCATTGGGAGGATGCTCACAATACGTCCGTCAATTTCGAGATTGTTTGATTCCATGCTAAATTTTTTTTCAGGCTTGGTTGTTTGAATGTAAAGGTATCATGATAGATGAAAAAACCCAACATTAAATAAAGGTTTTAACGGAAGCCGGTCTTCTATCTCTTCAGGACTTGTATAACCCCGGCCGCGACGAAATACATCACCCGGTAACATGCTTTTCATGAGTTTATCATTCATGTAAAGAGTTAATATTAATATTCTATTATTACTATTATATTATAGTTGACAAACTGCTAATTTTCTTGTTACTTATGTTAAGTGACAAACTACGTTTAGATCCAGCTAACCATGAAAAAGGCAAAAATGAACGCCGGTCAGAATGGGAGTAAACAAAAGGACGATACGTTGAAGAGTGAAGATGTCAACACGCCGCTAAACGTCCTTGCAGAGCCTCCCCGTACCCAAATGCTGAACAGACTGTGGGAATTCCAAATGGCAAAGGGGTACATATCGGAATCGGACATATCCACCCTGGCCAGAGAGTATGATCTGTCTGTTATAGAGGTGGAAGGAGTTGTTTCGTTCTACCATTTCTTCCACAGAACCCCGGCCGGTAAATTCACCATCTATCTGAACAACAGCATGACCTCGGAACTGAAGGGTTTCCGCCGCATGCTAGAAGCTTTTGAGCGCGAAACCGGGGCATCGGTCGGATCGGTCGATCCTACCGGAACGTTTGGCCTGTTTCTGACCCCGTGCATTGGCCTTTGCGATCAGGAGCCGGCTGCCCTGATCAATTTCTACCCGTTCACCAATCTGAACACACTCAAGATCAGAAGTGTGATTACGAAATTGAAAAAGGGTGTTCCGGTATCCCAAATATGTGACCAGCCCGACAGCCACATCCGCTATACGACCAAAAAGAATGAAGGTATTTTTTTCAGGGAGTTTAAGCCCGGCGATGCCCTGAACAAGCTCAGCCGTATGGGTCCGGATGGCATCATCGATGTGATGCGCGACAGCAAGCTGGCCGGCAGGGGAGGCGCGTTTTATCCGACATGGATGAAGTGGCAGGCGGCAGCTGAGGAGGAGAACAAGCCCAGGTTTGTTCTCTGCAATGCCGATGAAGGCGAACCTGGTACGTTCAAAGATCGGGTGCTCATGAGTGAGGTGCCAGAAACCATGATTGAAGGCATGATCGCCTGCGGTTATACCATCGGCGCCGAATTCGGGCTTATCTATCTGAGGGGTGAGTACCGCTGGCTCAAGGAAAAAATTGACAAAACGCTGGATCTCTACCGGGAAAAGGGATTCCTGGGCCGGCACTGCGGCGGTATATCCGATTTCCATTTCGATATCCGCGTTCAGATGGGAGCAGGGTCATATGTTTGCGGCGAAGAAACCGCTATGATCGAGTCGCTTGAAGGCAACCGCGGCGAACCCCGAACCAAATGGTTCTTCCCTGTACAGAAAGGATACCTGCAAAAACCCACGGTCGTAAATAATGTGGAAACATTTTGTGCCGCTGCCCGGATTATTCAGATCGGTGTAAAGGAATACAATAAATATGGCCTGCCGAAATCGCCCGGAACGAAACTGATCAGCGTATCCGGCGACTGTAACCTGCCGGGTCTGTACGAAATTGAATGGGGCATGACCCTGAAGGAACTGTGCGACCTTTGTGAAGCAGATGATCCCTGGTACATTCAGGAGAGCGGTCCGTCGGGTACTGTACTCGGGCTGGAGGACATGAACCGGCCTATTGCCATGTTCGGCGATATGTTCACCCAGCACATCCGCTGCGGGGGAGCCATAACCATTTTCAACAAGCGCCGCGATATCATACAGATTTTGATGAATTACGCCAATTTCTATAAAAGTGAATCCTGCGGTATCTGTACACCATGCCGGGCTGGCAATTTTATCATTCAGCGAAAGCTTGAACACCTTCAAAACGGCCTGGCCGATGCCGATGACCTGGAAGACCTGAAGAAGTGGAGCTTCCTCATTCGAACAACAAGCCGGTGCGGACTGGGCAAAACGGCCAATAACAGCCTGGTAATTGCCCTCGACAAATTCGCCGATTATTTCAAGGATCATATTGCTCCATCCGACAAGGGACTGAACCGCAAGTTCAACCTTGAGGCGGCTACCCATGAATATGAATCTTACAAGGACTAAACTATGGCCAAGCATGTTAATATTACGATAGACGGCAGGTCTTTTCTGGTTGATGAGGGTAAAAACCTGGTTGATGTGGCAAGAGAAAACGGCATTTTCATACCTTCGCTATGCTATTTCGACCACATTGAACCCCCGCTTGGAACATGCCGTACCTGTACTTGCAAAATCAATGGTAAATTCGGTCCGGCCTGTACCGAAAAAGTGTCTGAAGGCCTGACCGTAGAGGTAAATACGGAGGAACTCAAGGACTCCAGAAAAGCCCTGGTTGAGATGATGTTCGCCGAGGGGAACCACATCTGCCCGTCGTGTGAGAAAAGCGGGAATTGCGATTTGCAGCATATGGGCTATGAGCTGGGTATTTCACACAGCCGTTTCCCGCACCTGTTCAAAGACAGGGTGATAGATTACAATTCGCAGCGGATGGTGATGGAGCACAACCGCTGCATCAAATGCCTCAGATGTGTTGTTGAAGTTTTTACAGACGACGGCAAACGAGTATTCAATTATCAGAGCCGCGGGCATGAGACATATGTAGGCCTCGATTACGAGCAGGAAGCCAGGCTTACCCATGAGCAGGCGGTTAACGCAATGAACATTTGCCCAACAGGTGCAATTATTGTGCGCGGTGAAAGCATTTCGAAACCGTTTGGCGACAGGAAATTCGACCTGACCTCCCGCAGAGAGGATTTTGACGAAAAACCGAAATCAACCAAAAAGCCGGGCAAAAAAACGCCAAAGGTGATTGGCACTGTTTCGCTTGCCGGCTGCTTCGGCTGCCATATGTCGCTGCTGGATATCGATACCGAACTGCTCGATATTGTAAAGCTGGTATCGTTCAACAAGTCGCCGCTCACCGATTTTAAAGAATTCACTACCCGTTGCGATATCGGAATAATTGAAGGCGGGTGCTGTAATGATGAAAATGTGGAAACACTACGCAAGTTCAGAGAGAACTGCGACGTGCTTGTTTCAGTTGGCGAGTGCGCCATCTGGGGCGGGCTCCCGTCAATGAGGAATATGATTCCCCTGGGCGAATGTCTTGAGGAGGCTTTCCTGAATTGCGTGACCAACGAAACAGGCAGCAATGTGGTGCCCTATGACGTTGATCTGCCCAAGCTGCTCGACAGGGTATATGCCTGCAGCGAGATCGTAAAAATTGATTACAACATTCCCGGATGCCCGCCCGATGCGCAGCATATATGGAAGGCAGTCAAAAATATTCTCTGGGGCGAGGAATTTTCCGTCCTCTATTCCGAATTCAAATACGACTAAAAAAATGGTGTGAGTATGAGCAGGAAAATAACAATAGATCCGGTAACCAGGGTAGAAGGCCATGGCAGGGTCACCATCCACCTCGACGAAAAAGGCAGGGTTGAAGACACATTCTTTCACATTGTTGAATTCCGGGGTTTCGAGCGGTTCATTCAGGGTCATCCCTACTGGCAGGTTCCTGCGCTGGTGCAGCGGCTGTGCGGTATCTGCCCGGTAAGCCACCATCTGGCGGCGGCGAAAGCGGTCGATCAGATCGCCGGGCTCGACCCGGCAGACCTGTCACCCTCGGCAACAAAACTCAGAAAACTGTTGCACTATGGGCAGATTTTCCAGTCACACGCCCTCCACTTTTTCTACCTGGCATCGCCCGACCTGCTGTTCGGCGCAGACGCTCCGCCGGAAAAACGCAATGTGGTGGCGGTAGCCGTTGAAAACAAGGATCTGGCCGTCAAGGGCATCACCATGCGCAAATTCGGTCAGGAGATAATAAAAGCCCTGGCCGGGAAAAAGATTCATGGCATACTGGCGGTGCCGGGCGGTGTTTACAAAGCATTGACAGCCGGGCAGCGCGACTATTTTATGAACGGAAAAGACATCCCCAGCATCGATACCATGGTCGAATGGTCGCAGGGTATGGTCGACTTCATTCATAACTACCACGACAACAACCGTTTTTATCTCGATTCATTTGCCGCGTTCCCGTCGGGACACCTGGGAATGGTGGGGCCGAACGGAGCCATGGAACTCTACGAAGGCCGGCTTCGCGCCATCGACGCCACTGGCAACATCACACTTAATGACATCAAATACGACGACTATGCCGACTATTTTTCCGAAGCGGTGGCACGCTGGTCGTATATGAAATTCCCCTATCTGAAGCAGGTTGGCAGGGAAAAGGGATGGAACCGGGTCGGCCCGCTGGCCAGGGTGAATGTGTGTGAATCCATACCGACACCGCTTGCCGAAAAAGCGCGGCAGGAGTTCTTTGCATTCAGCGGGAATGGTGTGAACAACAGTACCATGTACTCGCACTGGGCCCGGCTCATCGAAACCCTGCACTGTGCCGAAGTGATGCGCGACCTGCTCAACGATCCCGACATCCTGTCGGACCAGGACCTGGTTCGTGAGGGCAAACCCAGGCTGAAAGGGGTAGGCGTGATTGAAGCACCCCGAGGCACCCTTACTCACGATTATGAAGTGGATGAAAAGGGGATGATTACCCGGTGCAACCTCATCGTTTCAACCACGCACAACAACGATGCGATGAACCATGCTGTACGGTGGGTAGCCGACAATGTTATCAGCGAACAGGGCAAGATCACCGAAGGCATGCTCAACCAGGTTGAGGTGGCCATACGCAGCTACGACCCATGCCTGAGCTGTGCCACACAGGCCCTCGGCAAAATGCCACTGCAACTGGAATTGTATGATCATACAGGACTAAAAATTCATGAAATCAGAAAAAACTGACATTTATACCAATTCTGAAACCGGCTGTAAACCACTTCTCCTGATCGGGGTCGGTAATGACAGCAGGGCCGACGACGGCCTGGGGTGGTCATTCCTCGACCGGGTAAAGGAGAAATTTCCGGATGGCAAAATGCCATTGAACCCCGGGGCTGGGCCTGTGCCGTTCGATATTGAGTACCGCTATCAACTGCAGGTGGAGGATGCGGCGTTAATCAGCCATTACCGAAAAGTAGTCTTCATTGATGCAACAGAAGAGGTGCATGACGAAGGATTTGCCATTAAAGAATGTGAGTCATCTGGCACCTACCACTTTTCATCCCATATTCAGGGCCCGGAATCAATACTGTACCTGTCGGAGGTATTGTTCGGCCGGTCTCCCGAAACCTTTATCGTATCTATTTCCGGATACGAGTGGGAGCTTGGTATTGAGATGTGCGAACGGGCTGCCGAGAATCTGGAAAAAGCATTTAACACATTTTTAGACCGGCAACTGAAGCCGGAACACAACGTAAATCAATAAAAATAAACGTAGATATGATTAGAAAATATACACTTATCGTACTGTCGGCAATTCTGATGAGCCTGGTTACTGTAACAGAACTTCTGGCACATCCCGGACACGGGACCACCGAAGGAAACTCACTGGTGCACTTTATTACCGAGCCGGTTCACATCATCAGCTTTTTTGCCGTACTGGCCGTGGGCACCATTACCGTATTATGGTACAGGGCCAGGAGAAAAAAGTTGGTCAAAGTGAATGCATGAACTCTCCATAGTACTGAATATTATTGATATTGCAGAGAGTGAGGCAGTTAAAGCCGGTGCCGTTGCGGTTAAACGTATTGAGCTTGATATCGGTAAGTTAAGCACCGTGGAACCCATGGCTTTTGATTTTGCCTGGAAACAGGCTGTCCGCAGTACCATGCTCGAACATGCCGAGCGGGTAACAAACTACGTTTCCGGCAAGGGCAGATGTACGGAATGCGGAACCGTATTTGGCATGAATGAACTGTATGACCCGTGCCCGGCCTGCGGAAGCTTCCTCTCGGAGGTGATTGAAGGCCGGGAATTGCAGGTCAAATCCATTAACATCGATTCTTAAACAGCAACCTGAAATAGGAAATAAACAATGTGTGTAACCTGTGGATGCGGAAATTCGGATAATCACGCCATCATAGCGGGCAAAAAAGACCTGCA
>RECM01000165.1 GCA_007694035.1 Balneolaceae bacterium
TGTCGGGGCGACAGGATTTGAACCTGCGACCCTCTGCTCCCAAAGCAGATGCGCTACCGGGCTGCGCTACGCCCCGATCAATATCGTACACTAAAAAAAAGAACGGAACGCTGAACGTGCAACTTTCCCCATGGTGTGAGGAAAATGCTGCAGACGTTGTTTCAATTCAATCAATATTCCAAAGACAGCAAATATACGGTGAACTGGTTTGTAAATCAATTATAGAACGTGCAATGCAACCACTTTCCTGTGCTGTTATGAATATAAATAAGCTCAAGTACCGTTACGCTTCATGTTTACCGGCCTAACACGTTATTATTTTATGATGTGAACAAGCCGGCAACCGCTGTATCGACAGGGCAGAGCGGTTTATTTTTTACCTTTGAGCAACTCCGTTAACATTCCTGATCCATAGGCCACAGTCTGAATTGCGAAAGCTGCCGGTACCAGCAGCAATGCTGCAACCGAACGCGTCTGAATGGCACCAATAACACCCATGGCAAACACTCCGATCAGCAGAATGATGATGAACGACAGGGCAGCCACACCGCCGAGGAGTAAGGCCAGGAGCAGCCAGATCAGACCGGTAAGCGTAGCTATTAGCGGGAGGGTATGAAGTGGCTCTAAAAGGCTGCGGTCAATACGCCAGAGTTGTATTCTCGCCTTTCCCATCCGGTAAACCTGCCGGGCAAAAGCGGCTGGGCTCGACCGGCGCTTGTGGTACACAACGGCATCAGGCAGAAAGCGGACAACGGCCCCGCTTTGCAGTATGCGGTGCGAATATTCGATATCCTCACCGTACTGGAATATTGATCCGAACCCGCCGATTTCTTCGTAAACACGGCGTTTTAATCCCATATTAAAGCTCCGCGGGTAGTAGCGGGCCAGTTTTTTTCCGCTCGCGCCCCGCAGACCGCCGGTAGTCAGAAAAGAAGTGAGGGTAAAACTGACCGCTTTATCCCATGCCGAAAAATGGATGTCGGCGGTGTCGGGCCCCCCAAACGCATCGAATGGCGATTTTTCATGCTCAGTGGCTATGGTGGAGAGATAACCGGGAGGTACGGTACAGTCTGTGTCGATGAACAGGAACATGTCGCCGGTAGCCTTTTCCATTCCCCTGCTTCTTGCGACACCCGGCCCACTGTTAGCCTGGTTCAGGTAGATTACGTGGAATGGCATGCCTGGTCCGAACGAGGTCACGGCATCGCCGGTACCGTCGGTAGAACCGTCGTCGACGATTATCACCTCTATCCTGCCAGGATCATAATCCTGCAGCGACAGGCTTTTGAGCAGTGTAAGGAGATCCTCTTTACGGTTATAGGTGGCGAGAATGATGGAAAATTTCATAATCCGGTGTCGGTTGGGTGGCGTTAAATTTAGGGAAACATTTAATGAGCATAAAAGCTCCGGACTATTTATCATTTGTCTTCGTTATATCCGGGTCTGGCGGAGACGTACAGGTTCAAACCAAATTATCAGGCATTATTACATCCGTATTCATGATATACAAGTTTCTTCTCATCGTAGTGATCACTTTTTTCGTGTGCCCCGCCCGGCATCTGCAGGTACATGCACAGACAATAAGTGTGGCAGTTACCGAGCAGGGTTCAAATCAAACCCGGTACTATGCATCGGCAAGCAAAGCGGGTGGCTATAAATCGTTCACATATACCGGTAACCGGTTTCGTACCGGCGATCAGGCAACGGGATACTCGCCCGTAGTCGATTACGCGCTTTCACCCGACGGCAGGTTTATCGGATTACTGATCAAAGGTGACCGCTCAATGTATGGTGTAAAGATTTTGAACAGCGATGGTTCCCTGTTCCAGCAGCATTCCGATGTGATGATCATGGAAGCGGGCGACCAGTCCAATAAAATCTTTGTTCACAACGACGGTTCATTTACTATACGCAACAACATAGCAGGTTTCACGCTTTTCAATCCCGGCGGTATTGAACTCAACCGGGTATTCAATAACAGCGGCAGCCTGAGGGGCGAGGCTGTGTCGGAGCTGGTTCAGAGCCGCCGTGGCCGCCAGCTGGCCGTGTACAACCCCCGTATTGTAACCGAAACCGGCAATCAGTCGCGCATTCAGATCATAGAAGGTCAGGAGCTGAGCCATTTCCACACGTTTACCGAGGGTGCCATGATCGGCCTCGCCATTTCCGATAACGCAGACCGGTATGTGGCACTGGTGAGCGGCCGGTCGGCCGGGATACTGGCCGTTCTCGACAATTCAGGGAGAGTTCAGCTGAAAATAGATGTAATGGCCAGCCCTGCCGGTTTATTTGTTTCCGGCAACGGCCGCTATGCAGTGGTAACCAGGGAAAACAGGGTTGAACTGTATGATCTGGCCTCGGGTGACCGGGTGGCGAGCACGGCGACCAGGGCGAATGTGGTTTTCGCCCATTTCGACAGTGACTCAGACAGACTGGTGATGCTGGCCGGCAGCAGCCGGGGCCGCTCCGGTGTGCTTAACAATGCAGCCGTGTATGTGATAAATACGGCTGAACGCTCGCTTCTCCGGGAACAGCTCACCGATACCTTCCACTGGGACCCCGAGAAACTGCCGTTGACGCTAAAAACGATGGGCGACCTGAACTGGCTGCTATTGGGATTGAACAAGCCGCTGCGTATTTCTGTACGCTGAACAGCACTGAAAATGATCTGAAATAAAAAAGCCGCCGAAGTCAATAGAATCCGGCGGCTTTTATTATAACATTATCGAATCGGAGCCTTACTTGGTCTGCTCGGATTCTTTCTTTTCATCTTCTGACGACGTACTTTTTGTGTCGTTTTTCGGTTCGGTTTTGGGCTTGGGTTCGGCATCCTTCCACTCGAACAGAAGGCCGTCGCGCGAGGCATTCATTTTGATCTTTACGGTTGATGATTCCGGATGTACAACACCCAGCAACTCTTCAGCCAGCGGATCTTCAATGTATCTTTGGATAGCCCTTCTCAGCGGCCGGGCTCCGAACTTGGGATCAAAGCCTTTTTCGGCAATGAACTCCTTGGCACCTTTTGATACCTCGATCTCGAAACCGATATCCTTGATACGCTTGAACAGCTCATCGGCCATTTTATCGATGATTTTGAAGATGTCGTCCTTTTCGAGGGCCTTGAACACAATTACATCATCTACCCGGTTCAGGAACTCGGGGTTGAATACCTTTTTGAGGGCATCCTGAATAATGGTCTTCATTTTGGCATAATCGAAGGCTGTCTCGGTTTCTGAGAAGCCGATGCCACGCCCGAGGTTTTTGATATCGCGGGCCCCGATATTGCTTGTCATTATGATGATGGTATTCCGGAAATCGACTTTGCGCCCGAGGCTGTCGGTGAGTATACCGTCATCCAGTACCTGCAGAAGCAGGTTGAATACATCGGGATGAGCTTTCTCGATTTCATCGAGCAGGATTACGCTGTATGGCTTGCGGCGAACTTTTTCGGTAAGTATACCGCCCTCTTCGTAACCCACGTAACCCGGAGGGGCACCCACGAGGCGCGATACCGAGAATTTCTCCATGTATTCGCTCATGTCGATGCGGATCAGGGAATCGTCGACGTCGAACAGATATTTGGCCAGAACTTTGGCAAGCTCGGTTTTACCGACGCCGGTAGGCCCGAGAAATATGAAAGAACCGATCGGACGTGCTGGATCTTTAAGGCCGGCCCGGGTGCGCTGAATCGCTTTGGCAAGCTTGGTGAGGGCTTCGTCCTGCCCGATTACCAGGCCTGAGAGCTCTTCCTTCATTTTGAGCAGCTTGATGCCCTCATTCTGGGCAATTTTATTGACGGGGATGCCGGTCATCATGGCAACCACTTTGGCCACATCCTCTTCAGTTACGTCGTAAACGATCTCTTCACACTCTTTTTCCCATTCGGCATGCTGGGTTTCCAGTTCGTCGATCAGGCGTTTTTCTTTGTCGCGCAGACGGGCGGCATCCTCAAAACGCTGTTTCTTGACCATCGAGTTTTTTTCGTTGCTCGTCTTTTCGATCTCCTCTTCCAGCTTGATGATATGGTCCGGTACAATGATGTTCGACAGGTGAACACGCGCGCCGGCCTCATCGAGGGCGTCGATGGCTTTGTCGGGAAGGAACCGGTCGGTAATGTACCTGTCGGTGAGTTTTACGCATCCCATGATGGCTTCTTCGGAGTACCTTACACTGTGGTGACGTTCGTATTTGTTTTTAATCTGGTGCAGAATTTCTACGGTCTCCTCAGGTGTGGTGGGGTCGACCATAATCTTCTGAAACCGCCGTTCGAGGGCGCCGTCTTTTTCGATGTACTGCCGGTATTCGTTCAGGGTTGTTGCCCCGATCGCCTGTATGTCGCCACGGGCGAGGGCCGGTTTGAGCATGTTGGAAGCATCGAGCGAGCCACTGGCCCCGCCGGCACCAACAATGGTGTGCAGCTCATCGATGAAAAGAATAACATTGGTGATCTTTTCAAGTTCGTTCATCACGGCTTTCATGCGTTCTTCGAACTGGCCGCGGTATTTTGTTCCGGCCACGAGGGCGGCCAGATCAAGGGCAACCACGCGTTTGTCGTAAAGTACGCGCGATACCTTCCGCTTGATTATTCTGAGGGCCAATCCTTCGGCGATGGCGGTTTTACCCACACCGGGTTCACCGATGAGTACGGGATTGTTCTTTTTCCGCCGGCTGAGGATTTGCGCCACCCGTTCAATTTCTTTTTCGCGTCCTACTATTGGATCCAGTTTGCCATCTTCGGCCAGCTTGGTTAGATCACGGCCGAAGTTATCAAGTACCGGGGTTTTCGTTTTTTCCATTTTTCTCTCCCTAGCGCTTCCTGAGGATGGTTTTAAGCCTTTTGATGATGGTTTATCCGATTCTTCCGCTTCTGAAGCAGTTTCAGGTTCCTCTCTGCTGCGGCCCGAAATGATATAGTCGAGCTCCTCGCGTACAGCGTCGTAACTGATGCTGAACTGTTGCAGTATCTGAGCCGCTATATTTTCGTCGTCGCGCAGCAGCGACAGCAGTAAATGTTCTGTACCGATGGTATCACTTTTATACAGCTTGGCTTCCAGGTAGGTGATTCGAAGCACCTTTTCGGCCTGTTTGGTAAGAGGAATGTTGCCAACGGTAACTGCACCACCTGTTCCGCGAACGGTCTCCTCAATATTTTTTTTGAGTTTGTACAGATCGCAGTTCAGGTTTTTCAGGATTTTGACGGCTATGCCATCGCCAAGCCTGATAATCCCGAGTATCAGATGTTCGGTGCCAATATAGTCGTGCCCCAGCCTGAGGGCTTCCTCACGGCTGAACTGTATTACATCACGAACTCTGTTTGAAAAATTTCCCTCCATGGGCGAATAAAAATCTGATAGTGATACTTGTCTGGGTTTCCGTTTCTGAACATGTTTATGAACGACTGTAAGCTCACATTAGTTCATCACACTACGAAAGTAGATAGAGGTTCTGCTAAATGCAAGTGTGCAGGCTTATTGAACCAGATGGGGTGATGGTTCCGGAAACGTTGTCTCAGCACTGTCAGGCAGCCATGATGCTGTGGCAGACATGTTTTGGCTGCCCACGTTCGCCGGAAGAAAGATGGTACTCCCGGCAAATTAGCGGTACCTCAGGCAGATCAGATATATTCCCTTCTGCCTTCTGCCTTCTGCCTTCTGCCTTTTTAACTTTTGCCTTTTGCTTTCTGCCTTCTGCCTGCTGCCTGCCTGGTGATAAAAGCGTTGCAGCCCGCACCCCTGGTACCGGACGGTTAAAACAATGGGGTTCCGGTCATCTCTTCCGGTTGACCGACTCCGAGCAGTTTTAGCAGTGAAGGGGCTACATCAGCCAGTATTCCGGGCTTGAGCGGCACATTTTTTTGCTCCGGATCGACAAGTATAAAGGGAACAGGGGCCGTGGTATGGGCCGTATGCGCGCTTCCGTCAGTCTGAAGCATGCAGTCGGCGTTGCCATGATCGGCGATTACGATTGCTTTATAGCCATGTTTGAGTGCGGTTTGGAGTACCAGCCGGAGCTGCTCGTCGATGGTTTCCACGGCTTTAACGGCTGCCTCAAAAACACCGGTGTGACCAACCATGTCGGGATTGGCAAAATTGAGTATGACCAGGTCAAATTTTTCTTTGGCCAGTTCATCGCTGAGAGTGCGTGCTACCTCAGGCGCGCTCATCTCGGGCTGAAGGTCGTAGGTGGCGACTTTGGGGCTCTGAATCATGATGCGCTCTTCACCTTCGTTGGGTTCTTCTTCGCCCCCGTTGAAAAAGTAGGTAACGTGAGGGTATTTTTCGGTTTCAGCGATCCTGAGCTGTTTCATGCCGTGGCGGCTTACCACCTCACCGAGTGTGTTCTTCAGGTTGAGCGGGGGATAGACTACACGGGCATTTTTGAAGCGGCTGTCGTAGGAGGTGAATGTGTAGTAATTGAGGTTCAGGTTGCCGGCTGTTTTGAATTCGCTGAAGTGAGGGTCGGTAAGCGCGGTAGTGATCTGCCTTGCCCGGTCGCCGCGGATGTTGTAGAAGACCACTGTGTCGCCCGCCTGGATTCTGCTTTCATCGCCATCACCAATTATGCAGGGCAAAATAAACTCGTCGGTCACATCATTTTTGTAGGACGCTTCGAAAGCTTCTTCAGCAGTGCTGAACTGTTCGCCTTTGCCATTAACCAGAAGATCATAGGCTTTTTGAAGGCGTTCCCAGCGTTTGTCGCGGTCCATGGCGTAGTACCGGCCGACTATGGATGCGATGCGTCCCGTTCCGATTTCACTGGCCTGTTTGTTGAATTCGCGTGTGTAGTCTAAGCCACCATGCGGCGAGGTGTCGCGCCCGTCGGTAAAAGCATGAACGAATACATTACCTACATTCTGGTCGTGAAAAAGTTTGAGCAGGGCGAACAGGTGGTTGTTGTGGCTGTGCACACCCCCGTCGGAAAAGAGCCCCATAATGTGTACCCGTCCGGACTTGCGTGCATGGCCGGCAGCCTCAAGAAGGGTTTTATCAGTGAAAAACTCACCGTCACGGATTGATTTATTGACCCTGGTGAGCTCCTGCCAGACAATACGGCCAGCGCCAATATTAAGGTGCCCGACTTCGGAGTTGCCAAACTGCCCGTCAGGCAAACCAACTGCTTCGCCGGATGCCGAAAGAGTGGTGTGGGAGTACTCGGCAAAAAGTGAATCGATAAACGGTTTGCGGGCCTGGTCGATCGCGCTGACTTTGGGGTTCACTGCGATGCCGAACCCGTCAATAATGGCGAGGAGGGCGCGTGACATATTATTTTATTAGATCAGAGACCGCTTACAAAGCGAACGAGCCGGGACTTTTTGTGGGCGGCGTTATTTTTGTGTAGGTAACCTTTTACCGCCATGCGGTCGATATAGGAAATGGCCAGCTTAAGATGCTTTTCTGCTTCGTCTTTATCGGTCTGGCTAAAAACATTTTTAATGAATGTACGCATAGCCGATCGGCGTGCGCGGTTGTGCAGCCGGCGTTTTTTTTCCTGGCGGACTCTTTTTATAGAAGATTTATGCTGTGGCATGTAAACAGTTTAAAAAATAGATTTCAGGTAAAATCAATTTGATCAAGATTGCTAAATTACGGCAAATATGATTTACAAACAATAATTGACCCAACCAATATCATGATAGTTGTGATCGACGGCCCGTCTGGCTCAGGCAAAAGTTCAACGGCACGCGAGGTTGCGGCCCGTTCGGGCTTTTATTTTCTCGACTCGGGGGCTTTTTACCGCTGTTTTACCTTTGCTCATCAGCGGGATGGCAGCGATACAGACCGCTTTATGGAAAAACTGTCAGGTTACCGGGTAGGGGGGCGTTTCGAAAACGGCGAATTCCGGATCAGCCTCGACGGCGAGGATGTTACCCGTGAAATCCGCGACAGCCGGGTTACGTCGGGCGTAAGCAGGATCGCGGAGATAACGGCTGTGAGGGCAAGGGTTAACGAACTGCTGAGGGAGGTAGCCATGAGCAACGATGTGATTGCCGACGGACGCGATCTCGGAACGGCTGTTTTCCCTGATGCCGATCTCAAATTTTTTATGGTGGCCGATCTGGAGACGCGTACACAGCGCCGCATCAAACAGCTCGAAGAGATGGGGCTCTCCGGCGATCCGGGCGAAATCAGGAACAACCTCGAATACCGCGACAGGATCGATTCAGGGCGTGAAGCCGATCCGTTGCGCCAGGCAGAAGATGCCATACTGATCGATACCTCGGAACTTGAATTTGAGCAGCAGGTCGATCTGATTCTCGCAAAAATTAAAGAGATAAAAAACAGGCGTTAACGGCACGGTTACTGCCGGGAAATTTTCTGATTCGGGTAGGTGTTTTATGTTAATATAAAATCATATATTAAAGGCTCTTCGAAACCCGGAGAAAATAAATAACTGAATTTACTAACTCTTATCCCATCCAAATGCCGGATGTGGAATTTACATGGCACAGGAAATTTCATGGCTGATGAACTGAAAAAAGAAACTACAAACCTGGAAGCAGAACAAACGGAACAGGATACACCCGCTACCGATACTGCCGGTGAACCAGCCGCTGAAGAGGCGGAGGGAAAAACCGATAAAAAAGACGAAAAAGAATCTGATGAACCCGTAGCAGCCGACGATACACCGAAGGCTGAGGAAACAGAGCCGGCACCCGCTGAAGAAGCCAGCAATGAGGCTGCCGATACTGAGGCAGAAGCCGGGGCAACCGAAGAAAGCACTGCGGCGGAAGAGACAGAAAAGCCCGCCGAAGTACAGGCAGAAACCGCTGAAGTACCATCCGGAGAGGCAGAAACCGCTGAAGCACCAACCGCTGTGGCCGAACCTGTTGAAGCACCCTCCAATGATGTCCCCACATTCACCGGTGAACTGAGCAGCAGAATCTATACCCTGGATGAGCTTCAGGAAGCGTCGGAAGACTACGACGACAGTGAGTACAACGACCTCATGAAAATGTATGAGGGCACACTGAACTTCATCACTGAAAAAGAAATTGTAACAGGCCGAGTTATCGGCGTTGATGAGAAATATGTAATCGTCGATATCGGGTTCAAGTCGGAGGGTATTGTGCCCCTGAACGAATTCCGCGATGCCGATAATGTAAAGATCGGCGACGAGGTTGAGGTTTTCCTCGACAGGGTTGAAGACCGTGAAGGCCAGCTCGTACTCTCCCGCAGAAAAGCTGATACACTCAGAACATGGCAGAAAATCGAGGAATCACATCAGAAACAGACTGTTATAGAGGGCTATATCAAACGCCGGATCAAAGGCGGTATGGTTGTTGATGTGTTTGGCATCGATGCTTTCCTCCCCGGTTCCCAGATAGATGTGCGCCCGGTACGCGATTTCGACGCCTACGTGGGCCGTACCATGGAATTCATGATCGTAAAACTGAACATGGGTTCGGAAAACGTGGTTGTATCGCACCGTGCACTGGTTGAAACCGATCTCGAAGATCAGCGCACTGAAATCCTCTCCACCATGGAGTCGGGTCAGATCCTCGAAGGTGTGGTTAAAAACATCACCGATTTCGGTGTGTTTATCGATCTTGGCGGCGTAGACGGCCTGCTCCATATTACCGACCTATCATGGGGCCGTGTAGAGCACCCGTCGGAAATTGTAAAACTGGACCAGCGGCTCAACGTGGTTGTTCTGGAATTTGACGAGGAACGCAAGCGGATATCACTGGGCCTGAAACAGCTTCAGCCGCATCCATGGGATGAAATCGACGCGAAATATCCCGAGGGAGTCAAAGTTCAGGGCAAGGTTGTTTCCATTGCCGACTACGGAGCCTTTATTGAACTCGAAAAAGGTGTTGAAGGCCTGGTTCACATCAGTGAAATGTCGTGGACACAGCACATCAAGCACCCGTCGCAGCTGGTTGAGAAAAACCAGATCATCGAATGCATTGTGCTGAATATCAATAAGGATGAGCGCAAGGTTTCCCTGGGTATCAAACAGCTTGAAAAAGATCCGTGGGACAATATACTGGAACGCTATCCCATCGATTCCCGTCACAAGGGCGTGGTCAGAAACCTCACCAATTTCGGTGTATTTGTGGAACTTGAACCCGGTATCGACGGTCTCATCCACATCTCGGACCTCAGCTGGACCGACAAAGTGAACCACCCGAGCGAAATTGTGAACAAGGGCGACGAAATCGATGTAGCAATCCTGTCTGTCGATTTTGAAAACCGGAGAATCTCGCTTGGCCACAAGCAGATCCTGGAAAACCCCTGGGACAAGTTTGTTGAAGAGTACGCATCGGCAACCGAGCTTGATGCCACGTTTGTACGCCACACCGATAAGGGTGCGTACGTGAGAGTTCCCCTCGGTCTGGAAGCGTTTATGCCAATTAAGGAAGTGGAAAATCCCGATTCCTTTAAAGGCGACATAAAAGAAGGTGATGCACTGAAAGTGGCTGTAATTGATTTCGACGAGCAGTCGAGAAATATTGTAGTCAGTCAGAAAGAGCTCACCCGCGACAAGAGTGAGAAAACTGAATCGAAGGCCGCTAAAAAGTCGAAAGCCAAAAAAGAGAAATCTGTTTCGACCGGTGCCGCACTAACCCTCGGCGAAATGTCGGGTCTTGCAGACCTCAAGGAAAAACTGAGTGAGCAGGAAGCAGCTGCCGAAGCCAAAGCAGATAAAGCAGCCAAGGCTGCTGCAGCCGAAGCGAAGGAAGAAAAACCCAAAGCTGCCAAAGCGGCTAAAGACGCGGAGGCTGAAAAAGCCGAAACGAAGGAAGATACTTCCGCTGACGCCGGCGCTGATGATTCAGATGATGCTGAAGAAGAGACCAAATAGAGCTCTTTCGAATAGCGTTTAATTCCTGAGGGAGAAACGTTGTGTTTCTCCCTCTTTTTTTTGAGTTTTAAGTATATCAGACACACGTTCCGGGCGTTATTTGTCTGAACTAATTATTACTATTTATGCTACGAATTCAGGAAGCCGTTAGCGCGGCACAGACGTTTGAGCTGATGAAGAAGATGCTCGGGCATTTAGTTCCCGAAGCCGAACTCATGGTCAAATCCGAAATCGCGTTTGAGATCAACCGTCTGAAGAAGGAGAAAAAAGCGGTTATACTGGGCCATAACTATATGGAGCCGGCCCTGTACCACAGCATACCCGACCATGTGGGCGACTCTCTGGGGTTGAGCCGTATATCGGCCAGTACCGATGCAGAGCGCATTGTTTTTTGCGGCGTCAGGTTCATGGCAGAAACGGCCAAAATCCTGAACCCGGGAAAGATGGTGCTGCTGCCAGCACGCGTGGCCGGTTGTTCACTTGCTTCAAGCATAACGGCCGAGGACGTACGCAGAATTAAAAAGGCGTATCCCGGTGTTCCCGTTGTTACCTATATAAATACCTATGCCGATGTAAAGGCCGAAACCGATGTGTGCTGTACATCCAGCAACGCGGTGAGCATTGTGAACCAGCTTGAGTCGGATACGGTAATCTGCCTGCCCGATGAATTCCTCGCCAGGAATGTGGCAAGGGAAACCGGTAAACGTGTTCTATTTCCCGGTGATATGATCCGGAACGGTGAACCATCCATGGTGGTATGGAACGGCAAATGTGAAGTGCATGAAAAATTTACGGTTGGCGACATAACCGCTGCCCGGGCCCAGTTCCCCGATACCGTTGTGGTAGCCCATCCTGAATGTCCGCCGGAGGTGGTAGAGGCTTCCGACTATTCGGGCAGCACCACGGCCATGGTCGATTTTGTGAAACATTCTGATGCAAAACGTTTCCTGCTGCTCACAGAGTGCAGCATGAGCGACAATATTGCTGCTGAGAATCCCGGCAAAGAGATGCTGGGCATGTGCAGCATACGGTGCCCGCATATGAATGAGATCACTCTCGAAGATACCCTCGAGTGCCTGAGGGAAGACAAATACCAGATCGAAATTGATGAGGATATACGTGTAAAGGCCAAAAAGTCGCTCGACCGTATGCTGGAAATGAGTGCCTGACAGGTACGATTTTAACCTGAATCAAATATGTAAAACAGGTTATATTTTTTTATATAACGGATTTGTTATTCTTATGCCAGCCAGGCATTTAAGGTGCAATAATTCCCAAAAAAAAAGGCATCTGCAATGATGCCTTTTTTTTATAATAACAACCGTACAGATTTATTTGGAATCTTTATAGAAAAAGATTTTGCTGTTTACAGTGTCTTTGCCACTGCGGATTTTGCTTCCTGATTCCCTGTTAAATGTGTAAACCACATTTCTCATGGAATTTAGTTCTTTATCGTTTGAATAGGTGACTTCGAGTGCTTCTCCACCGGGTTTCAGTTTATTCAGTGCATCGAGAAGCGGACGAAATTTCGAAGAACTTTTCTTGGTAATCTTAACGTCTGATCTTGGTACGAATTTAATTTTCATTATACAGTCAGTTAATTAGATGTTTAATAAGTTGTCTGTAAAATAACTGAATAATTTGAAAACTGTCAACATTGATGTACAGATTTTCGTCAGGGTACATGAACAGTAGATAAAACTTTTTCTATAAGATGTTCTGAGGTAATGTCTTCGGCTTCGGCTTCATAGGTTGGGATAATCCTGTGGCGCAGTACATCCATGGCAACTTCGCGTATATCTTCAGGTGTTACATAGGCACGGTGCTCCATAAATGCATGAGACCTTGCAGAAAGGTTCAGATTAATGGATGCCCTGGGTGATGCACCGAAATTGATAAGCCCTTCAATTTCTTTCAGATTATATTTTGCCGGTTTTCTTGTAGCAAAAATGATATCAATTATATACTGTTCCACTTTTTCGTCCATATAGATATCATTGATCACTTTACGGGCTTTCAGGATATCAGCCGGTTTCACTATGGCATTCAGTTTTGGCTTATCGCCGGTCCTGGCCATTTTCCGCATGATTTCCATCTCTTCGGTGGGCGAGGGATAATCAATCTTGATTTTGAGCATGAAGCGGTCGACCTGGGCTTCGGGCAGGGGGTAGGTACCTTCCTGTTCCACAGGGTTCTGGGTGGCCAGTACCAGGAAGGGTTCATCAAGAGGGTAAGTCTGATCGCCGATGGTTACCTGGCGTTCCTGCATTGATTCAAGCAGGGCACTCTGCACTTTGGCCGGTGAGCGGTTGATCTCGTCGGCCAGTATGATATTAGCAAAAATGGGCCCTTTTTTCACTGTAAAATCCCCGACTTTCTGATTGTAGATAAGCGTACCAAGCAGGTCGGCGGGCAGCAGATCGGGGGTGAACTGGATGCGCTGGAATTTGGTTGAGATCACCTGTGCAAGTGAAGAGACCGTAAGTGTTTTAGCAAGGCCGGGTACCCCTTCCAGAAGTACGTGGCCGTTGGAGAGCAGGCCGATAAGCAGCCGGTCGATCATATAGCGCTGCCCCACGATCACTTTGCTGAGTTCCGAGTTGATCGAATCAATAAACTTGCTGGATTCCTCAATTTTTTCCGCCAGGGCGGACATGTCAACCGATTTTTGCATGGATTATGGTATTTACTGTGAATTCAGAGTGAAACTTGCAGTTAAAATGAGTATCATTTGCCCCTTAATGTTATAGAGGCAAAAAAACAGAACAGGCAAAGATAACAACGCAGGAACTCAAATAAATGGATTTTATTGAAGCTATTCTTCTTGGCATACTACAGGGCATAACCGAATTTTTACCGGTGAGCAGTTCAGGTCACCTTGTACTGGCCCAGGCCTTACTTGGCCGTGAACTGGATCGCGGGATAACATTTGAAGTGGTTGTGCACTTTGGATCATTGTTCAGTATTCTGGTCATTTTCCGTGAAAGGATCAAACTTCTGATTGTAACGGCATTCCGGTTTATTTCGGATCCCAAAAACATGGCCGATAACTGGAAAAACCAGTACAACGTGCGTTTTATCTTTTACGTATTGCTGAGCATGATTCCGGCTATGTTTGTCGGGCTGCTGCTTAAAGACTACATAGAGGCCGCTTTTGCCAGCCCGGTACTGGTATCGTGTATGTTGCTGGTTACCGGCGCTCTTCTCTATTCCACACAGTATTCATACCGTAACGATCAGGATGTTACAGCACTGAAGGGTTTCATCATGGGCATAGCCCAGGCGTTGGCCATTATGCCGGGCATCAGCCGGTCGGGCACCACCATTACCACAGGGCTTTTTCTGCGGCTTAAACGGTCGGAAGTTGCCGATTTTTCTTTCATCATGCTGCTGCCGGTACTTGCCGGAGCAATGCTTCTGGAGTTTCTTGATATACTTGAAACGGGTTTTGAGGGTGTGGCAACCGGCGAACTGACCGTGGCATTTTTTGCTTCATTTATATCAGGGGTGATTGCCTTGAAATATCTTATTAAGCTGCTTAAAGGAAAAAGTCTCCACTATTTTGCCTGGTACTGCTGGTTAGTGGGCGTGTCGGGCATCATCTATTTTGGATTTCTTTGAGCTGCACCGGCAAAAATGTGTTGATGAACGATTCTTAATTGGGTACATTTGGGCACTTAAAAAATTAGCCGAGAATGATAACGTATCTGTTTCTGTTTTTCGCCCTGTTAGCTTTGGGAACGGCCATACTTGTAGTAACGAACAAAAGTACCGTTAACAGCGCACTGGCACTTGTTTTCCACATGCTCTCGATAGCGGGGCTCTACTTGTTGCTGCGGGCTCAGTTCCTGGCTGTGGTTCAGGTTCTGGTTTATGCCGGAGCTATCGTGGTGCTGTTTTTGTTTGTGATCATGCTGCTCAATCTTGAAAAAGAGGAGAACCTGTTCGCCGAATTCAGCTTTAAACATGCCGCCGCTTTTTTTGCCGGTATTGCTGTTCTGGCGCAGCTGTTGTACGCCCTGGGCAGCTGGACCGGCGTGCTCCCTGAGTTTGCCGACCAGATGATTGCCATCGGAACAGTTGAAGCAATCGGCGATGAACTGTTCACTACCTATCTGCTGCCCTTCGAAGTGACCGCAATTCTGCTTACAGCCGCGGTAGTTGGTGCGCTGATGATAGCCCAACGTAAATTAAAATCCCGGGATCAATGATTATCACAAGCTGGTATCTGGCGTTGAGTGCCGTTCTTTTCAGTATAGGAGTGATCGGGGTTCTGACCCGTAAAAATGCCATCGTTATTCTGATGAGCGTCGAAATCATGCTCAATGCGGTTAACCTGACACTGGTCTCATTCAGTGCCGAGATGGGCGATGTGCACGGGCAGATAATCGTGTTTTTCTCGCTCTGTGTTGCCGCAGCGGAAGTGGCAGTAGGGCTTGCCATCATAATCGCTATCTACCGGAATAACCTCACCGTCGACATCTCAAAAATCAACCTGTTGCGGTGGTAGCCCATGTATAATTCTGTTATCCGACCAGACCATACCCGATAATTCATGAGTGTATTAACTGAATATGTTTGGCTGATTGTTGCCATCCCGTTGCTGGGATTTCTGATCAACGGTTTACTCGGGCTTTCGTCGGAAGGCTACCGCAAGCAGAAAACCCTGATCGGCTCACTTGCGACGGTAGCGGTATTTATCCCTTTCCTGATGGCTGTCGGCATATTTTTTTCAATGGGGGCCGATTCCGAAGCGGTTGTTGTGCGGTTGTTTACGTGGATTGAAGCCGGTGATTTCACCTCCGATATCGCCTACCGGGTAGATCAGCTGTCAATATTAATGGTACTGTTTGTAACCGGTGTAGGGGCGCTCATCCATCTCTACTCAATGGGATACATGAAAGATGATGAGGGTTACTGGAAGTTTTTTGCCTACATGAACCTTTTCATCTTCGCCATGCTGAACCTGGTTCTGGCCAATAACCTGTTGCTGCTTTTCCTGGGTTGGGAAGGTGTCGGGCTCTGTTCATACCTGCTCATCGGTTTCTGGTACGGCGACATGGTTAAGTCTGAAGCGGGCCAGAAAGCATTTATCTACAACCGTGTAGGCGATTTCGCATTCCTGATCGCCATGTTCCTGGTGTTTGTGTCGGTAGGCAGCCTCGATTTTGATGTCATTTTTGCCGGCCTCAGCCAGATTCCGGGCGACTATGTGTTCTGGATCGCCATTCTGATGTTTATCGGGGCAACCGGTAAAAGTGCCCAGATACCACTCTTTGTGTGGCTTCCTGATGCCATGGCCGGCCCGACGCCCGTTTCAGCCCTCATCCATGCGGCCACCATGGTAACATCAGGTATTTACCTTATTGCCCGTTTCTCCGGCCTGTATGTGCTTACGCCTGAGGTGATGCTGTTTGTGGCAGTTATCGGTGCGCTCACCGCCATTGTAGCCGCCACCATTGCCCTCACCCAGTACGACATCAAGCGGGTGCTGGCTTATTCTACGGTATCGCAGCTGGGTTTCATGTTTCTTGCTCTGGGATCCGGCGGTTTTATTGCCGCAATGTTCCATGTGGTAACCCACGCGTTTTTCAAAGCCTGCCTCTTTCTCGGTTCCGGTTCGGTGATCCATGCCATGCACCATGTGGAACACAAACTGCATGACAAGGGGAAGGATGTGCATTTCGATGTGCAGGACATGCGCTTTATGGGCGGGCTGCGCGAGTACATGCCTTCCACGTACAAAACATTTCTGCTGTCTACCTTTGCCATTGCGGGCATTCCGATATTCTCCGGCTTTTTCTCGAAAGACGAAATTCTGGCCATGGTGTTCAACGCCGGCCTGGGCCAGTACGGTACAGTTTACTTCTTCCTGTGGGGGATTGCCGTTGTTACTGCCTTCCTAACCGCATTCTATATGTTCAGGCTCACCCTTACCACGTTCCACGGCAGCTTCAAGCTTCCGAAGCTGATCGGCGCGGCCGAAGGCTCTGAAAAGTACCTGCACGAAAGTCCCGTATCCATGACGTCGGCCCTCTGGGTACTGGCGGTACTGGCGGTGATCGGCGGACTTATGGGTGTGCCCGATTTCTTTGTGTCGACGTTCA
The DNA here is from genome assembly GCA_007694035.1 of Balneolaceae bacterium. Classification (GTDB taxonomy): domain Bacteria; phylum Bacteroidota; class Rhodothermia; order Balneolales; family Cyclonatronaceae; genus RECM01. The sequence continues at coordinate 16,914 of RECM01000165.1, forward strand.
CCGGCGAATCGGCCCACATCAACTGGCTGCATGGCTGGCTCGAAGGGGTAACCCACGAGCCCCCGCTCATACTCAGCTACGCGGTTAAATGGACCCTGCTGGCCCTTGCCATAGTGGTGGCTGTGAGCGCGGTAATACTGGCCTACAAAGTGTACGACCATGACCGTGGCGTTGCAACCGATGCCGCTATCGCCAAGCGTTTCGGAGGTCTTTACGATCTCTGGTCCGACAAATACAATGTTGACGAGATTTATGAAACCACCATCATCAACCCGCTTGTGAAAGTATCTGACCGGGTACTTGCTGTGTTCGACATCAAAATAATTGACGGCTTTGTCAATTTTGTGGGCGCTTTTGTCCGCTTTTTCGGTGGCCTTTTCAGATACTTCCAGACCGGTGTAACGCAGAACTATGCGTTCGCACTTGTTCTTGGAGTTGTAGTGGTACTTGGGATGTTAATCTTCGGATAAATTCAGTTTCCTGATGGATATTCTTTTACAGATCGTAATTTACCTGCCGCTTCTCGGAGCGCTGGTTCTGCTGGCTGCCCGCACCGACGAAATGGTGCGCATGATAAGCCTGTTTGTTACACTGGCGAGCTTTGCATTGTCGGTGCCCCTGATGCTGAATTTTGATGTGGCCAATTCCCATGTGGCCCAGTTTATGACGGAAACCGGCCCGCTACTTGCAGGGCTGGATGTGAAGTACATCACCGCACTCGATGGACTGAGCCTGCTGCTCTTCATGCTCACCACCTTTTTCGGCCCGATAGTGGTGCTGTCGTCGTGGACCTCCATCAAAAAGCATGTGAAGGGGTTCTTCGCCATGCTGCTTATTTTGCAAACGGGTTCGCTTGGCGTATTCGCTTCGCTGGATCTGGTTGTTTTCTATGTGTTCTTTGAGGTCACCCTTATACCGATGTACTTCCTGATCGGAATCTGGGGCGGCGAGGGACGCATTGCCGCGACCATCAAATTCTTTTTATATACGCTGGTAGGCTCTCTTATCATGCTTGTGGCCCTCATCTACCTGGGATTCCACGCGGGCGATGCCATCAACAACGGGGTATTTACCACCGACTGGCGCCTGCTCAGCAGCCCGGTCTATCAGATCGGCCTTGTAGAGCAAACATGGTTGTTCCTTGCATTTGCGCTGGCATTCTGCATCAAGGTGCCGCTGTTCCCATTCCATACCTGGCTTCCTTACGCACACACTGAAGCCCCGACGGCCGGTTCGGTTGTTCTGGCGGCCATCATGCTCAAGATGGGAACCTACGGGCTGGTCCGTTTCTGCCTGCCGTTTTTCCCGAATGCCTCAGAAGCCTTCGCTCCATGGATGGGTGCGCTGGCCGTAATCGGTATCATATACGGTGCGCTGGTGGCCATGGTGCAGAAAGACGTCAAAAAACTGGTTGCCTACTCGTCGGTGAGCCACCTCGGATTTGTTGTACTCGGCATTTTTGCCCTGAACACCATGGCGGTGCAGGGTGCCATTATTCAGATGGTGAATCACGGACTGTCAACCGGGGCGCTCTTCCTCATTGTTGGCATGATCTATGACCGCAGGCATACCCGCATGATTTCTGATTTCGGCGGACTTTCGGGCGTGATGCCTGTATTTGCCGTTTTCTTCATGATTGCCACGCTGGCTTCGGTTGGGTTGCCCGGCCTGAACGGGTTTGTCGGCGAATTCCTGATCCTGAACGGAGCGTTCCACTCGGTGGTACTCAATTCCTACTGGTTTACCATTTTAGGTGCTACGGGTGTAATACTTGCTGCCGTCTACATGCTGTGGATGTACAGAAGAGTGATGTTCGGACCAATTACCAACAAGCTGAACGAAAAACTGGCCGACCTGAACGCGCGCGAAATAACCCTTCTCGTACCCGTAATGATCTTCATTGTCTGGATCGGTATCCGTCCGACGCATTTCACACAGTATTCCGAGCACCAGGTAACACAGCTGCTGGAGGAGTCGCGAGAGAAAAGTGCCGCGATACTGCAGTCAGCTAAGGCTGATGAGCTGCCTGGCTGGGCCGGAAAATTCTACGACATCACACAGGAATTTGCATCCAAAATCGGAGAGGAATAATGAGTACCCCAATGTCTGAATCTCAGATAAAGGAAAGCCTCAGAGAACTTGATGGCTGGAGAATCGAAGGCGACAAATTGACAAAGGATTTCAAATTCCCGGGATTCAGGGAAGCCCTTGCATTCATGGTGAGGGTTGGATTTGAGGCCGAAGAACAGGTTCATCATCCCGAGATATTCAATGTTTACAATAACGTTACTATCGGCCTGGCTACACACGATGCCGGTAACAAGGTCACAGCCAAAGATGTAAAACTGGCCAAAGCGATCGATACCCTATTATAATTGCATTTGCAGATGGAAATTTTAAACGACATGTTGCTCTACCTGCCCGCTATCATCATTACGGTGGCCGGGCTTATCGTTATGATGGTAGATGCCTACACTAAGAATGCGACCATGATATATACCGTATCGGTCGCATCTCTTATACTGGCGCTGGCCGCGTCGGTATACGGTCTGTTCGGGCCCACGGTCGATATCTTTTACGGCATGGCCACTACCGGCGGCACCGCTGCATTCGGCACGGCGCTTGTTGTGGCGGCGACCCTTTTTGTGGTTGTGCTCTCCAGGGAATACCTGACCAGTATAAATCACAACTTTGCGGAGGTCTACACGCTGATCCTTTTCGGTACGGTGGGTATGATTGTACTGGCTACGGCCAACGACCTTGTTACCGTATTTATGGGGCTTGAAACCATGTCGATAGCCCTGTATGTGCTGGCAGGTATTGTGAGAGATGAAAAAACGGGTATTGAGGCCGCCCTCAAATATTTCCTGCTGGGTTCATTTGCCACCGGTTTCTTCCTGTACGGGATCGCACTTCTCTATGGCGCTACGGGAACAACCCGCCTGGCCGATATTGGTTTGTATGCCGATGCCGGCCTGATCTACTGGGCAGGGGTGGGACTGCTGCTCGTCGGGTTCTTCTTCAAGGTTTCGGTCGTTCCGTTTCATATGTGGACACCCGACGTGTACGAAGGCGCGCCAACAACCATTACCGCCTATATGGCAACAGCTGCAAAAACGGCTGCATTTGTCTCCCTGATCCTGATACTTGAAAGGGCCCTGCCCCTGGCCGTGGAACAGTGGAGCGGGGTGCTGGTGGTGATTGCCATACTCACCATGATACTCGGCAATATTGTGGCTATGGTTCAGAACAATGTGAAACGGATGCTTGCCTACTCCAGTATTGCCCATGCCGGGTACGTACTCGTAGGGCTTGCCGCCGGCACGGCAGCCGGTTATTCGGCGGTACTTTATTACCTGCTGGCCTATACCCTGATGAATATCGGTGCTTTCGGTGTGGTGGCCTATTATGAACGCCACAAGGGCATGCAGTTCAACAGTGTTGATCAGTACGCCGGTATGGGTTACAAGCAACCCTTCATGGCCGTACTTCTGGGCATATTTCTCTTCTCACTTGCCGGTATACCGCCATTTGCCGGATTCATCGGCAAGTACCAGGTCTTTGCCGCGGCGATCCAGGCCGACCTTATCGGGCTTGCCATAGTAGGTGTGCTGGCGAGCGTGGCGGGGGTATACTATTACCTGCGCGTTCTTGTGTTTCTATATATGAAGGAAGGTACAGAAGAAATTGAGCTCACACAGGCCGGCTTTCCATACAGATCTGTGCTGCTTCTGCTTGCGCTGCTCACTATTTATTTCGGGGTACTGCCAGGCGGGTTATCGGAACTGTTGGCGGGCTTCCACCAGGGCACACTTTATTCGGGCACACCGCTTCCCTGAGTTGTACAGGCTCAGGAATAGTTGTATATTTAAGGCTTCCTGCTGTCGGGATTCCCCGATGGCTGTTGTTAACATCCACAGGAAACCTATTATTGATGAAAAAAAACTATTACGAGCTAACCTTCATCGTGAATGCTGTTCTCGATGAGGAGCAGATCAAAGCATCCGTTCAGAAGTACAAAGACTTCATTACAAACGGTGGTGCTGAAATTGAAGAGATCGATGAGTGGGGCATACAGCGCTTCACTTACGAGATGGACGGGAAGAACAGCGGATACTACGTAAATGCCTTTTTTACGGCCCCTGTTGACCTGATAGCCAAAATGGAACGTCAGATGCTGATTGATGACAACATCCTCCGCTTTCTGACCCTTAAATATGACAATAAAATGCTTCATCACCGCGATCTTCAGAAAAAAGGCAAATTGCCTGTTGTTTTTGAACCGCGTGAAAAAGAAGCCGCAGAGGAAAGCTAACCCATCAAACGATCTAATAAAAAACCAGCAAATAGTATGCTTAAAAATCCACAGCACCCTAAAAAGGGCAACCTCCGTAACAAAGAGTGCAAATTTTCTAAAGCAGGCGTTATCTACATCGATTACAAAGATGTTAAAACCCTTCAACGGTTTACCAACGACCAGGGGAAAATACTGCCCCGCCGCGTTACCGGTACAAGCGCCCGGTATCAGCGCCAGTTAACCAAAGCAATCAAAAGGGCACGCCATCTCGGCATGATGCCGTTTGTTGCCGAAAACCTGCGTTAATCATAGCACCCGGAGTTAACTTATTATGAAACTGATATTAAAACAGGATGTTGCCACCGTTGGAGAACGCGGCGATATCGTTGACGTGAAAGACGGCTACGGCCGTAACTATCTCATACCCCAGGGCCTGGCAATATTTGCCAGTAAATCTGCCATCCGCACTGCGGAGAATGAAGAAAAGCAAATATCCCTGAAAAAAGAACTGGACATCAAAAACGCTACGAAACTGGCGGAAAAAATTGCTGCAACGTCTATTACCCTTGCGGTTAAGGCCGGTGAAGACGGGAAGATATTCGGTACCATCACCACCCAGCAGGTTGCCGATGCACTGGGCGAGAAAGGTCTCGAAATCGACCGCCGTAAAATCACCATTACTTCAGATGTGAAGGCACTCGGAGAGTATGCAGCTACGGTTGCGCTCACCAAAGACATCAAACCGGAGCTCAAAATCTGGGTTGTTAAAGAAGAAGAGTAGCCCGAAGCAGTTCTGTACGATTTGCAAGGCCATCCCGGTTGGGGTGGCCTTTTTTTTTTGTGGTGCGCCCGGCAGGGCGCATTCACTTGATAAGAACAGTAGAACAGTAGAACAATAGAATATGGAATATGGAATGGGGAAGTGGTTTGGGGATTCATGATTTCGAAGGTAACAGCAACGGTGCTGTTGGTATGCTTTGAGTTAGGGATCCAGGGAGCAACAGAGCAATTGAGTTTGGAAGTGGGGGCCACGTAGTGCCCCCTCCCTTCTGCCTCACGCCTTCTAAACTTTTGCCTTTTGCTTTCTGCCTTCTGCCCCCACTATTGCCTTCTGCCCCCACTATTGC
>RECM01000103.1 GCA_007694035.1 Balneolaceae bacterium
AGGACTCCGAAGGCCCGTACCTGCTGGGGCTGGCCTCCATCGCCGAACCCCAGGAGCTGGTATTCAATAATGATATAGCATCAATAGATGAAACGATCTCAGTTCTTGGAGATAGACGTTACTACCGGTTCAGCGGAACAGAGAACGAACTGTATGATTTCCTGATTGAACACACTTCGGGTGAACTGGCAGTCCGTTTCAGGGTTGGCGAACTGGGCGGAGATATGTTCTATGAAATTCCCGGCAGGATCAATACCACAACCACAAACTCTACCAGGTCCCGGTCTGTCACGGATTTTGAAATCAGTGCAACAGATACATGGATCATTGAAGTGAATCCGTCAGGTTCCAGCCCAAATGTGCTCGAAAGGGCCAAAGGACCGTTCAATCTGACTGTGGAAAGGAAATAGCTTATAATATCGCTGCTGGATCGACAGGTATAAGAATGCACGGTGCAGCAGCTGGTAATCCGTTTAAGGTGATGATCGCCGGTCAACCAGGTGTCCGGCAGTCATTCACCTGGTCTTTCCGGGCTAATTTCCCTTATCCTGAACAGGTACCCATCCGACATGAACCTGAACCGGTTATCTGTAAACCCGACCAGTGCCATGGCCAGTATGGCATTCTCCATTTTGTGGTAGGTTTGCAGATAATCACCAAGGTCTATGCTGTAATGATACTCACCCGGCCGGGCGGCCGTTTTTTTGATCTGTTCAATGCGCCATGGATTGTAGTGAAGCCCGAACTGATCGGCAGCGGGCGTGAGCAGATAGATATCGGTACCGTCCAATTTTTCGGTTGATGATATTTGAATCACATTTCGTGATGAGGCATCATCATCCAGAAAGCGCAGTAAGGGGCGGAATCCGGCCGCCGAAATAATGTAATTTCTGTAAAAATCCGGGTCCCGCTGCGGCGTTATGAGCATACGTGGAATCAGGGTCGAGGTGGTATTCCAGTACCCGGGATTTACGGTGTAAAGGTGTGAAAAGTGATTGGAGTACATGCTTACAACTGCACGGCTGTAATGCCCGTAGGGGAAGGCAAATGCGAGCCTGGCGGCATCCTTGCCAATAATGGCTGCGGTGATGGTGATTGATGTATCGGCTGCCTGTGCTATCTCCGAGCCGTATGCGATCATGCTTTTGTGTTCAAAACCGTGAATGCCGATCTGATGGCCGCGTTGGGCCAGAGAACGAATCTGGCCGGAGGTGAAATGGGCTTTTCCGGGCTGGTCGATGAATGCAGGGATCACAAAAAAGATGCCGCGGAATCCGTACTGCTCCAGCAGCAGCGCCGCACGGAGCTGGGTGATGTTTCCGTCGTCGAAGGTAAAGATGATGTTCCGGCCGTCGCCCGGTGGGGTGGTATCGTCCGGCCCTGGAAGCAGGGACCGGTAGCCCTCGGCCTGCAGCCATTTGAGCAGGTCTTCAAAGCGTGCATACTTTTCCGACAGGGTTCCGGGGGCCCTGCCCTCAGAATAGAAATCGTGGTAACAGAGCACAGGCACATACACAGTGTCTGTGGAAGTTTCCGGTTGCAGGGCCGGGAAGAGTGTGATGAGTATAAACAGGACAGCCAACATGATTTTACAGTATCGAACCCCTGAAGTGTAATCTCAGTTATGGTTCAATCTACTAAAAAACAGCAAATCAAACGCGGCCATCCGTTGGATGTACATGAAGGGCACTGTACCGGGGGAGTTCTGTAATCTCATACACTCTCCGATATCCTGAACCTAAAACCTGAACCTAAAACCTGAACCTAAAACCTGAACCTAAACCTCAAACTTGATCTTGATCATGATCTAAATCTCAACCTCAACCTCAACCTAATCCTCATCCTCATCCCGGCGCCACATACTACTTGTAGAATATTGCCCTGCAAAGCATTATACCCTGTAGCAATACATCAGTATTATTTGTAATCTTGTTGGGCACGCCTGATTATTTATAATCCCGTCGGCCCCATCTGTCTGTTCTGATTGCAGTATCTGACGTCTTGTACAAGCATTATTCGAGCAATTAAAAAAGCATCATGGCAAGGTCTTTTAATCTGAAAGGGCTAAAATTATGAAGAAAACCGGCATCCTTACGCTGAACACCATCCTCATTTCGATTATTCTCTTGCCGGTGATGTGCCAGTATCTCCAGGCGCAAACGGTGGGCAGCCAGTACCGCATTGAAACGCTGCAGGGGAATGTGTTCACCGGGGAAGTGATCTCACAGAACGAGGAATCCATTGTGCTGAGCACTCAGGATCTGGGGGAGATCACCATAGCCAGAGCCAACATCCGCTCGATGAGGGAAATCGATCCCTCGCAGTTCAGAGACGGGGAGTACTGGTACGAAAACCCGCAACCGACCCGGTATTTTTTTGCGACAAATGCCAGGGGGATAAGGCGGGGCCAGGGGTATTACCAGAACACGTGGATTTTTTTCAATAATGTGAATGTGGGCTTAACCAAAAATTTTTCACTGGGCGCGGGAATTGTGCCGATGTTTTTGTTCGGCGCGTCGGCTACGCCCATCTGGATTCTGCCCAAACTATCGATCCCCCTTGGTCAGGATAATATCCATCTGGCCGCAGGCGGTCTTTTCGGTGGTATTCTGGGTGAAGATGGTACCGGGCTCGGTTTTGCCTATGGGGTGGCCACTATTGGGGGGAGCGACCATAATCTGTCGTTGGGCCTGGGCTTCGGATATGCCGGAGGCGACTGGTCGAATACCCCATTTGTGAATGTGAGCGGCATGACGCGTTTAGGCCGGACCACCTACCTGTTGTCGGAAAACTATTTTTTCTCGGCAGGTGACGAAAACCTGGCGTTACTGTCAATTGGTATCCGGTTTGCGACGGAGAGGCTGGCTGTTGATTTCGGCCTGTTCAGGCCAACTGATATTGAAGGATCCTTTATCGGTATCCCATGGCTTGGCATCACCATTCCGTTCGGGAAATAGGAATTCGGCAAATTTAATGGTTTAATTAAATTCTCACGGATTTATTCAAATCTTTTTATTCATATCTGTGACCGGAGCTGCGTGGCCTTTCATTTGTTGCCTGTACAGTGCAGGATAGCAGAAACTGTATGTACGAACTATTGGTTAACGACGCCGATGCATTGCAGCCTTTTTCTCGTTTGGTTTGTTGACATCAATCATAATTCGTGCTATTTACCGTACTGAAAAATAATATCAATTTACAGTATCCCGGTTGTTATGAATCCAGTACGTTTTGCCATCTATGCTACTCAGGTTTCCCTGCTATTATTTTTAACATCTTGTGTTGTTCATCAACCGGAACCGGTTCAGGCAGAACGTGAACGCATTACGGTACCCGTCGAAATCGAGCGGGATCTGCCCTATACGATCGACATACCGGCGGGTTATCAGGATGCAATCCGCAAAGGTACGCGTACCCTATCCGGCACGCCCGGCCCGGATTACTGGCAGCAGTATGCCACATATGATATTCATGCCAGGCTTCATCCTGATACCAAAACCGTTTCGGGATCGGTCAGGATCAGCTACGAAAACAATTCGCCGGATACGCTCCGGTCCCTGTTTCTGGAACTCACACAGAATGTGCATGCGCAGGGGGCACCGAGGCTTGTGGAAGCCGAGGTAACCGGCGGCGTTAACCTGAAAAGAGTGGCAGTTCAGGGGCAGACGATCTCTACTGCACCGCCTGGGGCCCGATATTCCGTGAACGGAACCATTATGAGGGTGATCCCTGCAAGGCCGGTTGCACCCGGGTCTGCAGTCGATCTCGAAGTCGAATGGTCGTTCAAAGTACCCTCTGCCGGGGCCAGCGGACGCATGGGCCACGATAGCGGCAACCTGTTTTATGTTGGGTACTGGTACCCTCAGATGGCCGTATATGATGATGTGAAAGGTTGGTTCACCGATCCGTTTCTGGGCAGGGCCGAATTTTACCACGGTTTCGCCGACTACAACCTCACCATCGAAGCGCCGGCAGGCTGGGCGGTAATGGCCACCGGCGAATTTCTGAACCCGGAGGAGGTGCTGGCATCCCATGTACTCGAACGGTATAAAAAAGCCATAACCAGCGATGACGTGGTTTCGGTGCTGGGACGTGAAGATTTTGGCCGGGCTGGCACCCGCCCGGGAGATGACGGCATCCTCACCTGGAAATTCAGGGCTGAACAGGTCCGGGATGTGGCCTTCAGCGCGACCAAAGCCTCTTACTGGGACGCTGCCCGAACACCGGTCGGCGACCTGAACGGCAACGGCCAGACCGATTACGCCATCATCAACGCTTTTTACCGCGAAACGGCGCCGCTCTGGAAAGAATCGGTTCGGTACTCACAGCACTCCATCACATTTTTGAGCGAATACACCGGCTTTCCCTACCCGTGGCCCCATATGACAGCCGTTGAAGGCGCGGGGATAATCGGAGGCGGCATGGAGTTCCCTATGATGACCGTGATCGGGGATTATAACACCCGCGGAGCCAGTGCCCTGTACGGTGTTACGGCCCACGAACTCGCCCACATGTGGTATCCGATGATTGTGAGCACCAACGAACGCAGATACACATGGTTTGATGAAGGGACCACCGTTTTCAACACAAACGAAGCCCGGATCGATTTTCTTCAGGACCACTATGCGCATCAGAACACGATGAATAGCTATCTCTTTTTCGCGATGACCTCTATGGAAGGCGATATGATGAGATGGTCGGATTTCCACTACTCAGGCGATGCTTTCCGGACGGCCTCGTATCCGAAACCATCGGCCGTGCTTCATGCCCTGCGAGGAGTACTCGGCACAGATGAGTTCAACCGGATCTATCAGAAATTCACCCGCACCTGGGCCTATAAACATCCCTACCCGTGGGACCTGTTCCGGTTCGTGGAATACGAGACCGGCAAGGAGATGAACTGGTTCTGGCGCAGCTGGTATTATGAAACCTGGACATTGGATCAGGGTATCGCGAATGTAATCCGGGATCAGGATCAGACCCGCATCTTCATCCGTGATTACGGGAAAATACCCATGCCGGTCGATCTCACGATCACCCTCGACGACGGAACGGAAATCGAGCGCAGAATCCCGGTCGATGTGTGGTTGTCGGGCCGGCGCGATGTATTCATCCCCATTCCGCATACCAACATCCGAAGCATCGAAATCGACGCGGCCTTCAATTTTCCCGACATCAACCGTTCAAATAATGTATGGTACCGTAACTAAGCGCCGTGTGCCCATACGTCATGGTGAGCGCAGTCCTGAGCGTGGCCTGAGCGCAGCGGAGCGGAGTCGAAGGGCGCAAGCCTGCACAGCAGGCTGCAGTCGAAGGGCGAAGTCGAACCACGTGGAGGCTTTTTAAAGCCTCCTGAGCGTGCCTTAAGTTAATAATTACAGAATACCCGGGCAGTGCCAGGCACTGCCCACCTGGTTCGACTTCGCTCCACTTCGTTCTGCTGCGCTCACCATGACGTATGGGCTCGTTCCGCTGCGCTCTTTGACGTATGGGTTACTTGCTGCGCTCACCATGACGGATTTGCGGACGGATTGGCCACGATGTTTTTGATTACTATTAATTATTATCATATACCGGATATGGAAAAAATCCTCAGATATTTTTCAGTTTTAGCAATGGTGCTCAGTCTGTCTGTTGCATCAACGGCGCAGACCCGGAGCAGTGGCGGGCCGATTTCGCAGAATCAGGAAGCGTTCAATGTGCACTATTACGACATCAGCCTGAGGGTGGCGATGGATCAGCAGGCCATTTCGGGCCATGTTGATCTTTACATTATACCGGATGCCGACACGCTCACGAAAATCGAGCTCGATCTGGTTGAGGAGTACCGGATATCCTACATAGAAACGGGCGGCCGCTTAGCCGGATTCCATCGGGCGGGCGACAAACTGTTCGTATATCTTGCCGATCCGCCGCCGGCCGGTGAATCGTTCAGGGTGCGCGTTGCCTATTCCGGCAAGCCGCCTGTAGCCGTGCGTCCCCCCTGGGACGGCGGCTTCAACTGGTCGAAAGCCCCCGACGGTACCCACTGGGTGGGTGTATCCTGCCAGGGGGAGGGGGCGCAGCTCTGGTACCCGAATGTGGATCATCCCTCAAAAAGGCCGGACAGCGCCAGCATAAACGTAACGGTACCCGAACCCTATTTCGTGGCATCGAACGGACTGCTGAAATCGGTTTACGATCACGGTACAGGCTTCCATACCTACCGATGGAAAACGAGGTATCCCATCCATACCTACAACATAAACATTAGCATAGCCAGGTACAAAACGTTTGAAAAACCGATGACCCTGGGCGATGGCAGTACCATGCCTGTTGTCTTTTATGTGCTGCCCGAGGATATTGAAAAAGCGGAAGGTCTTGTGGATATGGCCATTGATATGCTCACCCGGCTGGGCAGGTATTACGGTGAGTATCCTTTCAGCAGCGAGAAATTCGGAATTGTTCAGACCGACTACCTGGGCATGGAACACCAGACCATCAATGCCTATGGGAACAGGTTCAATTACACCCGCATCAACGGAGAGGAATTCGATTGGCTGCTGCTGCATGAAATGGGCCACGAGTGGTGGGGAAACAAGATCACCGTTACCGACTGGGCCGATTTCTGGATCCATGAGGGCATCACCACCTACACCGACGCGCTCTACCTTTGGGACCGTTTCGGGCCGGAGGCTTACCATGCCAAATTTGATGATTACCGTCGCCGGATCACCAACCGTCAGCCGGTAGTTCCTGGTGAGGATATGACATCAGCCGAAGTGTACAACCTTGATATATACTACAAGGGGGCCTATTTCATGCACAGTCTCAGGTTTTTGTTGGGCGATGAAGCCTTTTTTGAAACCCTCAAGGCGTTTGCTACCGACGAAAGCAGAACCTACTCAAACTACACCTCGACCACCGACTTCCGTCAATTTTTCGAACTGCATACCGGCACTGAACTCGAAGCCTTTTTCGATCTGTACCTGTATACCACAGACCTGCCGCAAATTGAAATCGGGCAAACAGCAAAGCGTCAATACCAGATCAGCATCCCCAACATCTCCTTCAGTATGCCGATGGATGTAGCCATTGGAGGCACGGTACAACGTATACTGCTCGGGCCGGAACCGGTTCAGGTTACCTCTCCCGATCCGCCCGTTGTTGATCCGCAAAACTGGTTCCTCAAAAGCGATAATTAAACTGCATCATTCCTTCCCAGTCATGGTGAGCGGTTAATTTCACCCCTAACTTTGGGGCTACACTATTTGGATGGTGACAACATCTGTGTTGTTAGTATGCTTCGAATAAGGGAACAAGTGAACATGTGAACAATTGAACCGCGAAGTGTTTTGGGTGGATGTCACCGGTAGCAGGGGGTGTCTCAAGCCCCGGCAAGCCGGGGCGAAGTCGAACCACATGCGAAGTTTCAAAACACTGCGCAACAGACTGCCCCAAAATCTGCAGCCAATCGACGGCAGCATTATAAAATGAAGCAAGGGATGGAAATAACAGTGGATTATTATCTGTAAATGTTTAGATTATGAAAGCAGAAAACTAGCAATCTGTGTTCTCGTGACTAACACCCGCAACTGATTCATCGCCTTTGAAGCAATCGCTACAAATACTTTTTGTCCTGGTCGCCCTGTCTCTGTCCGTCTCGCCGGCTGTGTCGCAAAATGTGGCGCTCGTGCCGGCCTGGCCGGATGTGAGGATTGCTGATCCGGTTGACCTGCAGCATGCCGGCGATGGCAGCGGTCGTATATTCGTGGTCAGCCAGTTGGGTACGATCCATTTACTTGATGATGATGAGTCGTTGAATGAAGCCCCGGTATTTCTCGACATCAGCGACCGTATAACTGCTGGAAATGAAATGGGCTTGCTCGGCCTGGCATTTCACCCGGATTATAGTCAGAACGGCTACTTTTTTGTCTACTATACATCTGAAATCGACGGTCCGCACCGATCGCTTATTTCCCGCTTCCGGGTCAGCAACGAGGATGTGGATTCCGCCGATCCCGAAAGTGAACTGATATTGCTGGAATTCACCCAGCCATATACGAATCATAATGCGGGGCAGTTAGCCTTTGGACCTGAAGACGGTTATCTCTACATCGCATCGGGTGATGGCGGCGGTTTTGGAGATCCCGACAATAATGCACAGGACCGCACCAACCTGTTGGGTGCAATCCTGCGAATTGATGTAGATAATCCTGACGATGGCCTGAATTACGGGATACCGGTTGATAATCCTTTTGCCGGAAACACATCGGGCTACCGGGAGGAAATCTATGCCTGGGGCCTGCGGAATCCGTGGCGGATGAGCTTCGATCCTGAAACCGGATTGCTTTGGGCCGCCGATGTGGGACAAAGCGCTTTCGAAGAGGTCAATGTGATTGAAAGTGGCGGGAACTATGGATGGAGGCTTATGGAAGGCTCGCAGTGCTACAATCCACAGACCAACTGCGATACCGGCGACCTCATATACCCCGTCTGGGAATATACCCATGCCGGAGGACGGCGGTCGGTAACCGGGGGCTATGTCTACAGGGGGACCAGTTTTCCGGATCTGTACGGCAAGTACATCTACGGCGACTACGTCTCGGGTCAGATCTGGGCCCTGGAATACGATGGTGAAGGCGGACCCGTAAATACTGATCTGATCTCGGCCGATTTCAGAATATCATCATTTGGTACCGATCAGCAGGGCGAACTCTATGTGATAGCCTATGATGAAAATAGTATCTATCGCATTGTATCAGACCTGGCGGAGGTAACCCTTATCAGTCCGGTCAATTCGGTTGAAGTATACCCGGCCGATTTCGCCAGATGGACCGACCTGCCGGGAGCCGACAGCTATGAAATCATAATAGCGACCGATGAAGATCTTGCAAATATAGTTTACTCTCAGAGCGATCTCACTGAGAACAGCTTTTCACTGGAAATCGACATAAACTGGGAACGGGTTTATTACTGGGCGGTACGGGCCAGAAACATTCTTGGTTATTCGGAATCGGATGTAGCATCATTTTACCTTCGTACCATTGCATCTTTTGATCAAGAACCTGAAATAGCTCAGTCGGTAGTGCTTGAGCAAAACTATCCCAACCCGTTCAACAGCTCCACACAAATCCGTTTTTACCTTCCGGAAGCAATGCCTGTCTTGCTTGAAGTGTACAGCATGAACGGCCAGTATATAACCACACTTGCCGAAGGTATGCGCGACGGAGGTGAACATGTGGCTACATTCCATGCGGGCGCTCTGTCAACAGGAATTTACATCAGCCGGCTCCAGGCCGGAAATGTAACACGCGCCCGCAAAATGCTTTTGATCAAGTAAAGCTCGTCCAGGTGCGTAAAATATTGAAGGTTACAAAGGCGGTGCTGATAGCATGCTTTGAATTAGGGAACAATAGAACAATAGAACATTAGAACGGCGAAGTGTCTGTACCGACGTAGCGATGTTCCCAAACCAGATCGAATATCGCCGGGTCGCTACGTCTCATGAATCGCATATCAAAAAGTCGCGCTACCACCCAGATCCAGTTCCATTTGATTTAACGATTCATAAGACGTACCGATATACCGACGTAGCGATCTCCCAAAATCACATCGCATATCGCCGGGTCGCTACGTCTCATGAATCGCATATCAAAAAAGTCGCGCTCCCGGCCAAATCCTGATCAATTTGATTTTACGATTCATAAGACGTAACGATGTACCGACGTAGCGATCTCCCAAAATCACATCGCATATCGCCGGGTCGCTACGTCTCATGAATCGCATATCAAAAAAGTCGCGCTCCCGGCCAAATCCTGATCAATTTGATTTTACGATTCATAAGACGTAACGATGTACCGACGTAGCGATCTCCCAAAATCACATCGCATATCGCCGGGTCGCTACGTCTCATGAATCGCATATCAAAAAGTCGCGTTCCCGCCCAGATCCTGATCCCTAATCAGAAACCATATACTCAATCAGTATATCGAGATCTTGCCCACCGAAACGGGCGGCGAGCTTTAGATCGCCGCCCGTAATCTCAACGGTTCCGAAATACCTGTTCCCTTGCTGGTGCAGCGCCGTCAATTTGTCGTTGTTCACCACATATACCTCGCGAGCGCCGGGCACCACAATGTCGAACTGAAGCCGTCCTTCATCCAGAATATACTGCCTTGGCGATATCAGGTTGCCCCGGGAGGTGAGAAAACGCCCGTACTGCCGGGCCAGCATCCGGTTGGCCACCGGCGTTTGTGTGTTATTGATGTGGTAGATCATGGCCAGCTCCAGACGGTCGTCGGCAGATTCTTTTTCCCGTGCGTATACCTCGAGCGTGTATTTGCCGCGCAGGTTCAGGCTCATATCGATCTGGGCGTCCGATCCGCCGTAATTGATGATGTGGTTGCCGTGAACCGGGTTGCCGTCGAATTTCAGGGCGGCCGATATGATCACATCCCCGGGCACTCCCAGCCGGACCTGCAGCTCACCGTATGACGTTATCTCCGCTTCCCTGTGGGTTATGATCGACAGGTTATGCCTGAAAAACGGAACCCGTACCCATACGTGTTCCCGGTACTGTTTCTTGCTCACGGGGTTCACCAGCAGCTGCCAGTCGGGATCTTCGGGCAGATGGGTATACACAATCTTGACCGGGTCGGCCATAAAGTAAAAATCGTTGAAGGAAGGGATGAAAAAGCCGCCTGAGGTGACGTAGCCCGCACCCCAGGTTGCGTCGAACAGGGCCCAGTGACCGTCTACTTTTACCGCGTTCCACATATGGTTCGACGTGAAATCGGATGTGCCGCTGTTGAGTGTTCCAAGCCCTTTCGAATGCCCGATAATCAGTTCCGTTTCCAGCCCGGCGATACGGCTCATCTCATCGAACAACACGGCATAGCCCGTACAGATGGCCCGGCGGTGGAAAAGCACCTCGTCGGGCGAAGGCCAGTCGTCGGGAGGATTGTTCAGGGCATGGATATCGTAGGAGATCCGGTCGGTAATCCACCGGTAGATGGCACGAACTTTGTTCCGGTCTTCATATACATTTTCGGTGAGGTAGTCGACCAGGCGCACAAGGTCTTCCTCCACGTCGGCAGGGGCACCGAGCGCACGCTGATCCGCATTCCGGAAGTCGTGCCTGATCTGGGCGCAGACCCCGCCCGTAAGGGCCGGTATAGCCATTGCAAGCAGGGCAAACAGGATTATGGAGCGGAGTGCTTTCGTTTTCATCCCTTTAAGATAGTGATCATCATTAATAACTCAGCCAGCCATCATTTGTCGCTGTTTAAAATTTGTAATGCAATCATTGGTTATACAATTCCTGGTTGTACGATCCTTGATTGTACGACAATATCGCGTGATCTTTACCAGACTCCCACCTGCACATATTCCAATGCCATTGAACCGCATATAATGATAATGTAATGATGAGTGGTATCGCCGGCATATGTACCGCTTCGGCACTCATTACACCAGCCTCACGGTTTATGTACAGATTATTAATCCGGATTAGTGGATACGGCTGCGTATTACTAATTTAGACCTCTGTACCAGGAAAGGTTCCGCAACATTGAAAACCGCCAAACATATTTCCGACCGCATCCGCCTGATGATTGTTACCAAACAGTTTCAGGTTGGCGAAGTGCTGCCATCAACCCGTGTACTGGGCAAACAGCTCAGCTCCAGTTTCCATACGGTGCGCAAGGCCTACCAGGTTCTTGAGGAGGAAGGCCTGCTGCGAAGTGAAAAGGGCCGCGGATTCATTGTAAACCGCCAGAATACCGTTCTCGACAAAACCGAAAGGCTGGAGAAGGGCGCCGGAAAATTCCGCCAGCTGCTCGAGGAGCTTATCGGATACGGCCTCGACGAGGATGAGGTCGATGAGCTGTTCCAGGAGCAGCTGTCGTACATGGATTGGCCTACCCGTATCAACACCTGCGCCAGCGTGGGAAAGTCGAAGGAGGTGGCCGTGATGCTGGGTGAAGCCATCCGGAAACAGATCGGGGTTAAAAGCAGTGTGATCACCACCGACGAAATCAGTCAATCTGTCAATTTCGACGCCCTGTTCGTGCCGCTGCAGCACTTCCGGCTGTTCCGCAGCGAAAGCGAGAACGCTGTACTGCTGCCCATACAGTATTTTCTGAGCCCGGACCTGATTTTCGGTGTTTCGGAGCGTTCGGCCATCGATTCGATCGGCCTGGTAACCCGCGATGAGGAGAGCATCCCCGAACTGCTCGAAGAACTGAAGCTGAACCTGCGTTTCCAGGGATCCATTCTGGCCGGCAGCATCTACGGGCGGTCGCTCCCACTGTTTGTACACGATGTAGACCTGGTCATCTACACCCGGCCCTGTTCCACGATAGTCGAAAAACTGCTTCCCGAAAAAAAGAGGGCCATACTCGAGTTTGAAGTGTCGGCCAAAAGCCTGGAGATCATACGTTCCGAACTGTGGGACCAGTACTGACAACCGGACAGGCCGTTCAGGGCAGATACCTTCAGCTGATCATTAATGAGATTTTATGTATTTCGTTATACCCTTTCAATCGAAGGGAAATCAAAAGAATATGCAATGGTTTAACCTGAATTAATATCGATTTTCTGCTTCAATCTTCCGAAATTACAGCGATGGCTCGTCCGTTAGTTAACATAAAGACCCGCCAGCAACACCACAGCGTTTGAAGCGTTATTTGCCTTCTTTTACAGCATTATGGGTTCAATCGAAATTGCATTATTAATAACCAGAGATTCATCATGAAAACCGCACTTAAAGTAATTGGCATCCTGTTTGCCATTTTCCTGATCCTGATCATAGGCCTGAACCTGTATCTTACCGACGAACGGATCAAAGGCCTCATCCTGCCACAGATCAATGAAAGCATCGGCAGAGATGTGCAGGTTGATCGCATGTCGTTCACCCTGTTCCGCACGTTTCCAAATGCGGGTGTGCGCATTACCAACATGAGAATTCCCGGCGAGGCAGATCAGGATACGCTGGCTTCGTTCAGCGAGCTGCTGGTTTCCGTGAAGCTCTGGCCGCTGCTATCCAGCGAGGTTCAGGTGAGCCGCCTCGACATCGACAGGCTCGACTTCACCTATATCGTATACGAGGATGGCACCACCAATATTGATTTCCTGATGGATGATATGGAAGTTGAACCAGAGCCGGCCGACGACACCATGACCATCGACCTGAACAGGGTACGGGTAACCGATGCCCGCATTGTCTACGACGACCGGTCGGAAAAAACCTGGATGCTGCTCGACGGCCTCAACCTGGTCACCTCTCTCCGGATTTCGGATGTGATCGAGTCGGATATTGATGCTGAACTTCGCGGACTTACCGTACGCACGGACGGGCAGACCATGCTGAGCGCGCTGCCTCTGAAACTGGTTCAAAAGTCGGTAATCGACATGGATAATGAAACGGTTGAGCTTAAAGAAGGCAGTATTTCCATTCGCGGGCTGGACCTGGCCATGACCGGTAGAATCAGCAACTGGAGTGATGAGGCCATGCATGTAGACCTGGCATTCAACTCAGCCTCCGACAATTTCGGCACAATTCTCGAGCTCTTACCCGACACTTACCGTGAATATGTTGAGGGTTACGAAACCAGGGGCAGCCTCGACCTGCGCGGTACCGTAAGCGGCAATGTTGGCGGAGAGCAGGTTCCGGCCTTCAGTGTGATAATAGCTGTGGCCGACGGCTACCTGAAGCACCCCGATGTAAACGAATCGATCAGGGAAATCCAGCTGTCTGTTGATGCCAATAATGACCGTATACAGATTGATCGCTTTACTGCCGAAGCCGGTGTGAACCGTCTGTCGGCCAACGGCTTCATCAACAAACCCCTTGAGGACGATGCCGATTTCGACATGAACATCGACATGAATATGGACCTCGGCACGGTCAGGGATTTCTACCCGCTCGCGCAGCACGGCCTCGAACTCAGGGGTGGTATGGTGCTGCGGGCGATGGCTTCAGGTATGATGTCGGACCCGGATAATGTTCGTTTTGATGCGGATATCGATGTAAACAACGGCTATATGAAATTCGATGAAGTCGACAAACCCATTGAGGATGTCCACTTCAGGGTGAATGCCACCCAAAGCCGGATCACCATCGAATCGCTGCGGGCCAAAGCGTCGGTCAACGACCTGAATATGAGCGGTGTGATCAACGAGCCGATGAACGAAGAGCGGTCGTCATTCGACCTGACCGCCACAGTTAACCTGGATCTGGCCACCATCAGCGACTTCTACCCCATAAGCACCGATACGCTCGAGATGCGCGGAAAGCTCAATTTCGACGGGAAAGCTGCGGGCCGCACGGCGGATGCCGAAAACGCGACCGTAAACGGTAGCCTGACCCTGCGCGACGGCTACATCCGCTATCATGAATTCCCCCGCCCGATCGAGGATATCGTATTTGAATCACAGATCCGGGGCAATACCATCAACATAACCAATTCATCGCTGCGATCAGGCAGCAACCGGTTGGCCATAACGGGCAGCGTTACCGACTATATGGCCGACAGCCCAAGGCTGAACCTGCAGCTGAACGGCACTGCCGATTTCGCCGAGATTAACGATTTCTACTCTCTTGAGGAGTATGTGACCCACATCGCCGGTAAGGCGGAAATGAACCTGCGGGTTACCGGTCGCACCGGCGATGTCGAAAACCTGGCCTTCAACGGCACCCTTAACCTTCGCGACGGAGCCATTAATGCCGATTCACTGCCCCAGCCCATCACAAATCTGAATGCGGCGCTGAGTTTTTCAAATAAGGATGTACGGGTGAGTTCCTTCGTGATGAACATGGGAGCATCCGATTTCAATTTCAGCGGTACACTCAGCGATTATATGGCAATGGTGGCAGAGAACGCAACAACGCCAGCCACGCTCACGGCAACATACCGCAGCCGGCTGCTGAACGTGGACGAACTCTACGACTGGGATGCAGAGGCCCCCGATGATGAAGAATTTCCCATTGAACTGCCCAACCTGAAATCGGTACTTCAGGCTGAAATCGACGAAATGATCTTTCTCGGCGTGAGTATAACCAATATTAAAGGGCAGGTTGAAACAGATCCAAAGAAAGTTGTATTCAGAAATACCGTTGCCGATTTGTTTGATGGAAAGATATCGGGAGAAATGGCCTGGAACGTACCTCAGCCGGAACGAACCGAGGTTGTGTTTAACGGAAAAATGGCAGACGTGCGGCTCGAGGCTTTCTTCGAAGAATTCAGCCCGATGGGCAAAAGCAACTTTCACAAATATATGTCGGGCGGTTTTAACATGGAAACCAACTACAGCACCTGGCTCAATATATATCTCGACCCGGAAGTTGAAACAACCAAAGCCACTGGTACTTTTCTGATGAAACGGGGCACCCTCAAGGACCATCCCATGCAGGTGAGGGTGGCCGATCTGCTCAAAATCAGTGAAATCAGGGACCTCAGTATCGATGACATCGATGCGAAATACAGGATTGCAAACGGTGTAATAACGTTCGAACATTTCAACCTCACCAGCCGCGACATGGGCATGCAGCTCGACGGTACACAGAACCTGCTGAACGACCAGATCAACTTCCGCCTGTCGCTGATCATGCCGGGTCGGTTTGCCGAATTCCTGCGCCCGGTAATCACGGCACAGGGCGTGGAGGCCATCACCAGGGAGGACGGCAAGATGGTTCTGCCGGTTACCGCCACGGGCACATCCGAAAACCCGGTTATCGGGGTGGATACGGCCAAACTTGAAGAGGTGATCAAAAACAGGCTTACCGAGGAGGCCGGCGATCGGGTAAGGGATGCGCTGCGGGGAATACTGAGGCGAAATTGACGAAGATAACGGGAAAAAATCAGGTATCATCCCTGCTCACTGCATGCCTCGAAGCACTCGATGCCGAGATTGAAACGGTCAGGCGCCGCCCGTCTGAGGATGTATTGTACGGCGGCCAGAAGGAGCCGGGTGCCGGAGAGCACTACCGCTACCGGTTTGCATCCACAAACAACTCCCTGAAATATGCCGAGGAAATTACAGCTGAACTGGGCGGTGCCGCCTACCCCGGAGTATTGCTCGAATTCGACGAGAAAGAGGTAACGCTGGGTTTCGACCACAATTTTGGCCCTTCGGTAACAGAACTGAACATCCGCTGGGAAAACGATTTTGTGCTGCGCAAGCTGCAGGAAAAACTCCACCGTATTAGCAGTAACGAACCCGACTACCGTGATTTGATACTGAGGCTGTTAAAACCGCGATCGGTCTTTGATGCAGATATGAATGTGGATTCAGATGCGGATTCAGATTCGGATTCGGATTGGGGTGTTGATTTGGATGTAGATGTAGATGTAGATGTAGATGTGGATGTGGATGTGGACACTGATACGGATACGGTTACGGTTACACATCAAACTGATGATTCGCATGCAGCCAATGGCGAAGATGACGACAGGGCCGGAACCGGAAGAACCGGCACAGCGGGCGGGGACATGGACATGAACATGAACATGAACATGAACAGGTCCGCATCTTTTCAAGGGTCTGCGCCCGGGGCACCAGACCATTTACAGTCTCCGGGCCTCAACGAAAGGCAGGCGGCGGCTGTAGAGATGGCCGTGAACCAGCCGGCCACATTCATCTGGGGCCCGCCCGGTACCGGCAAAACTTCCACTCTAGGCTACATCATGGCCAGTCTTCTCGAACATGGGCAGAGAGTGCTGTTTGTTTCCAATACCAACCGTGCCGTCGATGTGGGCATGCTCAGTTTGCTGGATGCGCTCGAAAATCTTGGCCGGACCGGTGAAGCAGGCCACATCACCCGTTTCGGCGAGATGGTTCTGGAAAACAGGCACCTGCAATCAATTACATTTGATCAGCAGCTCGAGAACGTGTTTGTCGCCGATCGGGACCGGAAAGTGGAAATGTTGCCCGCAGAGGAGGAATATCACCGGCTGATCCGGGAGACCGAGCAGCTGTTGATCGATGGCGAGGCCGTACCGCGGGTGCTTCGTCTGCGCATCAGGCAGCTCAAAAAAGAACTGGATGAAGCCGGAACGGAGATGCAGGCCGGCTACGACAGCGGTCGTTCACGGGAAATGGTGATGATCAATATGCTGGCCGGCATGAAGCTGATCGGTACAACCCTGGCAAGGGTCTGTACTTCCGACCTGATCGACATGCAGCAGTTCGACGCTGTTGTGATTGATGAAGCCTCTATGGCAGGGCTGCCCTACTCACTGGTTATGGCGGCCAAAGCGCGGAACCATCTTGTGGTGACCGGCGACCCCATGCAGCTGCCGCCCATCGCACTCACCGACGATTACCGCCACAAGGAACTGCTGGAGCAGGATATTTTTACCTGGGTATCGAAAGCCACCGAGCCCGGCGACCTGTTCCGCTGGCACGATGAAAATCCGGGTTTCACCTGTTTTTTTGACACGCAGTACAGGCTGAACAGCGACCTTGCAGCCATCATCAGTGATGTGTTCTACGAAGGCCGGCTCAGAACCGGAAAAGTGCAAAAAAAGGGAAGAAGGAAGAAAAGTTCAGTCCGAATTATCAACACAGAGCATCAGAACCCGTTTATTACCAGTTCGGGCGAAAAAGGCTTCAGGCCGTTGAACGAGCTACACCTTCAGATCGTGGTCGACGAGGTACAAAGGCTTGTTGCGGCCGAAAGGGTACCGCCTTTTGAAATCGGTGTGATCGTGCCGTTCCGCAGCGCAGTCTGGGACTACCGCAGGCAGCTCAATGCAAGGAACATGGCAGACGTGGAAGTGGGTACCATCCACACCTTCCAGGGGCGTGAAAAGCAGGTGATCATCTTCGATACCGTGATGAGCGGGCAGTCGCAGTTCGGCAAGATGCGCCATTTCAGTGTACGTCCGTTCGACGAAGATAAAAACGGGCTGAGTGTACCACGTTTACTGAATGTTGCCTTCTCCCGCAGCAAGGATCAACTGGTTCTGGTGGCCGATTTCGCCCATATGCGAAAAATCTACCGGAATAAATTCCTCGGCCGCCTCATCGGCCGCCTGGTTAACGAATCTTCAAATTAAATATCACGCGTCATGGAAAGCACAATTGAATACGTTCCTGCACGAAAAACCGACAGTATGCCAGGGCGGTTTTTTGCCCTCCTTTTTTTCCTGGCATTGCCCCAGGCGGCCGGATTACTTGGTTCTGTTTTTACACGGCCCGCCATTCAGGCATGGTACGTGAGCCTCGACAAACCCTGGTTTACACCGCCTGATATTGTTTTCCCCATCGTATGGCCCCTGCTTTTTCTGATGATGGGCATTGCTTCGTATCTGGTCTGGAAAGAACGCAACAATGTTCCTGCTGCCCGTCAGGGCCTCTACCTGTACGCCACACAGCTGTCGTTGAATGTGGCCTGGTCGATCCTGTTTTTCGGGATAAAAAGCCCGGAAGCGGCTTTCTATGAAATCATAGTGCTTATTCTGGCCGTTGTGGCAACCACAGTTGCCTTTTTCAGGTCACGCATACTGGCGGGATGGCTGATGGTACCCTACATACTGTGGCTTCTGTTTGCCGCCCTGCTGAACTATTCGATCTGGGTCCGGAATCCATTCTGAACCATAAAGGCCGTGATAAACAGCAGCCTGCTTTTCACGGCTCCATGCAGCCTCAAACCGGTAATGGTACACCCCGATTCTTCTTTTACGCATTAGCCGCTACCGATTGCGACTCCGTGCGCCTGAAAATATCGAGGATATCTGTTACGCCAAGCGCACCGAGTACGTTAAGATTTTTTCCGTCGCCGTACACTTTTACCGTGTATTCGGCGATCTGAGGCCAGGCTTCTTCGGGTATGCCAAGATCGGTTACCGACTGAAGCAGTTCATTCTCCCTGAGCCAGGCTTCGAAAGCCAGAACAAATGCGGTGGCATCCGATGCATCTGAACCGGTATCGGATCCGAACAGACGCCTGCCTAATTGGGCAAAACGACCCGTTGCACGGTCGTTGTCGATCAGCCAGCGGAAGTAGGCGGGGTACAGCGTGGCCAGGCCGCGGCCATGGGCAAGGTCGGTTTTGTAGCCGCTCATTGCGTGCTCCATGGCGTGTAACGGAAAGCCGGACGGATACCTGCCAACCTGCTGGTAACCGTTCAGGGCCAGATCGGATGCCCACAGCAGTACGCCCCGAAGGTGCAGGTTTTCCGGATCTGCTATCACTTTCGGCAGGGTGTCGATCACTTCGGCCATGATCCCTTCACAATAGCGGTCTGCCAGTGGTGATACATCTCCGCCAAGTATGTAATTTTCAAACATATGGCTGAGTATATCGGATGCCCCGTCGCGCGTGGTCTCCTGCGGCAGCTTAACCGTATATGCCGGATTGAGCCAGGAAACCACAGGCCGCATGAACGGGTAACCGATCGGGGCTTTGCCACTCACTTCATCATTGGAGATTACAGCATAGGGAGTTACCTCCGACGCGGTGGCCGCGGTAGTCGGAATAGCGGCAATGGGAATCACGCCGGTCAGTTTTCCGCTGCGCTCACCGCCCAGCACAAAAGGCCAGATGTCGTTTTCGCGGTCGTGCACCAGCGCCGCTATTGCTTTGGATGCATCCATCACCGATCCGCCACCGAACGCGAGTATTACCTCCGCCCCGAAGCCTGTTGCCTCACGGGCCGCACGGTTGATGGTGCGCGCCTGAGGATTGGGTTCAATTCCACTGAAAATCCTGTAATCGGCATCGTGCGCGTCGAGCAATGTCTGCATTTCGCTGAGGTAGCCAAGCCGCTTAACACTCCCGCCGCCGGTTACGATGAAAATCTTTTTTCCGATGCCTGTTACAGCTTTGGCAAAACGGTCGGCGTTCTCCGGGCCAAAAATAAGCCGGGTGTAGATGTGAAGGTCAAATGGTTTCATGGTCGGACAGATTTATCGGGTAAATGATACACTATAGTTGAATCAAGCAATTCTGATGAAAAATGGTTCCGGAAATACCGGAAAATACATGACAGGGGCGGCAAAAAAAATCAAATGCATTTCCAGAAATATGAAGTAATTACATTCACTTTTTTCACATAGTGAAGTAGTTATACTGTAAGGGTGTAAAGCCGTGAAGCAGTATGTAGTAATACCGTAATGCCGTGAACCCGTAATGCCGTGATGCTGTGAAGTGTGATGCCGTGATGCTGTGAAGTGTGATGCCGTGATGCAGTGAAGTATAATGCAGTTAAGCAATGAAGCCGTGAAGCCGTTTTGTGGAATTCAGGATTCAGATTTCCGGGTCAGAATGTATAGCCCTTTATCGGAGGGTATGAATTCGGTTTCAAACCCGGGGTATTCCGTTATCCAGCGCTTTACTATTTCAATTTCCTGCTTTCTGGATGCATCGTCAAGTATTATTACGGCGTTTTTACTGAGCTTGCTGAACAATAAGGGCAGTGCAGGGTATCTTGCAAGCAGTTGGGTTTTCCGGGGCGGCCCGTCAACAATCAGCATGTCAATGACGGGAATATCCTCGAAGGTTTTAAGATCGTACCAGATATGACGGCTGCCATTTACATCGCACTCTGTGAGGGGAGCGTAGCGTACCTCCGCATAGGATTCAAGAGTATGGTTCTTCAGGTTTTTCCTGGTGAGTTGAGCATAGTTGCTGTCGTGATCGATTGTTATCAGCTTGCCGGATCCAAGATGTTCACAAAAGTAGCCGCCGCAAACCGATGAAGCCCCGCTGCCCAGTTCCACTATTACTCCGGGCCGGTGCAGTTTCATAAGATGGAAAATTCTGGCCACCAGCTCCGGAGAGGCGGTCCAGTTGTCGAGCGAGGGTAGCGGCAGGCGAAAATCCATCCTGCTGTGCAAATCGATAAGGGCCTGAATATTGCGCTGTTGGTAATCCATATCTGCGCAGGTCTGCCGGTACAAATGAATCTGAATGGCAATAATAATCAGTAGCATAAGTCCAAGCATAACCGGGAGGGAGGCACTTCCGGCAATATACCAGAGCAGCATGGCAATGATGATGAACCACGCTACAGGAGCAAAGAGCAACCGGTGGTCTGCGTATTTAATTAGTAGTGTGTTGAATAGTTTAAACATGGATAAAGTGTGATCCTGTAATCTGACTAATGATACCGGAACAGGTATTTTAATGCTGAACGGCGCGGATTTTGTGCTTTTTAAGATATGATTAGAACAGGCCTTTTAAAATATGTTATTTATGAAGTTAATCGGAAAAGATTATGATGTTAATAACGGAGGGAAAGATCCTTAAATAGTTGAAAAAACGGTATTGTTTAATATGGCTCCGAAGATCGCCTGTTTTTGAATTTGATTTTAATGCCCACTTATAAACCCGTAAGTTTTTATCTTGATCAAACCGGAAATCTGTAACCGGCAATCAGTATTAATTGAATAGTACAGACCCCAGTTAATTGATGTTACTTCGTACGGCTATAGCATTCAGTATATTTCTGTTGTGCATTTTTTCCAGGGACTCACAAAGCAGGCAACTCCGGCTCGAAGCGGCTATGTACACGGCAGGATCCACATCCGACCGGCTTCCGTTCTGGACAGCTGCCCACCGCGACGGACTGTTCAACGAGCGGCATCCCTGGTCGGGTCTGATCTCACTTGACGGTACTGCACCATTCAGACTTGGGTCGTTCGATTTTGAAGCGGGTGGGCAGGTATTTGTTCGGCAGGGCAGGGATACTAAAGCCTCATTCAATCAGCTGTATCTGAGCGCGGCATATGGTGCGTTGCGACTCTATGCCGGCCGTAAAGCCGAATCATACGGCTCCGAGCACCCGACGCTGAGCACCGGTACCATGATGTGGAGCCGCAACGCGACCCCGCTGCCTAAAATCTCTATCGGTTTTCCCGATTATGTGAATGTGCCCTTTACCGGGGGATTTGTGGAGGTACAGAGTCAGCTGGCCCATGGCTGGTTCGATGACCCACGATTTACATCGAACCCGCAGCTGCATGAAAAATCATTATTTATACGCATTGGCGGTGATTGGCCGGTACGGGCATATGGCGGGCTCATGCATTACGCATTATTTGGTGGTACAACACCCGGCCTGGGCAGGAACCCGGCCGGGTTTTCCGATTATCTGACTGTGGTGTTCTTCGGGGCGGGCGGTGAAGATTCAGTGATATATGAACAGGAGTTCGTACTAGGTGACCACGTGGGGGCATGGGACTTCGGTCTTGATTTTTCCATTTCCGGAAACAGGTTATGGATATACCGGCAATTTGTGATTGAAAC
>RECM01000184.1 GCA_007694035.1 Balneolaceae bacterium
ATAATATCTGGCCTGATGACATTGAGGTGGTTCAGGAACTGGCCTATGCCTACATGCGTGTTGGCAGAACCGAGGAGGCAACCGATATTGTTAATGAGCTGATCAACCGTCAGCCCGACAATGCTGAGTACCGGGTCGTTTACGGAACCCAGCTCTACCAGAATGTACTCACTCTGAATGATGAGCTTTCTGAAAACCTCGATAAGCTATACAATAAGAGCCGGGAGTTGAGCCAGGCCAGAAACCAGCGGCCTCCCAACCAGAGCGTTATCAATCAGCTTCAGACAGATATCGAAAACCTTGAATCCACAATTGTGGAACAGAGGGCCGAAGTTGAGCAGATGACCACTGTCGCCGAAGAGCAGCTTACCAAAGCGATCGTAATTGAACCCCGTAACGTTACGGCGAACTATTTTATGGGGGTAATTCATCAGAACAGGGCGGCTACCTTATTTGATCTTCGCAACATTACCGACGACAACGAACAGGCCATGAAGTATAATGAACAGGCCATGGCTGAACTGAACAAGTCGCTGCCCTACTACGAAACGGCTGCCGATGTAGAGCCTGACAATACCGATTTCTGGCTGTCGCTCTTCCGCGTTTATACCACACTTGGCATGATGGACAAAGCCGAGGAAGCACAGAGAAAAGCTGGCCTGTAATCAGATTAACTATTAAATTTTTATGAAAATCAATTTCACCCGAATGGCAGGGCTCGCCCTTGCCTTCGGGTTCTTTTTTGGATGCAAAGCGCCATCCGATCTGTCTGAAACCCGTTCACTGTACGAATCCAGGTTGTACGATCAGGCAGCCATCCAGGCCGAGCGGCAGGTTGCTCAAAATCCTGACAATGCAGAAGCCCACTATCTCTACGGGCAGATTCTGTTGGATCTGGCGGCAAGGGCCGAACCCTACGACAGGGTGACCCATTACGAAAAAGCATCCCGGGCACTTTACCGTGCCAGCGAGTTGTTCAACGGGTCAGATTCCGAAAAATCACAGCAGGCTCTCGACCTGCTCGTACAGCGCTGGATTAACGAGATGAGCCGCACTGAAACCGTGTTGGGCGACAGCCAGTCTTTCGACCCCGATGAACTTTCAGCGATGATCCACCTCACCAGAAATGCAATCGCACTCATCCCCGACAGTGCGGCTGCCTACCTGGCCAGGTCCGATATCTATTACTACTTAAACGAACGGGCCTCGGCTGTAATCACCCTTGAGGAAATACCCGTTAAGAACGCAGAAATATTCGAGCGTATCGGATTTTTATACTCCATCGAAAACCGCCCGGTCGAAGCAGCCGATGCATTCGAACAGGCCTACCTGCTCGATACCGGAAATGATAATGTGCTCTTCGGCCTCATCAATACGCTGGTTGAAGCGGGAATGACCGAACAGGCCATATCACGCATCGGAGAACTTTCACTAACCAATCCCGCAAATCCACTATTCCCGGCGCTTGAAGGGACCTTGCGATTTGAAATGGCCGAAAACTGGTTGCTGGACAGGATCGACGACCAGAGCATTCTCGCAGCCGGGGTGATCGCCGAAGGCCTGACCATGCTCGACCTTACCGAAACCGTATTCCGACGGGCATCTGACCGCAACGACGGCGATCCCGACATTCACGCAGCAGTAGGTACATTCTATCTTAATGCTGCCGGGTTACTGCTTGATCTGACCGAAATTACGGATGCAGGCACTGAACAGGCCCTTGAACAGAGGGCAACCGGCTATCTGAATAATGCCATACCCCATCTGCGGCTGGTTGCTGAATACGAGCAGGACCCATCTTTCTGGCTGTCGTTGCATCAGATCTATTTATATCTTGGTATGGACGAAGAAGCTGAAACCGCGCTCGAAAATGCCGGCCTGTAACATATGACTGTTTCCGGACCGGTTAAGTTCGAACATACCCGAACCGGTAACGTTTGACCGTATCCTGACAGGTGACGATTGACTGTACCCAGTATGGTAACGATTTACCGTATCCGGAATCGCGCGGCACAGGCAGAGGCGTCATTAAACTTTTTACCATCAGAAACAACCAATCATGCGTTTTGCCACCAAAGCGATTCACGCAGGCCAGCAGGCTGACCCCTCAACCGGGGCTGTAATGCCACCGATCTACCAGACATCCACCTACCGTCAGGATGCACCCGGTGTTCACCAGGGCCATGAATATGCCCGGGTCACCAATCCTACCCGTACTGCTCTCGAAAACATGATTGCGGGCCTCGAAGGTGCAAGCGAGTGCGCCTGCTTTGCCAGCGGATGCGGTGCCATGGATGCCATGCTCAAAATACTCCGCCCCG
Source organism: Balneolaceae bacterium (assembly GCA_007694035.1). Taxonomy (GTDB): domain Bacteria; phylum Bacteroidota; class Rhodothermia; order Balneolales; family Cyclonatronaceae; genus RECM01. The sequence goes on from RECM01000184.1 coordinate 2,322, forward strand.
GCGACCATGTGATCTCATCGAACGACCTGTACGGCGGCACCTACCGGCTGTTTACCCAGGTTTTTGAACACTACGGCATACAGTTCGACTTTGTGGACATGCGCGATAACGAAAACGTGTTCAGCGCTGTAAAACCCGGCACCAGAATGATATGGATCGAAACCCCTACCAATCCGCTGCTCAATATCGTGGATATACGCGGGCTTTCGTCCTTTGCCCGTGATTCCGGCATCATCACTGTTGTTGACAACACATTTGCCTCACCCTGTCTGCAGCAGCCCCTGGCCCTTGGTGCCGATGCCGTTATCCATTCCACCACCAAATATCTGGGAGGCCATTCGGATGTGATCGGAGGTGCACTCTGCAGTTCTGATGCCAATATAATGGCCAACGCACGCTTCCAGGTGAAAACCAGCGGCGCCGTGCCCGGCCCCATGGACTGTTACCTTGCCCTGAGGGGGATCAAAACCCTTTCTCTGCGAATGCGGCAAAGCTGCGAAAGTGCCCGGCAGATCGCAGGATATATCAGAAACCATCCGAAAGTAGCCGAAGTGCGCTACCCCGGATTTGAAGACCATCCCCAGCATAAGCTGGCGGCGTCGCAGATGAGTGATTTCGGCGGTATGGTCTCCTTTACCCTTAAGGACGACTCCGTTGCCAAAGCGCACACATTCATGAGCAACACCCACCTCTTCACGCTGGCCGAAAGCCTCGGCGGCGTGGAATCGCTCATCAGCCATCCCGCCAGCATGACCCACGCCTCCATCCCACGCGAGGTACGGGAAAAATCGGGCCTCAGGGAGTCGTTAATCCGTTTATCTGTAGGCATCGAAGACCCACTCGACCTGATCGAAGATCTCGACAAAGCATTTGAATCCGTGTAGTGCATGCATACAGGCACCATATCGTCTGGAGTATCTGGCTTGGAGCCATCGTAATTTCTGCGGGCTGCATAAACCCGTTTGCGCCCGGCGAGGCCGAAGGTGACCCCTTCGAGAACTTCCTCGGCGATCCCACCACCATTGAGGGGTATTACCAGCGGTTTCAGAATGCCTACCAGCTGCGCGACACAACTTTGTACGGGCCGCTGATCCACCCCGAATTCCTGTTCACATTTCGTGATTTTGAACAAAATGTGGATATTACCTGGGGGCGGGCCGAAGAGATGTGGGCCACCTATAATCTGTTCCTGAACAGCGCCGAAATACAGATGCAGTGGAATAACATCATATCACGGCAGGCCAACGTGGAGAACACATTCAGCCAGGTTGTACGCCGTTTCAGCCTCATTGTGGTGCTGCAGGGATCGGATGTACTGAGAACCGACGGCTCCGCCAATTTTGTACTCACACGCGCCGACTCTTCCGCAAACTGGCAGCTGATATCATGGCGCGACGAATCGGATTTGTAATGAACAGTCATCCAATTTTTCACCATATAAACTGATCATACCATGAAAGAAATAGTAATTGTAGAAGCACAGCGAACGCCCATCGGTTCATTCGGGGGCAGCCTCGCGGCCAGAACAGCCCCGGAACTGGGATCCCTGGCCATTATTGGCGTACTGAAGAAGAGCGGACTGGCGCCCGATCATGTGGATGAGGTGATTATGGGATGTGTGCTCACCGCCGGAATCGGGCAGGCACCGGCCCGGCAGGCCGCTCTCAAAGCAGGCCTCCACGAACGTACCCCCAGCACCACGGTGAACAAGGTTTGCGCCTCGGGGATGAAAGCCGTGATGTATGCAGCCAATCAAATCAGCGCCGGCGATGCCGGTGTTATTGTAGCCGGAGGTATGGAAAGCATGAGCAATGTACCCTATTATCTGCCCTCGGAACGTTTTGGATCAAAACTGGGGCACACCCAGGCCCTCGATGGCATCATCAAAGATGGTTTGTGGGATGTCTATAAAGACTATCACATGGGCAGTGCCGCCGAGCTTTGTGCCAGGGAACTCAAAATTTCCCGGCAGGATCAGGATAACTTCGCCATCGAGTCATACAAACGCAGCAGTGATGCCACCCGGAACGGTTATTTCGCCGATGAAATAATCAAGGTGAACATCCGCGACCGCAAGGGAAACGTGACCGAGGTGACTGAAGATGAGGAGGTGAGCAAGGTCAATTTTGACAAAATACCGGGATTGCGCCCCGTATTTGAAAAAGAGGGCACCGTTACAGCTGCCAATGCAAGCTCAATCAACGACGGGGCCGCCGCCCTTCTGGTCATGAGCCGCGAGAAAGCCGATGAACTCGGGATGAAACCCATGGCCCGCATCCTGAGCCAGGCCAGCACCGCCAAAGCACCCGAATGGTTCACAACGGCTCCGGCTGATGCCATACCGAGAGCCCTCGAGCGTGCCGGGAAAAAAATTATCGACATCGACCTGTTCGAGATCAATGAGGCCTTTTCGGTGGTCTCACTGGCCAACAACACCATTCTCGGGCTTGATCCTGCCAAAGTGAACATCCACGGCGGGGCTGTCAGCCTGGGACATCCCATCGGATGCTCGGGCGCCCGTATACTTGTAACCCTGCTGCACGCCCTGAAACGGACCGGCGGAAAGCTCGGGTGTGCCGGAATCTGCAACGGCGGCGGCGGAGCCTCTGCAATGGTCGTAGAAATGCTCTGAAAACATCCTTCAGTATGTGTTGATTAACAGGATAACAACCGTTATTCATCTCAAAGACCGGTATTTTCACGACATCAGAACCGCGCCAGCCCGTATCAGAACCGCGCCAGCCCGTATCAGAACCGCGCCAGCCCG
>RECM01000121.1 GCA_007694035.1 Balneolaceae bacterium
GGCTGGTCTCCATCTTTATGGATGCCAGCCCCTTTTCTTTTGGCACGCTATGGACATCGAAAATATCTTGATGAACGGATTTTTCTGATTGATATATTCCCCCTACCTTTGCTCACTGTATGCAAAATCATGTGTCAGATTATTCCGGATGAACAACATTCTTAGCCATTCAGTTGACATCACTCTTATCATTGTCAATTACAATGTTAAAGAGTACCTGGCAAATCTGTTGTATTCGGTTGACAGGGCCAAACATAATCTTTCTCTTCAGATTATTGTTGTGGATAATGATTCGCGCGACGGTTCCCTTTCCTATCTCAAACCGCGCTTTCCAGGGGTTGAATTTATTGCCAATGCGAAAAATGTCGGTTTTGGCTCGGCAAACAATCAGGCCATTAAAATTGCAAAGGGAAAATACACCCTGCTTGTAAATCCTGATGTGCTCATAAGCGAGAATACACTGGTTACTCTTTATGAACATATGGAGAACAATCCGGGTACCGGTGCATGCGGGTGTAAAATTCTCAATCCTGACGGTACTTTTGCACCGGAATCGAGACGTTCGGTACCCACCCCGGCCAACGCGCTCTGGAAAGTTCTCGGCCTCACAAATCTATTTCCGGAAAACAGACGATTTTCTGAATACTACCTTGGGTGGATGAACCCGGATGAACAAGGAAAAGTACCGGTACTTTCAGGTTCATTTATGTTTTTCCGGACAGATCTGCTGCAGAAGCTGGAAGGGTTTGATGAACGTTTTTTTATGTACGGAGAGGATATAGATCTGTGTTACCGTGTTGCCAAAGAGGGGTATGATATAGATTACGTTCCATCTACAAGCATTATTCATTATAAGGGGGAAAGTACAAAGAAAGACAACCTCAGGTATGTAATCACCTTTAATAAGGCCCTCTACCAGTTTTTCGACAAACATTACAGCTACGGATATACACTTTTTTTCAGAATGCTCATTTATACGGGTATCGTTCTCAAGACTGTATTATCCTACATCGCAACACTGATCAGAAAAGCCAGCCGGCCGGCAGTTGATCTTCTTATCCTTAACACGCTTATCGTAATACTTTTTCTTATAAGGTATTCCATACCCATTACCGGATTTGCAGAGGCCTATCAGCCCCGGTTTTTAATTGTGAACCTATTGTTGTCGGTATTTTTTCTGATGGCCGGAAAATTTTATGAACAGTACGGGAAGAACAGGTTTTCCGCCTCAGCAGCAATCAAATCGTCGTTTATAGCATTTGTCGGGGTCGTTATTGTAACCTTTTTTTTCCGGGATTTTGCCTTTTCGAGACTGATTCTGCTGGCCGGTGCAATATTGGGTCCGGCACTGATTGCCGCCGTACGTTTCTATGAAAAAACACGCCCTTCAAACATACACAGAGCCGGCAGCCAGATTATCAGGCCAAGGTTGCTCGTGGCCGGTGTTGGCGATGTTACAGGCAACCTCATCCGTAAAATAAGGGCCGAAGCCAGCTGGAATTATGATATTATCGGTCTTGTATCCCAGGCAAATACACAGGAGCTGAATGAACTGGAACATGTGCCGGTTATCGGAAGCATACACCAGTTACCTGAACTGGTAAAAAGCTACAAAGCAGATCAGGTTCTTTTTACACTCGACAGTATATCACATCTTGAAATCCTGAAGTTGATGTCTCAAATCGAGGATCGCAATGTCGTGTATAAGGTTGTGCCAGAATCGCTCGATTATATTGTGGGCAAGTCTCATGTGGAGTATTTCGACGATATTCCGGTAATGGATGTTGAATTGCCATACAATTCCGCATGGAACCGTTTTATAAAGCGGGGAGTGGATATTGTACTGCCTGCAGTTCTGCTAGTTATGATGCTGCCTCTGTATCCGTTTTTCAGGTTGATTGCATCCGGTCGCAATAGAAACCTTCACATTCCGCTTGGTTCTGATCCGCTTCTTAAACCCGGCCTGAATCTGTGGCACCCTCACAACAGGCACCGGTTTTTAAATGTATTCCATCTGCTTGCAGGCACTCTTCAGGGCCGGCTGAGCCTTGTGGGAGCCCCGCTGACCGATCAGGCGGTTTCTGACAATATAGGTTATAAATTCGGTTTGACCGGTCTGCTGCAGATCAATGAGAAACGTCTTTTCAGGGATGAGGAAAAACACCGTTTCGAACTGTATTATCTGCAGAATTACACTGTATGGAAAGATTTTGAAATCATCTTCAAAACACTGTTGTCAGGTAAGTGCTGTTATGTGTATGTGAACGCCGGCAAACCTGATGCAGGCTGATTACCAGATCACAATCGACTCTCAAGACGTTTTACCATTCCCGGATACCAGCTATGAAAAGTGCCGGCACTAATCTGTTGTCTTGTCTCTTCCATCAGCCATAGGTAAAAGCGGAGGTTATGCAGTGAAGCGAGTTCCATTCCAAGAATTTCACCGCATCTGAACAGGTGATGTATATACGCCATGGAGTGGTACCTGCAAAGATCACTGTCAAAGCCCTCATCGGCCGATTCAAAATGATCTTTCCACCTGGCATTTCGCATATTAATAATTCCGTTGCGGGTAAAGAGCATACCGTTTCTTGCATTCCTGGTCGGCATCACACAGTCAAACATGTCAATACCGAGGGCAATGCAGGTTAGCAGATTCCCCGGGGTTCCGACCCCCATCAGATACCGCGGCTTATTCTCAGACAGGTAACCGGTTACGAGATCGGTCATTTCATACATAAGATTGGAGGGTTCCCCGACACTCAGGCCTCCGATTGCATTTCCGTCGAAGCCAAGGCCGTCAATGAACATGGCCGATTCTGATCGCAGGTCGGTGTTTGTTCCACCCTGGCATATACCGAACTGCATCTGTTTATGACCATATAATGGGCCGGTATCACGAAAAGCTTTCAAGCCTCTGGCAGCCCATCGATGTGTTAGTTCCATAGAGTTTTTGGCATATTCATAGCTGCATGGCCAGGGCGGACATTCATCAAGCAGCATCATAATATCGGAGCCCAGTATGCGCTGAATATCTACAACATTCTCGGGGGTGAATTTATGGGATGAACCGTCGAGATGACTTTTAAATGTGGCACCCTGTTCTTCAAGAATCCGGTTGGCCGCCAGAGAGAAAACCTGGTAACCACCGGAATCGGTCAGTACAGGCCCTTCCCAGTTCATAAACCGGTGAAGTCCTCCGGCTTTTTCCATTATGTCGCAGCCGGGACGTAGATACAGATGGTATGTATTACCCAGAATTATCTGTGCTTTGATTTCATCTCTGAGGTCGGTCTGCTTAACCGCTTTAACCGTGGCAAGGGTACCAACAGGCATGAAAATGGGTGTCTGGATCAGACCATGATCTGTTGTAATTAGCCCGGTTCGGGCTTTTGTATGCGGGTCTTTCTTTAGTAGTTCAAACATGAATCAATAAGCTGGGCAGCAAAGATAAGCTTTCCGCATCATACTCACCTAATACTGCACCAATTACAATAAGTATTACCACCATAATGAAAGTGCCGGTATATGATTGCCGTCAAATTCGTATTATATGCGCTGGTTTGAATGAGAATCATGAAAAAAACATTAACACATAGTCAAAAAATTCTGCGCTTTGAGCGTACCGGCGACATTCTTATAACCATGCTTGGTGATCTGATTGTGCTGGTTCTGGCCTGGTATGCGTTTTATTATATCAGGTTTGAGTGGGGCTGGCTCGATATAATAGAGACAGTCAGACCGCGGATTCTGTTCATACCTTCAGTTGTGCTGGCTATTTACTGGCTTCTGGTATTCGGCATCTTCGGGTTATATAAAAAGCTTTACCTCGTATCCCGGTTCGACGAGATAGTGAGGGTAGGCCAGATCACCATTATTGGTACGCTCATTCTGTTTTTTCTGCTGTTTATTGAGAGCTCGAACTGGAATACAGACAATATCGGTTATGCAAAAACCTATACACTGGTATACTGGCTTATTATATTCTCATTTGTATCTCTGAACCGCTTCGTTGTGAGATCGGTACAGCGTTATAAGGTAAAACAGGGCAAGGGGCTGCATAAAGCCCTTATTGTCGGTATTGGTCCAACGGCCCTGCAGGTACATCAAAATATTCTGAGGCATAAAACTTCCGGGCTGAATGTGGTCGGTTTTATTTCGCAAAATGGGGTTAGCAGGGTACATGAACAGGCCATACACGATGATGACATCCTGGGTGAGATCAGCCAGATAAAGGAGATTATCACAAAAGAGGGTGTTCAGGATGTAATCATAGCAATGGAACCGGAAAACCGTGACAAACTTATCGATGTACTCGATAAAATTGATATTCCTGATGTGTCTGTGAAAATTCTGCCCGATTTCTATCAGATGATAAGCGGCCTGAATCAGACAAACCAGATTTTCGGCCTGCCTCTTATTGAAGTGATGCCCGACCCTATGCCATCGTGGGAGAAATTCTTTAAAAGACTGATGGATATAGTGTTGTCGCTTGTATTGCTTATTGTGACATTGCCTGTAATTCTTGTGGTTGTTGTGCTTATCAGGATCACTTCGCCGGGGCCCGCGATTTACCGCCAGAAGAGGGTGGGTAAATTCAGCCGACAGTTTACAATGTACAAATTCCGGACAATGCACCAGAATGCAGAAACCGGAACCGGACCCGTGTGGGCCAGTGGCGATGATCCGCGCATTACACCTTTGGGTTACTGGTTGCGAAAACTGAGAATTGATGAGTTGCCCCAGCTTTTAAATGTGCTCAAAGGAGATATGAGCCTGGTTGGACCAAGGCCCGAACGCCCATTTTTTGTTGAACAATTTCTCAAGCAGATACCGCTTTATCACCGAAGGCTCAGGGTCAGGCCCGGAATTACCGGGTGGGCTCAGGTGAAATGGAAATATGATGAAAGTTTCGACGATGTGGTTGAAAAAACAAAATACGACCTGTTCTATGTTGAAAACATGTCGCTGCGAATGGATCTTAAAATTCTTATAAACACATTATTTACTATGATATCGGGAAAGGGACAATGAACCTGGGTATACAAATCTGATGTTCATTATTCAATAAGAAGTAAAGTGTTTTTAATGTATTTATACCATCACGTATAGCGGCCATATAATTAAACAAATCAAATCTGATCATATATACAGAAACCAATGCCAAGTGATTCACTGGTTATAATCCCCACATATAACGAAGCGCACAATATCGGGCGCATACTCACACGCCTGATGGCACTGAACATGTCTGTTGATGTACTGGTGGTGGATGACGGTTCACCCGATGGAACCGCATCTATTGTGGTGAAACATCAGAAAGAGATGCCCGGTCGTATTCATCTGCTCAGAAGAGAGGGTAAGCTGGGCCTTGGAACGGCTTATGTGGCCGGTTTCAAATATGCACTCGAACATAGCTACCGCTTCATTGTCGAAATGGATGCCGACTTTTCACATGATCCTGATGATGTACCCCGTCTCATTGAGGTGTTGCAGAATGATGAGTCGGATGTGGCAATTGGATCCAGGTATCACAATGGCATCAGCATAGTAAACTGGCCTCTCTCGCGGCTCATTTTGTCGTACTCGGCGAATTTATACGCGAGAATAATTACCGGTTTACCCATTAAGGATACAACGGCAGGATTCAAGGCATTTAAAAGGGAAGTGCTCGAGACCATTAATCTTGACAGGATCAAATCGAACGGCTACTCGTTCCAGATCGAAATGCACTTTCGTGCCATGAAGGCAGGTTTCAGGCTGAAAGAAGTATCTATCATCTTCAGGGAACGTACTGAAGGGGTTTCCAAAATGTCAAGATCAATTATTTTTGAAGCCATATGGATGGTATGGGCCCTGAAATTACGCAGCCTTATTAACAGGCTCTGAACCGTCAATCCTTGATTTGTTACCATTTTTTTTATCTTGTGATGTCGGTTATCCCGGCGGTTGTTGTAATTTTCATCATGATCCGTTGAACCGTTTTCATTGTGCGGGTATTCCAAGATTGTAAAACGGAATTTATTAGTACCGGTTACCAGAACGATGTTGTACTGAGTATACAGTGTTGCGGAGTATTAACGACTGGTAGCTAACAGATCAGCTGAAATGTTATCTTATGCAGGTTGAACTTTTATATTTTTGAACTGATACAGACAATCCGGAACGGTGTGTCCGGGTAAAGGAAAGCTATATGAACTATCTCGATTTTGAAAAGCCTATCGCCGAGCTTGAAAAAAAGATCGCCGAATTGAATACGATTTCGGTTGCTGAAAACGACGTGCTTGTACCCGAAATCAAGCGGCTTCGAAAAAGAGTCGATGAACTGAGAATCTCAATATTTGAGAACCTTACCAGCTGGCAACGTGTACAGGTGGCCCGCCATCCCGACCGTCCCTACACCCTTGATTATATTTTCAAGATGTGCGACCGTTTCATGGAACTCCATGGCGACAGGTATTACGGCGACGATAAGGCCATTGTTGGCGGTACAGCAACCCTCGACGGTTACTCTGTAATGATGATCGGGCAGCAAAAAGGTCGCGATACCAAAATGCGGCAGTACCGGAATTTTGGAATGCCCAATCCTGAAGGATACAGGAAGGCCCGCAGGTTGATGAAGATCGCTGAAAAATTCAACATGCCCGTAATTACCCTGCTCGATACCCCCGGTGCATTTCCCGGGCTGGAAGCTGAGGAGAGGGGGCAGGCCGAAGCCATTGCCCGCAACCTGAAAGAAATGGCTGTATTGAGGGTTCCAATTATCACCGTTATCATAGGTGAAGGAGCAAGCGGAGGAGCTCTCGGAATTGGAATGGGCAACGAGGTATATATGATGGAAAATACATGGTACTCGGTTATCTCTCCGGAGTCGTGCAGTTCAATTCTCTGGAAAACCTGGGATTATAAGGAAGAGGCCGCATCCGCATTGAAACTCACTGCCAATGACCTTATGGAGTTGAAAATCATTGATGGTATAATCAAAGAACCACTCGGGGGAGCACACAGGGATCATGAAGCAGCTGCTGAAGCCGTAAAAAAACAGTTGCTGGTGAGTATTAAGCGCCTCAAAAAAATGAAACCCGACCAACTCGTGGAACACCGGATTGATAAATACTCCCAAATGGGTGACTGGATTGAAGCATAAAGACGTTATATCAGCTGGAAGTGAAAAGCCTGCAGATACCGTAAATCCCGATGCGGCTGTTCAAACCGGGGTTTATAAAAAAGATGCCCGGCCGGATGCAACTGATATTCTGTTTCCTGATACCCAGCCCATTTTCCACCATACTGTTCATATAAGAAGCCGATATGGTGAGACCGATAAAATGGGATATCTGTACCATGCCCGGTTCATCGATTATTTTGATGTGGCACGCACCGAAATGATCAGGCTTGGCGATATAGATTACAAAAAACTGGAAGATTCCGGTATTATTATGCCCGTTCTGGATGTTAGGGTCCGGTATTTTGAGCCGGTATTCTACGATGAGGAAGTGAGGGTTCTGGTTCATGTTTATGAATGGCCGCTAACACGTTTGCATACACATTATAAGGTTACCGGTTCTGCTGGCGGCCTTAAAGCCTATGGCAAGGTTTCCCTCTGTTTTGTGAATGAACAAACCCGTAAACCGGTCAGGGCTCCCAAACCCCTGCTTGATGCCATGCGACGATATGTACAGCATTGATCATCCCGATATTATCACTATAGTAGATCTTGCGCTCCGTGAGGATATTGGCAGCGGTGATATTACCACCCAGGCCATTTATACCGGAAGTGAAACCGCTACCGGGATTGTAATGTCAAGGCAGGAAGGTGTTATAGCCGGTATTGAGCTGGCCCGGCTGATTGCAGAAAAGATTGATGATGAATTGCATTTTACGAATTTCACTAAAGACGGAGACCTTGTCGCCGACGGACAAAATATTCTGAAAATTGAGGGCAGCGCGGCTTCCATACTGACTGCAGAACGCACCATGCTCAATTTCATGCAGCGCATGAGCGGTATCGCCACATCAACCCGCTTTTACACAAAGGCGCTATCAGAAACATCCACCAGGATTCTTGACACACGGAAAACGGTTCCCGGAAACAGGCTGCTCGATAAGTGGGCCGTACAACTGGGTGGTGGTGTGAATCACAGGTTGCGGCTTGATGATATGTTTCTGATCAAGGAAAACCATATAGCTGTGGCCGGTGGTATCAAGGAGGCGGTAAAACGGTGTGCTGCCTTCAGGGAAAAGAATAAGCCGGACTGTAAAATTGAAGTTGAAGTACGCGATCTGGACGAATTGAGTGAAGCCCTTGAAACATCTCTTTGCGATTTTATACTGCTCGACAACATGTCTGATGAGATGCTGAGGCAGGCTGTAATCATAAATGCCGGCAGATCCAGCCTTGAGGCATCCGGAAACATGACAATCGACAGAGTGTTGGCTGTAGCGAATACCGGCGTTGATTTCATATCTGTCGGGGCGCTCACACACTCCACTAAAGCCCTTGACCTTTCTATGCTTTTTCAGCAGTAAAACTGCGTATCAGTTTTGTATCCAACTAATTTACATCTCAAAACCACGGTATTTTTGGGTGCTATTGCTTCGGTGATTATTGCAACCGGCCCGGGATTGTTTGGTACCACCGATATAACGGAATGGTTTACAAGCTGGCAGCGATTCATTTTAAGCGGGACGTGCCATCAATCGCCTGATCGCAGCTATTTTATATCAGGCATACCCATGGCGGTTTGCAGCCGGTGCTATGGATTCTACTGGGGCCTTCTTGCGGGGCTGCCTCTGGCTTTGCTGATACCATCGCGCTATCATCAGAGAAAACAGGCACTGCTGTTTCTGGCTGCCGTTGTTGTGCTAATAACTGCCGATGTTGCATTCAGTATGGCGGGGTTATGGCAAAATACCTTAACTTCCCGCTTCATTACCGGAATGCTGCTTGGCAGCAGCCTGTACGCAGCTATTTTTTTTAACAGGTAACTAATTTGAAAAATTATATGGAACCGATAAAACACAACAACTACTGGAATGCAGTTCTGAAATGGGGGCTCATTTTTGCGGCTGCAGATACCTTTCTTACACTTATTGTGAATTTCCTGCTTATTTCGTCGCCCAGTCTGATGGCACTTTTCTTTTCTGGTATCATTGTTTGCCTTTTCATTGCTTTCGGTGGATTGTTTGCTGTACGCCAGCATGTGTCGGACCACGGTACGAATATTACTATCGGCAGGGGTGCATTAATTGGATTTCTTACGGCATGTATTATAGTGGTGGGCAGCCAGATTTTTTCCGAGATTTATTTTCTGATCGACAGCACATTTTTACAGCGGCTCACGGAAGCACAGATAGCAGCCTATGAAAACTCTGAATTTATTCCGAATGAAACCAGGCAGGCCATGATCGATGCTACCTACTCTCAAATGCAGTCGGGGCGGTCGTTTCTCGGGATTATCTGGAGTATGCTGGGCGGTCTTGTTTTTACCGGTGCCCTGAACGCGCTTACCGGAATGCTTGCAGCAAACATTTATAAAAATTAGGCATCAGATATTGGAATCAAATCCGGGTACACCGATAAACAGATACTACACCTCCTGGTCGGACCGAAACGGTTTTGCCCCGTGGGTAATGGCCCTTGCATGGGTAATAGCAGCATTTATCCTGTTTCAGCTTGGGGGATTGATTTTGCTGCTGGGCTCGCTGGTAGTTAGCGGGGAGATAACCGCATTTCTGGAAGATCCCGGTAATATAGAACCCTATCTCACGCACCTGATAACCGGCAACAGTATAATGCAGATACTTGTATTTGCTTTTGGCACGGTACTTTTTGCCAGACTGTCGGTGCAATCGGCCGATATCAAAAGTTTTTTGCGCCTGCATACCGACAACAGAACCCTGGTCTACTCATTGCTCGCTGTTTTACTTATCGTTTCGATGCAGCCGATCATATATCTGTTGAGCTATCTGAATGCCCAGATACCTCTACCGGAATTCATACAGGGCTTTGAGGATTCCCAGAATGAACTTATTTCAGGCCTGCTTACCGGCGATCAGTTATTGCTTGTTACTCTCATCCATATTGCTGTTGTACCATCGGTTTGTGAGGAAATCATGTACAGGGGATATGTGATGCGAATGTTTGAACGCTCGACTTCACCATTTTGGGCCATTCTAATTACGGGAGCTATATTCGGTGCCTATCATATGAGGCTTTCGCAATTGATTCCGCTTATTCTGTTGGGCATTGTGATAACCTGGCTGGCCTGGAAAGCAAACAGCCTTGTTCCAGCTATGGCAGCTCACCTTGCGAATAACGGGGGCAGTGTTATTCTGGCAAACAGGTATCCTGAAATGGCCACAGTTGAATATTCAGAAACCTTTACACTCGATCCCCTATTAATTGGCGGATCGTTGATATTTTCAATTATATTAGTGTATGTGATTTCAGTAAAGGTTAATAAACCAGACGGAGGTGCTCCATGATGAAAGATAAACCCTCATCAGATCATGTTGAAAATTGGGAATGTGTTTACGAAACGGGAACACCCTATGAGGCTGAAATGGTCAAAAACAGTCTTCAGAATATGGAGATACCGTGTCAGATTCTGAGCAAAAGAGATTCTCCGTTTAATGTGAATATTGGCGATCTGGCCCTGATTTTTGTTTATGTACCCATAGAATTTGCCGAACAAGCCAGGGAAATGATCGATAATTTTGAAGCGCCTGAGTCAGATAACGGAGATGAAGAGGAATAAGGGGGCGCATTGTCAGAACTGAAAAAGCGTATTCTGTTTGCCCTTATCGCAGCCCCGGTATTCATTGTTTTTTTGTGGATCGGGGGCCTGCCTTTCAAGATTCTTATTCTTTTGTTGACCATTGCCACTCAGTCTGAAATAGCACGAATGCTTAAACCCGCTGGTTTTGGTCCGAATACCGTGGTTATGTATCTGAGTGCGGTTTGGGTACTCTGGTTGCCGGATATTCAATATGCACACCTGTATGGTTTTGGCCTGTTGCTGCTGCTTTGCCTTATGGAGGTTACCGGTAACCCGAAAAATGACTTCAGAAGGCTGTTCAGTACTGTATACTGTGCTGTGTGTATACCTGCCATTTATCTTACCCTCGTTTTATTGCGGTCGGCACTTTTCGGTGATAACCTGGCCGGGTTTGCTGTCACACTTGCGCTTATGCTGATGGTGTGGGGCAATGATGTGTTTGCCTTTTTTGGCGGAACAACTTTCGGCAAACGGCTGCTTGCGCCCGCTATAAGTCCCAAAAAAACCTGGGAGGGTTTTTATTCAGGCTTTATAGGTTCTGCAGCCGGTTTGGCCATCGTATTTTTTGCTATGGATGCCTTTCCTCTCAACCTTATGCAGTCGGCCCCGATTATTCTCGTAGTTGGTATTTTTGGCCCCGTTGGAGATCTTTCGGCCAGCAAGTTAAAACGCTCATTCGGGGTCAAAGACTCCTCTTCCTTATTTCCGGGGCATGGCGGCGTATACGACCGCTTTGATGCAGTAATGTTGGCCGCTCCCGCGGTCTATCTCTATCTGTCAATACTCAACATATTTACTTAACAATCTTATTTTTTAAAGATGTTCAGGCTCACTTACAAGCAAGTTCGGATACCTCTTAAACGCACGTTTACAATTTCACGTGGATCCAGAGATGCGATTGATGTGGTATATGTGGCACTGGAATCAGAAGGGATAACCGGCTACGGGGAGGCAGCACCAAATCACCGCTACAATGAAACAGCCGAATCGGTTACAGGTGTGTTCAAATCATTTGAATCCGGAGGTATTAAAAATCCGTTCGACAGTTTACATGTAAATGAGTACATCGGTTCATTGCACCAGTCTGAATTCTCGGCCAAGGCTGCACTTGAAATGGCCGTTCTTGATTGGGTCGGCAAAAAACTGAAAACACCTGTACACAGGCTCTGGAATGCCCCGTCCATAACCGGACCCAAAACATCTTTTACAATCGGTATTGATGAACCCTCGCTGATAGCCGGAAAAGTGAAGGAGGCAGAGGGGTACCCGATTCTGAAAGTTAAACTGGGTTCACCGTATGACCGCGAAATTATTGAAGAAATTCGCAAGGCTACCGATAAGCCGGTACTGGTAGATGCCAACGAGGGCTGGAAAACCGTAGATGAAGCGATGGACAATATCCGGTTTCTTGCCGGCATGAACATTGAACTGATAGAGCAGCCCATGCCATCATCGATGCATGCCGAAATGACCATCCTCAAACAACAATCGGAGATACCCCTTATAGCCGATGAGAGTTTTACAGGCAGGGAAGATCTGGGAACATTATCCGACGCTTTTCACGGCATAAATATCAAGCTGATGAAAACGGGATCCATGCGCGTAGCCATGCAGAAGATTGCTGAAGCCAGAATACATGGACTTAAGGTAATGATAGGGTGCATGGTCGAAACCTCACTGGCCGATACGGCCTCGGCGATTTTGAGTCTTTGGGCCGACTATGCCGACATCGATGGCCACTTGCTTGTGAGCCGAAACCCGTTTACTGGTGTAGTAGTCAATAAAGATGGTTATGTTACCCTGAACGACCTGGATGGGCTCGGTGTTGAATTGAAAGAAGATATTTTTGACTGAAGCACAATAGGCAACGACTATGGTTATACTTATTACGGGTGGAACAGGATTTGTCGGGACTTACCTGACAGAGTATCTGCTGTCTAAAGGCCACAAAGTGCGGATACTAACGCGTAATCCGGCGCGGTACGAAGCACTCCAAAGCGAGGACAGGTTGTATATCAGGATCAGGGAGGACCTGAAACCCGAGATAGAAAGATGTGATGTTGTAATCAACCTGGCCGGTGAGAACCTGTTTGATCAGCGTTGGACCAGCCCCGTCAAGAAAAAGATATTGCGGAGCAGGATTGATATTACAAATTCGCTTGTGAAGGGCATTAAGAAAGCGAAGAAGAAACCCGTTCTGATGATTTCGGCGTCAGGCGCCGATTATTATGGGGATACGGGCGATGAATTAATTACAGAACAGAGCGCGCCCGGTACTGGTTTTCTTACCGAGGTATGCCTGGCCTGGGAGGAAGCCGCCAAACCTGTTATTGAGCATGGAGTGAGACTGGCAATTCCGAGGCTTGGCATTGTGCTCGAGAAAGATGGCGGTGCCCTGGGGAAAATGCTCACTCCATTCAAATTGTTCGCGGGTGGCCCCCTGGGCGATGGCAGGCAATATCTGCCATGGGTGCACATGAGGGATGTTGTCGGGGCAGCAGGTTATGTAATCGAGAACAAGCATGCTGAGGGGGTTTTTAACCTGTGTGCCCCCGATCCGGTTACCATGAGCCGGTTCGCAGCCGCTGTTGGTTCAGCACTGGGCCGCCCATCATGGATACCTGTTCCCGGCTTCGCACTTAACCTTGTACTTGGGGAGGCCTCAAATGCCGTTTTGGCCAGCCACAGAATGATACCTGCCAGGCTTCAGGAATGGGGCTATGAATTTGAGTTTCCCGTTATTGAACCAGCTTTGAAAAAAATACTCGCGTAAGTACTGCGAATATCGTGAAAATTCTGTACTGAGCTTATTTCAGGTTAATTCTCCAGCAGCGAAGCCCGTCTCGTGTCTGAGCTATCAGATTTTTTGAACCGTCGCCGATCAGGTCATGTATTACAGGGAATTTCATGCCGGCAGAAGGCAGGTTTTCAAGGCGTTCATCACGGTTTAGGTCCCAGCCGTATAATCGTCCAAAACCGGCAACGGCAATTAACTCGTGCCAGCCGTCGGAGTTGATATCTATGAGGAATGGCAGTTCTTCTGAAGATGCAGACTGACCCGTACTTTTAACATGGCGCAGATGTCCGCTCCGGTTATACAGAAAAACCGAGCCATTGCCGCTCTGTACGATGAAAACTGTTTCCGAATTTACTTTATTGAATTCATCCCTCAACCTGACGTTGTGAGGCACACCGGCAACGGTAACAGGACTGTTGGCGACCTGTATGTACTGAGCCGAGAAGCCGGGTGTAGTGTTCAGCCCCGGCTGTGAATCGGATATGGTGTAACCACCCGCATTAAGATCGGGTAAATATGGCCTTACCGTAGCAAGGGTATCACTGAAAAGTGGTATCTCACCCAATGCGAGTACTTTTCCATCGGCAGTACCGGTAAGCAGGGTATTATTTATGAAAACAGGTGATCCGTTCAGTGATGATGAGGCAAAGAAGGGATAGTTCGTTCTTGGATTTCCATTTACTTCCCATGCATGAATGGTATTTTCAGCTATCGCCCAGATACCCCAACGCCCGCCAATATTGGCTGCAACGGGTTTTGTAAGAACTCTTGCATTCACATTCTGAGGCCAGCCGGTTATGTTTTGTCCACGTCCATTCAAAATGTGAACTTTTCTGTCGGCCGTTGTAACAATAACTTCGGGCAAGCCGCTGCGGGTAATATCGGCAATCTCGATTGGTGCAGTAATATCTTCGGGCAGTGTAAACGGGAAATTAGGCAAAAGCACTCCGCGGTTGTTCCAGGCATAAATTTTGTTACCAGCTGCCATAATAACAGCTTTTTGGTTGTTAGCATACCAATCGTACACAATCGGTGAACCGATCGGGATGTCGGCACCTGTTCTGGCCTGGAAAAGAATCGAACCGTCGGTGGCAAGGGCCAGAACATCGCCGTTGCTGGTGGCGAACAGAACTTCATCGCGATTGTTGCCCGAGATGTCTGCCTGAAGAGGTTTGCCTGTAAGATCAGCTTCTTCCAGCGGGTAGACCCATAAATCCTGATAGGGTTCTTCAGACCGCTCCAGCTGATGGGTGCGAAGATCGAATTCGATACCGTTGCGCGAGCTGTTCAATTGCAGTGAAACTGTAGCAATGTCAAACTGAGATGTTAACGCACCCAGAAAATTGTTCTGAGCAAGCATGGGTGCAACATAACTCATGAAGTTACTGCTGTTCATATAGATGAAGCCACTCATTTCGTCTGGCAGATTTCGCCGCATGCCAGAGTACCTTTCATCAAAATGCATTACCCTGCGTCGGGTGAAGTCACCCCGAAGGCGTTGTGCGAGGCCAAGTCTCGGCGAAAGAATCGCTGCCTCGCCCGCATCGAGCAGGTAGAATTCTTCGTAATGGCAAAAGGGGGAACCAAGAAGTACGGCGAGCATTTTGCTGCGTACATAGAAGGCATTATTATTTCTGATGATGTAGCCATCATTGGCAAGCCGGTTAATCAACCTGAAAAACTCTGGAGAATTTGACATCCTCCGCAGGTACGCATTTTCCGTTTCGGAAATAAAACCGGCAGTGTAGAAGGCAGTAAATGCGAATTCGGTGGAAATAGTGGTAGCCAAAGATGCAAACAGGCCGGGATCGCGTGATAACAACGAATCGAGACGGGTTTCCGGTTCAAAACCTGGTTGCAGCCTTCCCGACGCTGGTGCGTTAAAAATAGCAAAAGCAGCTGCATCAGATGGGATGTACCTGTCGAGAGTTAACGGGATATTTTCGTTGCTGATTGCTGAAACCATATTGGACCGGTTGCCATCGGCGAGCGGTATATGACCGTTTATGCGGATATTCTCCCGGTCGGCCTGCCGCGCGGTTGTAAATGTACCAATCTGCAAGCGACCAATCCCGGTACCCTTGAAAATATCTTCAATTGCAGGTTTGTATCGAACGGCAGCAATCTGGCTGATCAGGCGATCAAAATGGGGAGTATTCAGGATGATTTCGCCACGAGTGTGCATGGTGCCCGAAATATTCATCGGCTCTTTCAAACCCGTATAACTGCGGATGGATTCCTCAACACCATAACTGCTTTCCGATATTACAATCCAGTTACGCAGCTGGGCCCCAAAAAAAACACGGTTATCCACAAATAGCCGGTATACGGTAACACCCTCAAATCTGTATTGATTTTCGGTAAAGGGGCGTTGATACAACATTGCGGTTTTCCGGAGAAGGTCGCTGGTTGATGTACCGATAAAAACAGGCTGCCAGTCACTGTTTTTATTAGGATAAAGTAAAACGGCCTTCACTTCCGTACGGGCAAGAAAGTTCTGATCAAGCCCGCTGAACAACAGAATTGAGGCAGAACTCATTTCATCGAATAAGTTCATATACTGTTTCTGCAGCAGCACTGCAAGGCTCGTGCCGGGTTCTGCAAGTATTAATGCCGGCGTATCAGCAGGTACTGCATGAGGCCAGTCTTTCTGAGGTACTTTTGAACAGGCAACAGTTAGAAATAAAAGGGCAATGATTACCGGGGTAAATCTGTTATGCATAGACGTTATCTTGTGCCATCATTCAGGCAGCTTTTTATATAATCCCGTATTGAATTCCATTAATCATAGAAAAACGCTAAACTGCTCGCCGGAGTATTCACGTGATCGGGCTCCTAAGATATTCAAAACCAGATGAGTTTTTTAAATCCATTTTTATTTATTTCTCTTATTGCAGTATCGATCCCGATCGTTATTCATCTTATCAATCTCAGAAGGCCTCAGAAACTGGCCTATTCGACTGTGTTTTTTTTCAAGGAACTGCAAAAAAGCACTATCAGAAATTTGAAATTGAAAAAATTGCTATTACTGCTTCTGAGGGTGCTTGCTATTGCTTTTTTGGCGCTGGCCCTGGCAAGGCCCTTTATTGCACCAAAATTCTCCGGTTTTTCAACAACCGGATCTCCGGTTCTGTTCGGTATCGTAATCGACAACGGTCCATCAATGGGCCAGATAGACGGTAAAGGGCCGTATATTGAACAGGCAAAGGATGTAGCCAGAATATTAGTGAATCAGGCCAGGAATTCCGACCGGTTTCTGATCTACAGCACCCATGGCGAGAACAGATTCAATGAACGGTTATCACCTGCCCAGGCACTAATGGCTATTGACGATATTGAAGTCGAAAATAAGGGTGGGCTGATCAGGAACAGATTCCGGGAACTGATAATAAGGCTGGGTGATGATATTGAATACAGAACGGCTCTTTACTGGATAACAGACGCAAGAAAGACGCAGGTATCTGGCCTGGAAGGATTGGAATGGCCCTCAGAAAGCCTCAGGAACAGGGTACCGGTTCTGCCTGTAATTATCGGGGAGGAACCCACTGCTAATGTTGCCATATCGGCTGTTGATATTCCGGCTCAGATTATCAGCTATGATAAGCCCGTGGGCGTGAGCGTGGAGATAACCAATTTTGGTACGGTCCCGGCCATCAATCAGTATGTAACACTTGAAGCAGAAGGGCGGCAGGCCGGGCAGTATGAAATCAATCTCGGGCCCAATCAGTCGCAAACATATTATTTTGAAAGTATTCCGGGCAAAACAGGTGATTTTCGCGGCAAAGTACTGTTAGAAGGAGACCCGGTAAGTTTTGATAATACGCGCTACTTCTCAGTGCGTGTTCCGGAACGAAGGAAGGTACTTCTTGTGACCGAAGAACAATCGGGCAGTTCATCGTCATACATTAAACCCGTGCTTGATGCGGCAGAACAGACCGGAGCCCATGTTGTTGCTTCCAGGATTAATCTTGAAGCATTCGCATCCACTGAAATTGATTCTTACGACGCCATCATACTGGAAGGACTTACCGAGATACCTGAGTATCTGCACGGCACATTGCAACGGTATGTTCAGAATGGTAAAGGGCTGATTGTATTGCCTGGAACACGCACATCGACCACATCCTACAACAGGTTTCTGAACTCCTTCAATGCCGGCAGAATTACCGGTCTGCGGGGCGATTATGGGCGGTTCGATGAAGTTGCAAGACTTGATCGTCTGGTTGAAGGCCATCCTGTTCTGGATGAAATTTTTGATAAAAAGGAAGATGAAGCCATCACAATTGATCTGCCACTGCTCTACTATTATCAGCAGATCGAGACTCCCGGCGGTGGGGGAAGCCAGGTGCTTCTCAGATCTACGCTCAATGATCCATTGCTGATTGAATCACGATATGGTGGTGGCAGGCTTCTGTTGTTTGCCCTGAGTGCTGATCCGGGCTGGTCCAATTTCAGTATTAATCCGCTCTATGCCCCGTTGTTCTACAGGTCTGTTCTCTATGCTGCCGCTTCTGAACAGGGCGGTATGCTCAAGCATATACTGGGAAGGAGTTTCGATGCCATACTTCCACTGAACAATATGGATGTTCAGATTACAGCCGGCGACCAGGTTTTCAGGCCCGAAGCAATCAGAACCCCACAGGGTATCCGACTGCAGTATGCAGCAATTGAATGGGAACCTGGCTTTTACCGAATTACCGACGGGGAAGTGGAAAGGCTTATGGCAGTAAATCAGGATATAACAGAATCCGACTTCTCAACGTTTTCAACTGTAGATTTTGAGAATGCAATCAAAGAATATGTGGATGTGCAGAACGTTATCATGGCAGGCAGATTGTCGGCCGAAGAGTTACTGGCAACCATTCAGGCAGCCGGATTCGGTTCAGAAGTCTGGATTTGGTTCATTATTGCCGCACTGTTATGTTTGATTGCCGAAAGTATGATTACTAAAATGTATAAAACCGAGAAAAAATAAATTCTGTATGCACGGATGAGCGACCTGAGCACCATATTTAATATACTTCTTGCATTTTTCACGATTGCATCGTGCATTCTTATGTTTGTAACGCTTACAAATGCCTACCGGCTCAGAAATATTCTGTTGAGCTGGGATTCCGGCAAGTTATTTGGTTTTCCGCTGTTCGCCTCGGTTTTTATGCTTTTTACACTCGGCATGCTGGCCGGCGTTACAATAATGGGATTATCCGGTTATACCGTGGTTCTGACCTTTTATGTGCTGATGAGTTTTAACTGGCTCATGTCAAGTTATTTCATGTCAAGGAGATACATCACCGATCACGGGATTGTGAAAAATATAAATGACCCATCCCAGACGATACCCTGGTCAAATGTACACGATCTGGTTGAAATAGAACATGATTCGGGTATCAACTTTGCCTTTTTCTACCTGCCTTACAACGGGCCGGGCGATTCAAGACATTGCATCAGGGTTGAATTAAGTGTTCCAAATGTGCATCTTGATTCCTTCAGGAAGATCATGGATCACAAACTCGGCCGGCGGTTCAGTAAAAGCCAGGTACCAGTACCGGGTTTCAAACAGATCAACTAAACGGTTTACATATAGATCAACGTTACTCATACCTCATCTGAAAAATAGTTGCAAAACAGTACATTTAAAGAGAAAGAACGCGTAATCCTTGTCGGCATCTACGGATCAGAGCTTGCCAGGCGGGAGGCAGATGAACACATCAACGAGCTTGAAATGCTGGCGGATACGGCCGGCGGCGTAACGATTCATAAAATTCTTCAAAACCGGGATAAACCCGATACCCGCACCTATGTCGGAAAAGGCAAACTGACGGAATTGAGCGGTTTTGTGAAATCGATGAATGCTGATGCTGTCATCTTTGATGATGACCTTAGCCCGACCCAAATCAGAAACATTGAACGCACCGCCGATACAAAGATCATAGACAGGAGCGGGTTGATCCTCGATATTTTTGCATCAAGGGCACAGTCGGCTGCATCCAAAACGCAGGTTGAACTTGCCCAGCTTCAGTACCTGCTGCCACGGCTTACCCGGTACTGGACTCACCTTTCCAGGCAGAAGGGTGGAATTGGTACCAAAGGTCCCGGTGAAACGCAGATAGAAACAGACCGCCGGCTTATTGGCAAACGGATATCCACACTGAAGGAAAAACTCGAGAAGCTCGATCAGCAGAGAACAACTCAGCGCAAACGCAGGGAAGATACCACGCGCATTGCACTGGTTGGTTATACAAATGTCGGGAAATCATCTCTGATGAATGCCCTTACATCTACGAATGTACTGGCTGAGAACCGGCTTTTTGCAACGCTCGACTCGACCGTTCGCAAACACCGTTTTGGGAACCATCCCGTATTGATATCCGATACGGTTGGTTTTATAAGAAAACTGCCTCACCATTTGATTGAAAGCTTTAAATCCACACTTGATGAAATCCGTGAAGCCGATATACTGATCCACGTAATTGATGCATCCTCACCGTTTTCAAAAGACTATATCGCCATAGTGAACGATACACTTAAAGGTATAGATGCTGACCAGAAACCGGTTCTGATGGCCTTTAACAAGGTGGATATGGTAGATGCTGAAGTTCTTGCTGACCTTAAAAGAACGCATGAAAATGCTGTCTACATCTCAGCAACACGGGGTATCGGATTTGAAAAACTTGAAGACAGTTTAAAAGTAATGATTGGTGAGCGTTTTGTGGAAACCAACCTCAGAATACATCCCAAAAATTATAAATGCGTATCATTTATACATGAATTTGCAGAGATCAAAGAAAAAAAGTACCATGAGGAGTGGCTTGATATCACGTTCGTGATGAACAACATCCATTACGAGCGTCTGAAACATCTCTTAAAAGCGACCGATTTTGAAACGTTTGATGTTAATAAGAGTATACACTCGATAGAAAACACCTGACAACTGATGCAATGAGGATTTCAGAACTCATAAACGACAAGCTGATACCCCTTCGTACGATGGATACGGTTTCATCTTCTATGCAATCCATGCTGGATAACAAGGTGAACAATCTGCCTCTCATCGATTTTACCACCAAGAAGCTTATCGGTGAAGTACTGATGCAGGATCTAGAGCTTGTAAGGCGTAAAGATTCCAGTGTTATGATGCACCGTAGTGAGCTTGTAGCCAAGGTATCGGCAGATCAGCATATTTTTGAGGCGGCCCGTATTCTTTCAAAATTCAACCGCCAGGTTGTGTCGGTTCTTGATCAGAGTGGTAATTATTTGGGAATTGTGAGTCGCAGGGATGTGCTGGAAGCGTTGGCGGGTATTTTAAACCTGGCTGAATTGGGTTCAGTGATTACCATTGAACTCAATGATAAAGACTTTGTACTTACGGATATTGTCAGGATCATTGAACTGGAAGGTGCAAAAATCCTCGGGCTAACCGTTGAACATCCAGATGAACAAAACGACAGGTTTAGAATTTCGCTCAAATTGAATCTCGACGATCTTACGAAGGTGAATGCCGCACTGCGCCGTTACGGTTATATTATTACACTTGAAACCAAATCGGAAACAAGCGATGTTGAGTTTCTCGACCGGGCCGATGAATTTATCAGGTTTCTCAATATCTGATTAGTTCGAACAATAAAATTCTTCCTGCCGCATTAAGAATCAGGACGTATTAAGAACACTTTTTACTGCGTTGATTGTTATATTTGCACCTTGATGATTTGAAGACTGTTATACGAACAACCTAATTCCCGCCCCGCCTTGAATAAGAAACTGATCCCCGTTTTTCTTCTGATAGCAGTGCTTGCAAATCCACTGTCTGCGCGTCAAAATACTGATCCTTCTGCCCACCTTTTTTTAGAAGGCGTCAGGCTGTATGAAGAAGGCCTTTTTACCGAAGCTGAAAGAACGCTGGGGCTTTATCTCAGATCAGCACATACACCGCCGCAGAGAGAAAATGCACTGTTTTACAAGGTACAGGCACAAGCGGCCCTGAATCCGGACAATGCGGCTTCTTACTATGAACAGTTTCTGCAGGAATACACCCATTCGCAAAATGCCCGGGCCCTGCTCACAGAGATTGCGAATCTGAAGAAACGGGACGGTTCTTACTCAGAAGCAGCCATGTATTATGAGAGGGCTGTTAGATTAAATCCACCTGGTGAGGAAGCTGCACGAATTCATTACCACCTGGGCGAGAGTTACGGGGCCCTGCATGATTATGACAATGCTGCTGCCAACTACTATGCAATAGCAGACCGCTATCCCCGGTCAAAACTGGCGCCTCAGGCCCTTTTTTCACTCGGGCGTCTTTATCTGAACAATCAGAAATTTGATGAATCGGCCAACGCCTTTGCCCGTCTGAGGCAATTATACCCGCTTAGCCCCGAAGCGGGACGGGTAGGAACGGCCCTGGGCGAATCGTATTTCCAACAGGGAATGTATGCTGAGGCCATTGACGCCCTGCGCGGTGTTCTGGCAACACTCGACAAGGAAGGGGAGGCCAGAGCTGTTTTTATGCTGGCCGAAAGCAACAACTATCTTGGCAATTATGATCAGGCCACAACCTGGTACCGGCGGTACATTAACCTGAAAGAAGATACAGAGGATGTCAGATTTGCCCATTATGGTATGGGTTGGGTTTTTCATCGTCAGGAAGTCTATCACTGGGCGGCTGAATCATTCGGGCGTGCGGCAATCGGAGATGACGAACTGGCCAGAAAAGCACTCTACTACCAGGCTGTAAATGAGAAGCTGGCAGGGCGGCTGGAGAATGCCTACAGGTCCTTTGAGCGGTTTGGAAACCGGTTCAGGACTGGAGAATGGATTGAAGAGGCCTATTTTGAGTGGGCCGTTATTGCTTTTGAAGTTGGCTTTTACGGTGAAGCCATTGAAATTCTGCTGAGCATGATCAGGAATGTGCCGGAATTAAACAATCCCGGTGACGTTTACAGTTTGCTGGGTGAAGCCTATTTCGCCAATAACGAGTACACAAGTGCCATTGCAGCATTCGAGGCGGCAGAAACGGCAGTTGAAATCGGCGACGATATTAAAAGACAGGCCAGGTTTCAGCGGGCATGGGTATTGTATCAGAACAACGCGTTCGCTCAGGCACAACCCGGTTTCGAGCAGCTCTACAGGGAAGATCCGGCGGCGAAACTGAGCGGGGAAGCACTGTTCTGGAGTGCCGACAGCTACTATAGTATGGGAGATTATGGTACGGCACTTGCCCAGTTTGACCGGTTTGTACGCGAATTCCCAAACCATGAATTTGCCGGTGCAGCACACTATTCCATCGGGTGGAGTTACTTCAAACTTGGCCAGTTTGACAGAGCCATTGCGCCGCTGCAGCGTTTCCTGAGTGAATATAAAGCGCCCCCGATTCAGCTTTTCCCCTATGATACGGATACCAGGCTAAGGCTGGGTGATGCTCATTTCGCACTGAGAAATTACCGTGATGCCTTAACCTTTTATAATCAGGCAGTAGGCGCCGAACCAGGTGGTGATTATGCGATGTATCAGATTGCAAACAGCTACTACAGGATGGAGCAATCGTATGAAGCGGTTAGCACATTCCGGCGCCTCATACGGATATATCCTTACAGTACGCTGCGTGAGCAGGCCGAATACAATATCGGGTACATCTACTTTCTCACAGGAAATTATGACCAGGCGGTGGAAGAGTTCACCCGGCTGATCAGCCGATCACCTAACTCTGCCTGGGCTGCACGGGCACAGTACAATATCGGTGATGCCTATTACAATGCCAACCGGAACGAAGAAGCCATTGAAGCCTACCGTAAAGTTCTTCAGAATTATCCGCGCAGCGATCTAATTATAGAAGCGGTGAACGGAATTCAGTTTGCTCAATCGGCAATGGGTGTTGACGACTCCAGCAATCAGATCCTGGAAGAATTTCTGTCCAGTAACCCGCAATCCAGAACAGCCGACCGCCTCCGGTTCAGGCAGGCCGATAACCAGCTGCAGGCAGGCGATTTCACCGGTGCTATTGCATCGTTCCGGCAGTACCTTAGGGTAACAAACGATGAGGCGATGATTCCCGAAGCCCTTTTCAATCTTGCGGATGCCTATGAACAGACCAACAATCTGGACGGTGCTATTGAATCCTACCGGAATATTGTTGAAAACCACCGCCGTTCGGAACGCTATGAACCGGCCCTGACCAGTTTGGGACGCATTTATAATGATCAGGGCAGGTATGATGAGGCGATTGCAAGTTACCAGCGCCTCATTGATACATCAACGCTGATGCGGTTTGAAGCCAACATCGGACTGGGCAATGGTCATCTTGGCAAGCGTGATTATAACCGTGCCCAGCAATTTTTTGAACGGGCCAATGAATTGACCCCGAACAGCGAAACCGCAAAAATCGGTCTTGGTAAAGTAGCATTTTACAGAAATAACTTCGATGAAGCCAGAAGGATATTCTCGGAGCTGGCTGATAAAAGCACAATGGAACCCGGCGCTGAAGCTCAGTATATGCTGGGCAGAATCTATCAGAGCCAGCGTTACTACGATGATGCCATTCAGGCCTATGCCAACGTGAGGGTACTGTTCGGTATCTATGAGACCTGGGTAGCAAGGGCCCTGTTGCGAAGTGCAGAATCCCACCGGGCCATCGGTAACAGTACAGAGGCAGAAAATATTCTGCGCAATGTACAGGAATCCTATCCCGGTACGGCTGAAGCCCGCGAGGCAGCGCAAATGCTCAGAGGACGTTAATGATCAGGGTAATAGAACCGGTTCAAAGCCTGGCTGGATCGGTAAAGGCTCCACCCGACAAATCGATAGCTCAGCGCGCAGCCCTGTTTTCACTGCTAAGCGATAAGGAAACGGTTATATGCAACTATCCGGTCGCTGCCGATCCGCAGACGGCACTTGCATGCATTAAAATGCTGGGGGCAAAAATTGAAGAGCGGGATGGAAGTTTAACAATTACCGGTACTGGCAAGACAGGTCTGCCAAAAGATGCCGGGACAATAGATTGCGGAAATTCAGGCACAACCATGCGGCTGCTTGCAGGTATTATTGCCGGCAGTGGTACCGGCGCGATACTTACCGGAGACGCATCGCTCAGTAAAAGAACCATGAAACGGATTATTGATCCGCTTCGGAAAATGGGAGCAGAGATCAGAGCTGCTGAGGGTGATTTTGCCCCATTGCAATTCATGCCCGGAAAGCCATTGACCGGTATAGATTTTAAACTCCCTGTGGCCAGTGCCCAGCTTAAATCATGTATGCTGCTGGCCGGATTGTTTACCAATGGAACCACTGTTATTGAGCCGGTTCCAAGCCGGAACCACACCGAAAAAATGCTGAATCTGAAAACAGAAGCTGGTGCAGACGGCCTGAAGATACATTCATCACGAAACCACCCCATTCCGGTTCTTGATATAACGATTCCCGGAGATTTTTCTTCGGCGGCATTCTGGCTTGTTGCCGGTGTAATCTATCCGGACTCCGAAATTGTTGTGAAAGAAACAGGGTTGAACCCAACCCGGTCTGGTGCCCTTGAAATTCTGAAAAGGATGGGAGCGGATATCACAATCGGGAATGAATCAAGAACCGGTGCTGAGCCAATTGGAGATCTGCGGGTAATTTCATCAAAATTGAATCCAACCCGGATTCTACCGGAGGAAATCCCAAACTGTATCGATGAATTGCCGGTGCTCGCTGTGGCCATGGCATTTGCAGACGGTATATCTACGTTCAGAGGAGCTGCTGAACTCAGGCACAAAGAGTGCGATCGTATTAATGCTGTTGCGAGTATGCTCAAATCGGCAGGAGCAGAGGTAATTGAATTCGAAGACGGGCTGGAAATCCATGGCAATCCCGGCCTCATCCCCCAACCTTCGAATTATAACAGCTACCACGATCACAGAATAGCCATGGCTTCGGCTATTCTTGCCGGCATGGGCCATGGTTCATCCAGCATTGAGCATGCCGAAGCTGTTAATGTTTCTTATGCTGAATTCTGGGAACATTTTGATAATCTGGCAGGCAGGGTTTAATGGCCTGAATATTGAGGGGGTATTCCTGACAAATTGTTCAGCAACGTAACTGCCGGGTGTCAATACGTCATGATTGAATAGAATTGACGTGCTTTGGCATTGTTATTGAACTGTAATAAGTAAAAAAGGAAATACTATGCCAGAAACACCATTCAATAAACTCGAAGACCGCCTCAACCAGCTGGGTGAGGATCTGAATACATTTATCGGAAAAATTGTACCTGAAGCAAAATCAACTGGAGGCTACAGGCCCCATGCCGATCTTGTAGAAGGTAAAGACGATTATAAACTGCATATCGATCTGCCCGGTTTAAGTAAAAGTGATATCGGGCTGAAAGTGCAGGACCGCGTTCTAACCGTTAATGGAGAACGCGAGATAAAAATTGGCAACGATGAATTGTTCATCAGAAAAGAGCGGTCATCAGGAGCGTTTACAAGATCGTTCCCGTTGCCCGAAGATGCTTCCTCCGAAGAAATAAAGGCAAAGTTTTCGAATGGTGTGCTGACGGTTACGATGAAACGTGCCGAAACAGATACAGATTCAGCTTCAATAAAAATCGATTAAACAGAAAGAATAGAGTAGAATAACTATGGGAAAAATCATTGGAATTGACCTCGGAACAACGAACTCATGTGTTTCCGTAATGGAAGGCAACGAGCCGGTTGTAATTCCGAATTCTGAAGGCGGGCGTACGACCCCATCCGTTGTAGCATTCAGCAAAGACGGTGAAAGGCTGGTTGGCGCACCTGCCAAACGTCAGGCCATCACTAACCCCAAAAATACAATCTCATCGATCAAGCGGTTCATGGGCCGGCGTTACGATGAGGTTACAACCGAGCTTGAGAACATCGCTTTCGACATTGTGAAAGCGGATGACGGTACAGCACGTGCCAAAGTTGAAGACCGCAGCTATGCCCCTCAGGAAATTTCAGCTATGGTGCTACAGAAAATGAAGCAGACCGCCGAAGAGTATCTGGGTGAGAAAGTAACAGCTGCTGTTATTACTGTGCCGGCTTACTTTAATGATGCACAGCGTAAAGCAACACAGGAAGCCGGTGCTATCGCCGGGCTGGAAGTCAAAAGGATTATCAATGAACCGACGGCAGCCGCCCTTGCATACGGCCTTGATAAAAAAGACAAAAACGAAGTTGTAGCCGTATATGACCTTGGCGGAGGTACATTCGATATCTCCATTCTGGAGTTGGGAGATGGTGTGTTTGAGGTAAAATCCACACACGGCGATACCCACCTGGGTGGCGATGATTTTGATTCCAGACTTATTGACTTCCTTGCAGACGAATTCAAAAAACAGGAGAGCATTGATCTCAGGAAAGATCCTATGGCTATGCAGCGGCTTAAAGATGCTGCTGAAAAGGCAAAAATTGAACTTTCCAGCTCGCAAAAGACCAATGTTAACCTGCCGTTCATTACTGCAGATCAAACTGGTCCCAAACACCTGAGCATTGATATCACCCGGTCTAAATTTGAGCAACTTGTAGAAGATCTGGTGAAACGAACACTCGGGCCGTGCGAGAAAGCCATTAAAGATGCCAAAATCAGTAAAGACGAAATCGATCAGATTATTCTGGTTGGAGGATCAACCCGTATCCCCAGGATTCAGGAAGCAGTAAAAGCATTCTTCGGCAAAGAGCCGAGCAAAGGTGTAAATCCCGATGAGGTAGTGGCAGTTGGTGCCGCCATTCAGGGTGGAGTACTTTCAGGCGATGTTAAAGACGTGATTCTGCTTGATGTAACCCCGCTTTCATTGGGTATTGAAACACTGGGTGGTGTAATGACCAAGCTGATCGATGCCAATACAACCATCCCGACCAGCAAAACCGAAGTGTTCTCTACCGCGGCCGACAGCCAAACCAGCGTTGAGATTCATGTACTGCAGGGTGAGCGTGTTAAAGCGGTCGACAACCGGACCCTTGGCCGATTCCACCTCGACGGAATACCACCTGCACCACGGGGTATTCCGCAAGTTGAAGTTACCTTCGACCTTGATGCCAATGGTGTGCTCAACGTAAGTGCCAAAGACAAGGCAACGAACAAAGAGCAGAAAATACGCATTGAGTCGAGCTCAGGGTTAAGTGATCAGGAGATCGAACGCATGAAGAATGCGGCTAAAGAACACGCCGACGAAGACAAAAAAATCCGTGAGCGCATTGAACTGATGAACCGGGCCGATAACCTCATCTTCTCAACCAAAAAGCAGCTTGATGAATTTGGTGACAAGATTTCTGAAGGCAACCGGAAAACTATCGATGAAGCCCTGGCAAAACTCGAGACACTCCACAAAGAAGAGAAGCTTGACGAACTTGAGGCGGCCATGGATGAACTGAACAAAGCGTTTTCTGCAGCTTCAGCTGAAATGTACCAGGCTGCCCAGGAGCAGGCTTCTGCTGATGCCGGAGCCGGTGAAGGCGAAGGTGATGCATCATCTGGGGCCAAGGCCGATAATGATGCCGTTGACGCTGATTTTGAAGTTGTAGACGACGAAAAGAAAAAAGACTGACCGTTCTGTTAGTCCAACTGAATAAATAATTAAAGCCCCGCTGCCATTTGTCAGCGGGGCTTTTTTATGACATTCAGTTTCACCCGTTCATGAATATATAAATCGAATTTTCCGTACTTTTACGGTGTTACTAATACATCAAAAAATCTATTTATTTAGTAAATCACCAAACTTACACCTGCCATTTTATGAGTATTGATCTGTCGAGGCGCGAACATTTTTTAAACCGCCATATTGGCCCTTCTCAAAAAGAAGTACCAATAATGCTTAAAACGATCGGTGCTTCTTCTGTCGATTCCCTTATGGATGAAACCATACCCCGGGGAATCAGACTGGAAATGCCGCTTCAACTGCCTGAAGGTATATCCGAACACAAGTTTATTAAACAATTCCGCCGGCTTGCATCCCATAACAGAATTTTTACCTCTTTTATCGGGCAGGGATACTACGATACCATAACGCCGGCAGTGATACAGCGTAATGTGCTTGAAAATCCGGGATGGTATACGGCATACACACCCTACCAGGCAGAGATTGCACAGGGGAGGCTTGAGGCGCTGATAAACTTTCAGACTGCTGTAATGGACCTGACGGGCATGGAGCTTGCCAATGCATCTTTGCTGGATGAGGCAACGGCTGCTGCTGAAGCCCTGAGCCTTATTTATGCCGTAAAACCAGCATCAAAAAAACATGCCGATACATTTGTGGTTTCGGATGCGTGTCATCCACAGACGATTGACGTGTTGCGCTCACGTGCTGAACCACTCGACATCAAACTTCTGGTAACAGATCATCGCACTGCAGACGTGACTGATCCGTCTGTATTCGGAGTTCTACTTCAATATCCCGACACATATGGCAGAGTTGAGGATCACAGCAGTTTTATTACCACATGCCATGAAAACGACGTTCTTGTTGCGGTTGCGGCCGATTTACTCAGCCTTACCCTGCTCAAGTCGCCGGGTGAGATGGGTGCGGATGTGGTAGTTGGTTCGGCCCAGCGATTTGGTGTACCCATGGGGTTTGGCGGACCGCATGCAGCATTTTTTGCCACCAGGGAAGAGTACAAACGACAGATACCAGGCCGCATTATCGGCGTGTCGATCGATGCTAAAGGTAAAAAAGCATACCGCATGGCGCTACAGACACGTGAACAGCACATCCGGCGTGAAAAAGCAACAAGCAATATTTGCACGGCCCAGGTTCTTTTGGCAGTAATGGCCGGATTTTATGCGGTATATCATGGACCGGCAGGACTGCTACGGATTGGCAACCGGGTTCACGGCATGGCCAGATTACTTGAGAAAGGCCTGGCATCGCTGGGATATAAAACTGAAACCAGTTCCTATTTCGACACTCTGAAAATCCCGATACCGACACCTGAAGAACGTCACAGAATTCAACACTTAGCCATACAGAATGAACTGAATTTCAGGTATTTCGATGATAATTCTATCGGGCTTGCGCTGGATCAGGGCAAAGAGCTTGATGATGTTGCCCGGGTTCTCGAAGTATTCGCCGAGGTGCGTGACCTGGTTGTAGATTTTGATGTTGACGGTGAAGGCATGGCAGTTGAGGCTTCCATTCCTGAGGCTCTCAGAAGAAAGACCCCATTTCTTGAGCATCCTGTATTCAATTCATTCCAGTCTGAGCATGAAATGCTGCGATACATCAAAAGGCTTGAGAACAAAGACCTGTCGCTGGTTCATTCCATGATCTCACTTGGGTCATGCACCATGAAACTGAATGCTACAACAGAAATGATCCCGCTGAGCTGGCCGGAATTCGGTCAGATGCATCCGTTTTCGCCGGATTGGCAGTCGGAGGGTTATAATGAGATGAACAGGGAAATTTCTCGATGGTTGTGTGAGATTACAGGATTTCAGGCCGTATCCCTGCAACCGAATTCAGGGGCACAGGGTGAACTAACCGGGCTGCTTACCATACGTGCATATCACCACAACAGGGGCGATCAGCACCGAAATGTGGCAATAATCCCGTCGTCAGCTCATGGTACCAATCCTGCCAGTGCTGTAATGGCGGGAATGAAGGTAGTGATTACCCGCTGTGATGAAAAAGGCAACATTGATCTGCAGGACCTCAAAGACAAGGTTGAAAAACACCGGGATAATCTGGCCGCACTCATGGTCACCTATCCGTCCACCCACGGTGTATTTGAAGAAGACATCCGTGAAATATGCGCCCTTATTCATGATAACGGTGGGCTTGTCTATATGGACGGGGCAAACATGAACGCTCAGGTTGGCCTGACTTCGCCGGCCCGCATCGGAGCTGATGTATGCCACCTGAACTTGCACAAAACCTTTTGCATTCCGCACGGTGGGGGCGGGCCTGGTATGGGCCCGATAGCCGTGAATAACCGGCTTGCTCCGTTTCTGCCTTCTCACCCCGTTGTAAAAACCGGTGGTGAAAATGGCATACCTGCTGTTGCTGCAGCACCTTACGGAAGTGCCAGCATTCTCACAATTTCCTATGCCTATATGTTGATGATGGGAGGCAGCGGGCTCACCGAGGCCACGAAGTTTTCAATACTCAACGCCAATTACATCAAGACAAGGCTGGAAAACCATTATAAAATTCTGTATACAGGCAAATCGGGCAGAACAGCGCATGAGTTCATTGTAGATCTTCGCGAATTCAAAATGCACGGTATAGAAGTTGAGGATGTGGCCAAACGACTGATGGACTACGGTTACCACGCACCTACAGTATCGTTCCCTGTACCAGGTACCATGATGATTGAACCTACCGAGAGTGAAACCATGACCGAACTTGACAGATTTTGTGATGCCATGATTTCAATCCGCCATGAAATTGATGAGATAATCGACGGGCGTGCCGATATGACAGATAATGTACTGAAAAATGCGCCGCATACTGCCGCCACGATTACTGCAGACAACTGGCCTCATTCTTATAGCCGTGAAAAAGCTGCCTGGCCGCTTGAGTGGGTCAGAGAGTCAAAATTCTGGGTACCGGTGAGCCGTGTTGACAGTGCCTATGGTGATAGAAATTTGGTTTGCAGCTGTCCGCCTATTGAGGAATTTGAAACGACTGAATAGAAATGCGGTAGCGTTTGGCTGCAAATAATTGGAATAAACGACCCGAAATGCATGTTTATGGTGATTTGTGTGTGGCTATAGCAAGTGTTAAAAAATGCAACTATGTTGCATTTTAGTCGGAATGCAACTATCTTGCATAGTGACTAACCAAATAAAACATGAATTTACTGAGGAGAGCATGTACAAATACGTATTTATAGCAAGCATTCTTATCGTATCACTTTCATTTTTAACAGCTTGTAATGATACCCATGACCATGATCATCTGGATATTGTCGGTTTTGAAATCCGGCAGAATGACCAGGTAATTGTAACACAGGCGCGCAACCCGCAGACAGGGCAAATAGAAGTTACCGGCAGAATAGACGTTCAATCCGGTGAATCAACCCCTTTGCTAACCGTTGTTTTCTTTGATCCTGATGGCCACTCACTAACCATAACTGAAAGTGATTTTTCATTGAATGTTAATCCGGTTAATACCTCAGTGATGACTGTTCATCATAATCCTTCTCAGGCAAGATGGGGATTTACGGTTGAGGGAAAACAGGTCGGAACGGAAGCAATACAGATCTCTGTAATGCATGGCAATCATGCCGATTTTGAATCAAGGTCGGTTACCGTGCAGGTTCACAGTTCAGGTGGTTAAGAACCTGTCTTGCATCAGCAGTTGTATTCTGAGCATTTGAGATATTTCTGGCCCTACAGGCACTGTAGAAAAACGAATAAGTGACATCTACCATGATATTTAATTTGAAGCAGGCGATATGTTTTTTCGCCTGTTTCTTGTTTATCAGCCTGTCACATACAGTCTATGCCGCTGATGCCGATCAGGACAACAGGGGTGCTGTTACGGGTATAATAAGAGATGCAGAAACCGGCGATCCCATCGGCTGGACGAGTGTGTTGATTGAAGAAGTAAACCGGTCTGCTGTAGCTCATGAAGACGGCAGTTTCAATTTCATTAATATTCCCGCCGGCTGGTATACATTAAGAACCTATCGTCTGGGGTATGAAAATTATTTGCAACGAATTACTGTAACGGCTCGTGATACATTACACGTGACCATTGAACTGCGCCGTTCCGTGATCAGGGGCAGGGAAGTGGAAATTCGTGCTGACCGTGATGAACTGACACGACCTGTGCGAACTATCACCGGTAAAGAACTTCGCCAGCAATTGGGCAGAACACTGGCAGAAACGATTGTGAACGAGCCTGGTATGGCTCAGCGGTCAATGGGATCGGCTCCTGCGAGGCCTGTACTAAGAGGTCTGGGTGGAGACCGGCTGCTTATACTGGAGGATGGAAATCGCACAGGTGACATGTCATCTACTGCTCCCGATCATGCCGTGGCTATTGATCCCATGAATGCTGAAAGAATCGAAATAATCCGGGGGCCTGCCTCGCTGATTTACGGATCAAATACACTCGGTGGTGTAATTAATGTATCAAGGGGGCAAATACCGACAGTGCTGACCGAGCACCTTCACGGAAGTGGCAGCATTCAGCTTGAGTCTGTGAATACCGGTGCAAGCTCTGGGTTTAACCTTGAAGGTACCACTGGCAAATTTACGCTTAGAGCCGATTTGAGCGGGAGAACTGCAAGTGATATTCAAACTGCAATTGGTCCGCTCGACAACACATCCATAAATACGGTGAGTGGATCGGTTGGTGCCGGGTATATAAATCCATGGGGGGTTCTGGGATTTTCGGGCAATATTTTTTCAAGCAACTATGGCATACCAGGCGATTTCATAGGCTCGCATCCCAATGGTATTGAGATTGAGCTCGTAAGAAGGCAATTACATGCCAAGCTTGATTATCTTCCCCAAACGGAATTCCTGAAAAGGATCGATGTAGGTATCAATTATAATTATTATTTCCACAGGGAACTGGAATGGAGCCCTGAACGTGAGGCATTTGACGTAGTAGGAGCTCAATACAGATTGCACACATTGAATTTCAATTCGTTTGTCCGTAACAATAGTTGGGGGCCTTTCACAAGCGGAATACTGGGAATATTTGGTGAATTCAGGGATTATACCGCCGGTGGTTTTACATTTACGCCACCCGTTCAGGAATTTGGTCTGGCATTAATGGCCTACCAGCAGGCCATTGCTGGCAGACTAACAATTGATGTTTCAGCGCGTATTGATACCCGTGCCGTAAATCCACAGGAGGAAGTTGAATCCAGAATTATTGGCCTGATGAGAAGCAGAAGATTTACAGGTTATTCGGCAGGTAGCAGGCTCACCTTTGAAATGGCCGACTGGCTCGATATCGGTGCAAGTTTCATGAAGACACTCAGGCTGCCAGGTATTGAAGAGCTGTATTCGGAAGGCCCGCATCTGCCTGCTTACAGCTACGACACCGGTAACCCGGAACTTGATGCCGAAGAGGGGTATGGACTGGAAGTATTTGCAAAAATGCACACCAGCGGTTTCAAACTTGAGGCGGCTGTATTCAATAATTCTATAAGCAACTATTTGTATCCCAGAAATACCGGCACCGAGAGTGAGCGCAGGCCTTTACCCGTATATCAGTACAGCGGAGATGATGTATTGATGCGGGGTTGGGAACTGAGCTATGGTTTAGACCTTTTTCTGAATTTCTCTACTTCGGGTACGCTCAGTTACGTTAGGGGAGACCTCA
The DNA here is from genome assembly GCA_007694035.1 of Balneolaceae bacterium. Lineage (GTDB taxonomy): Bacteria > Bacteroidota > Rhodothermia > Balneolales > Cyclonatronaceae > RECM01. The sequence continues at coordinate 33,848 of RECM01000121.1, forward strand.
CAGAAGAAGACCGTCCGTTACCATTTATTCCACCCCTTACCGGTAAATTCGACCTGGAATACAACATCCGGAATTTGTCTTTGGGAACATCCCTGAGAACAGCTTCGAGGCAGGACAGACTTGGCGATTTTGAAGAACCGACGGCCGGATACAGGGTTTTTGATCTTTTTGCGAGGTATATGTTTTCAAGCGGGAAATATCTGCACACCTTTACTTTTGGTGTGGATAATCTGACCGATGAAGACTACAGGATGCACTTGTCGCGGGTGAAATCAATTATGCCTGAGCCCGGAAGAAATATCAGGATTTTGTACCGGGTCTATTTCTGATTTTTTCTTTCCGGCTTCAGTTTATTCCCTGAGATACTGAACCAGGTAAAAGTAGCGGTGTTAATGATTTTGCCAAGTGCGCTAGCAACAAGCAGCATTCCGGCAACACCGGCAGCCGATACATCCATTGCCCTGGATAACTCAAAACTGGCCCCAAGGAAAAACATATCCTTCGCCGGAAGCATAGGCAGCCAGTTAATTACAATTTTGACCGACAAATAGGTTATCCACACAGACAGCGAAACCTCCGGCAGTATCACCATCCACTGGAGTAACTGCATGGTATTTACAGCCAAAAGGCGGGTCAGGTGAAATCCCCCGATTACGGCCAGTGATCGACCGGGCAGATGGAAAATCCTTTTTCTGAGTATAACGAGTGTGGGTATGATACCGGCGATTACAGCAGCACCCGCAATGGCCCAGCCTGTGGTATCACTGTCGAGCAGGTTCAGCTCACCTGCCACCAGGAAATAGACAAGCAGAACAATGGCAAAGGAAGTAGTGGCCATTGACGAAATGATGGTATTATCCTTAATGGATCGCCATATTACCGATTCAGGGAGCCCCGTTGATTTTCGAGCCCACATAAAGAGAAAAACCTCGCCCGAGTAACCGGCAACCTCGGAGTTGTAGACCCGCTTCTGCTGAACCGCCGGGAATATTTTTAAATATGGCACCCTCCAGGTGTGCCGGTAAATTGCTGTTTCAATAAGGGGCAGGGTTACGTATATGCCTGCGAAAAGAAGATAGAAAAGAGGCTCGACCGGAAAGGCATTCCAAAGCTCAAGCCATCCGATTGTGGTTATCTGATAAATCAGATAACCGATCACCGTCAGAATAATGGCATAGCGGATTGTTGTGAGGGTTACCCGGCCCGCAGACGTTTTGCTCCAATTGCCGATACGCCGCCGGAGCAGGTAAAAAATGATTTTCACCTTTCGTTTCAATTGGGGTTCTTTGGGCATTTATGGCGTATTGGATGATCCTCAAAAAGAGGATGGACACTATTATCAGATATTCCGGGACTGTATAAGACTGTCGGGTTTGTGTACGAAAAACACGAATAGAAGAATAGGGCGGCTACTAAATGAACATAAATACCGGCTGTCTGAGATAGAACTTTTCATGATGAGAATGAGGTATACATATGAGATTAAACAAATTCCAAAAAAAACAAGGGCAGTGCATTTATTTACCAATCACATATATACCAATCGTAATTCTATATTCCGGGTGGATGGTTAATTCCCGCAACATCTTCCACATCCATTACAAAAGCTATACCATTACCTGGTTCATTGAGCTGCGCTTCCTCAACGATGGCATTCAGCACATCTTCAGTTTTCTCTTTTACAATGAGGGTGAGGATTATATCTTTTTCCGGCTCAATGGTGAAAGAGAAGAGTTTTGCCTGTTCGTGAATACCAGAGCCCCTGCCAAATACTATCGTACCTCCATCTGCACCGGCACGCTTTGAAGCTTCGAGAACCCGGGCGCAATTTCCTTTATTAACAATTGTTATGATCAGATCATATTTAGTCTTATCCATGATGCTGGGTTATTTATTCTTTGCGGTTTAGTAAGTGAGCGACTCCGGTAACTATCGAGGGGTTCAAAACAAATGCGATGCCATTACCACGGCGGTCGAGCCTGACGGCAGCCCTGACCTTCGACAGCACTATGTCTTTGATCTCTTCCGGAACAATTGACATAATGCATTCCTTTTCATCCTCTATCGGTATGCCCAGAAAACTTTTCTCCTGGTGTACACTCATTCCTCTGCCGGGTATTACAGTGGAACCTTCTGCGCCTGCTTTTTTCAGGGCTTTAAGAATGCGCTTGGATTTCCCCTTCTTTACAATTACGAAAACGAGTTTTTGCTTTTTTTTGAGTATATCAACCATCCTGTTTCTCCTTCATACTGTAAAGAATTCCCAAAACCAAAACCGATAAAATTGGAGCAAGTGCAACCAGGCTGATCATTCCAAAGCCATCAATCAGCGGATCACTGCCTTCAAGCTTTTCAGAAAATCCGAGGGCAATTGCCAATATAAATGTAACGGTCATTGGTCCGGTAGCAACACCTCCTGAATCAAATGCAATAGATGTAAACGTATTGGTATTGAAATACATAAGAATGAGTGCTAATCCATACCCCGGTATTATAAAATACCAGAGCGGGATTGCAAAAAGTATTCGAACCATGGCAAGAGCTATTGATACTGCTACACCTGTCGATAATGTATACAGCATCAGGCTGCGGGGAATGTACCCGGATGATACCTTGTCGACCTCATGATTCAAAACCCGTACTGCCGGTTCGGCGAAAGTCGCAACAAAACCCAGGATGAACCCTATTGGGATGAGGATCCAGCTGTAGGAAAGGCCGCCAATTATGATCCCGATTTCCCGGCCAACGGGCAGAAAGCCGATGTGCACGCCCTGAAGGAAGAAGGCCAGGCCAAAAAAAGTAAGAACAATGCCGATGAGGGCATCTGAAACCTGCTTTTTGGGAAGTTTCAGCATGAATATCTGGAAAAAAGCAAAAAAGATAAGAAGAGGCACAAGTGCGAAACTGACTTCTATCAGTACTTCCGAAAAGCCGTAAAAAATTTTGATCTCACTCATCCAAATACAATCCCAAGTATAATCACAGCCAGTACTGGTCCAATTGAAGCAAGTGCAACGAGCCCAAAACCGTCGTTACTGGCAGTTTTTCCACCCAAAACCGATGCTACACCAATTCCAAAAGCCAGGATGAAAGGTACCGCCATAGGCCCTGTGGTAACACCGCCCGCATCGAAAGAAATGGGCACAAACTCTGCAGGTGTCTGCGGCAGAGCCAGCATAAGAAAAATAAGGCCGTAGCCGCCTGCCAGCATCCAGGTTATGGGAACACTGTAAATAATTCTGACCATGGCCAGCACCAGAAATATACCGAGCCCCAGGGCAACGGTATAGACGAGAATCGATCTGGGTATGGAACCGTCTGAAACCGTGTCAACATAATTGGCCAGCACCCTCACATCCGGCTCGGCCACAGTAACCGCAAAACCCAGCAGAAAAGCGACGAGCAGTACAAACCATACCTTTCCGGATTTTGGTGTGGCCGACCCAATCATTTCTCCGATCGGCAATAAGCCGATATGTACACCAAGCAGGAAGAGGATTAACCCCAGGGTTACAAAGACTACCCCGATCAAAAACTGAAGAAAACTGGCAAGAGGCAACCATATTACGGTAACCTGCAAGATGATGACAGCGATTGTTATCGGCAATATTGCAAATATTACTTCACTTACCGTTTCTCTGACACTCTGCATTATTTATATGGAATTTTTATTGGTATCTGGTGTTGAAACCGTATCAAAATCAGGGGCAAAAATGGAATATATGGTATTCAAACCGGAACAAGGTAATGATACAACAAAAATTAAGAAGCGATGCATTTGAGCCGTAATATGTCAATAACAACTGCCTCCGGCATTTTGATTATATCCAATATGCGGATTAAGTCAGGGTTTCGTAATAACCGCATCGTTACGGTTACCGTATTCCGACCACGAGCCCTCGTAAGCCCGAACGGAGTCATATCCCATAAGCCTGAGTGTGAAATAGGCATGTGAGCCGCGAACATTGGTGTGGCAGTGGGGAATCACCTCTTTGTCGCGTGTAATACCGAGCTCATCATATTTTTGCTGTATTGCGGATGCGGGCAGGAAATAGGGGATACCCTCAGGTTCAAGTACTTTCCGCCATTCAAGATTTACGGCATTTGGGATGTGACCGCTGAAAGCAGCCCTCTCGTCAACGCCGGTGAATTCGTCTTCGGAACGGGCATCAAAGATTATTTTATCGGATTGGCCGGATGCGGCGAGTACATACTCGAACGAGCAGAATTTCTCTTCCTGAACAGCTACAGAAAACGTACCGGGTTCCCTGGTCACTGATTCAGAGGCTACCGGCAGGCCGGAGTTCAGCCAGCCGGCAAATCCCCCGTTCAGGATCGCGGCATTCGAAAAACCGTAATAATCGAGGGCGTAGAACAGCCGCGCCGATGCCAGGGAATTTCCGTCGTCGTATATCACTGCATTGTCGTCATCACTCAGCCCGATCTCACGCATCATCTGTTCAAAAGCCTCAGGGCCGATAAGATAACTTGCGATCGGATTATCGGGATCGGTCAGTTTTGATACAGCCGGGAAATGGACCGCACCCGGTATGAGCGAATCACCCGTTTCGGCGCGGGCATCTATCAGGAAAACAGGCTGACTTCTGAGCAGCTCATTCAGCTCAACGGCCCCGACAAGCAGATGCGCATTGGGATAGTCATTAAGGGTACCGGCAGGAACATCTACGGCAATTGTATCCCCGACAAGCGGTTCCGAAGGTTTACCTTCCAACTGCAGGTGTTCTGATACCACATGGGTCGCCCGGTTTATATCGTTATTGGACTGCAGGGCATTTGCAGGGGAACAATAAATGAAGGCGATAATGGTAAAAAAAAGAATAAAATAGCGCATTTTGAGGATCTGTTTTGATTTTTGGATGGCGCAAAATAGGCAATACTGATGAATTCGTCAGTATCATTATAACTGTGCTGGGATATAATGTGACCAATTGCAGATTATATTAGGCAGTGATATAAATATATAATTTGATTCCCTCACAACGTTATGGCAAATCAGTTGATTGCTGCACCGTTAAATGGTAATTACGGGGGGAATTTTTATCAATATGTATTTTCTCAGGAAACCGGGAACAGTGAAATTCCAGTCTTACCGATGTAATATGATGTTGTGGGCGGGGAGGGAAAAGCGTCGGATTTGCCGAAGGTAATTGATATTTTTAGGATTATTGTATATTTTGAACAGTTAATAGATTATTTGCTCAATGTTAAAACAGGTAACAGGGATATAATTTGAAGGATCTTTTTCTGAATTACTGGACCCTGCTGACCGAAAAGGTGTTTGAACTCAGCAGTTATTACGGAGTAGATCCGCTCATTTTCGGGTTGCTCTATGCCGGTACTATACCATTACTCTGGTTCAGTATAGGGTGGATTATTCGGAACATCCAAAAAAAGCAGTCGATAATTGTGCCACTTGTTGTTGCTGCATTATGTGTTACGGGTACTTACATCTACCTTCTGTTTGCAGGGCAGAATATACCCTTGTGGGTTTACGGTTTCGCTGCCGGAATGGTTGGTTTCAGTGGCTACAATATCCATAAAAAAGTAAGCTGCAAGCTGGAACAGTCTGCGGAGAATGCGGGTATCGCATCAGATACGAGTGATTTTAAGCTCTGACAGGCCGTCTGTCTGTAAAGCCGTCTTTTTCGGGTTAGTATGAATACCGGTGCCTCATTGAACCTGTAATCATTGAACCTGTCTGAGACACCAGCAGATAACCACATCCCACTTTCCTGCGGTTTGCCTTGTTGTCTCTATCCTGCTAAATCCAACCATCCGTTACAGCCCTTTGTACACGCAGACTTACCTGATGCAGGCTAAATCGACATTTGATTAAATTACAATGTTGATGTGATACATATGTGATGGCTGAAAGCAGGATGTGTGCTATCATGTGCCGCATCAAACGGTAACACAACTTCAGATCTGTCATACATCAGCTGCAAGCTAAAATGGAAATAATTGATTCAATAAGGTTATGGTTTTTCTCGCTCGGCGAGGGATATGGCGTAAATCCATTTATTTTCGGTGCCATCTATATAGGGGCTATACCATTCTTCTGGTTATCAACCGTCTGGCTGGTTCGCAATATCCGGCACAAACGCAATATTGCCCCGCCCGTTATTGCGATGTCGGGATGTGCCGTATCATCGTATACCTATCTGATTATTGTTGGTCAGAATGTTCCATTATGGGTTTATATTCTGATTGTTGCCATCGTACTATATTCATTTTATGCCACGTGGCAAACCATTAAGTCAAAACGTGAGGAGAGCGCCGTTGAAGCGGGAATATGATATGATCGTAATCGGGGGCGGAGCGGCAGGACTTACCTCTGCCGGTATTTCCGCGAACCTGGGGGCAAAAACAATGATGATTGAAGCGCACCGGCTTGGCGGCGATTGTACCTGGACCGGATGTATACCCAGTAAGGTTTTACTGAAAGCTGCAAAAGTAGCCTCACAACTCCGGCACGCCGGCCGGTACGGGCTGCTGGACAATGAACCTGAAATCGATTTTCAGAAAATCATTGCTTACGTGCAAAAGGTGCGTGAGGACGTTTACGAGGAGGCCGACAACCCGGAAATATTTGAAGCAATGGGCATAGAGGTTGTTCATGGGAAAGCGCGTTTTACAGATCCGCACACAGTGATCATTGAAAATGGCGGTGAGTCAAGAGAGGTTACTTCCAGGTTTTTTATCATTGCAACGGGTTCTTCCGCGGTTGTTCCGCCCATCGACGGGTTGAAGGAAGTGCCATACATGACCAATGAAAATCTTTTTGAGCAACACGATTTTCCCGAATCGCTCGCGATAATAGGGGGCGGACCGATTGGTATTGAAATGGCCCAGGCTTTTACCCGCCTTGGCAGCAATGTAACGGTCTTCGACATGATGGATAGCATACTGGTGAACGATCATCCGGAACTTGCCCTGCAGCTCAGGCAAACCCTTGAATCGGAGGGAGTTCGTTTCATACTTGGCGCCGGTGTGAAGAACGTATCGGAATCGCGCTCAGGAATCAGTATTAAGTACGAGTGGCAGAGTGGTACCCATACACTGGATGCATCAAAATTGCTGGTTTCTGCCGGTCGGCGCGCAAATACCGATGGCCTTGGCCTGGATGATGCCGGTGTAGTATGGTCCCGGAAGGGGATTGAGATTAACAATCGCTGCCGTACCAACCGCAAGCATATCTTTGCAGCCGGTGATGTTGCCGGCCGCTTCCAGTTTACCCATATGAGTGAGCATATGGCCAAAGTGGCAGCCACAAATGCTCTTCTTCGTATTCCCTTTAAAATGGATTCACGTCATGTGCCATGGGCGACCTACACAGACCCGGAGCTGGCTCACGTCGGCACTGCCGAGAAAGAGCTTATTGAAACGGGCACAGTATATGAAGTCTATAAATTCCCATACTCCAAAATCGACCGTGCTGTCACCGATTCTGAAACCAACGGCTGGATTCGTGTTTACGCAAAACCGATTACAGGAAAAATTCTGGGTGCTGATATCCTGGGTACTCACGCGGGTGACCTGATTGGTGAATTTGCCCTGGCCATGAGGAATGGAATAAGCCTGAGGAGTATGGCCGATACGATACACCCATATCCGACTTATGGTCTCGGCGCAAGAAGGGCGGCCGACCAGTGGTATGTGAAAAACCAAAAGTTGTGGCAGATTAAACTGATCCGCAAGATTTTCGGCTACCGCGGCAATTTGCCTGACCTGAGTGATAAAGACCGCATAGTCTGACCTGACCGGTCAGTTACAATCAGTATACCGGGTGCAAAAAGGCTGGCACGGCAAATGCCGGACTACTGAACCAGCAGTGCCTTCATGGTTTCGCCGATAACGGCCGGACTTTCGCAAACGGTGATGCCAGCTTCGGCCAAAGCCTTCATCTTGTCCTGTGCGGTCCCTTTTCCACCCGAAACAATAGCGCCGGCATGCCCCATACGGCGGCCCGGAGGTGCGGTACGACCTGCAATGAAAGCAACGACTGGTTTTTTAACATGCTGACTGATGTATGCTGCGGCTTCTTCTTCCGCTGTGCCACCGATTTCACCAATCAGAACAATCGCCTCCGTTTCGGGATCGTCATTAAAAAGTTTCACGGCATCGATATGTGTTGTTCCGATTACAGGGTCTCCTCCTATACCGATTGCAGTACTTTGACCCAGGCCCGCTTTCGTAAGTTGATCGACAGCTTCATACGTGAGCGTACCGGAGCGTGAGATTACGCCTATAGGTCCCCGCGTAAAAATCATTCCGGGCATAATTCCAATTTTGGCCTCACCCGGCGTAATGATTCCCGGGCAGTTGGGGCCGATAAGTACAGCACCGTACCTGTTCACGATATCTTTTGCAAGAATCATGTCTTTTGTGGGTATACCCTCCGATATACACACAATAACCTTAATTCCGGCCAAAGCGGCTTCGATAATGGCATCGGATGCAAATGCAGGCGGTACAAATATTACCGAGGTATTGGCTCCTTCATTTTGTACAGCATCCGAAACCGTGTTAAAAACCGGTCTTTCCAGGTGTTTAGTACCTCCCTTGCCGGGAGTGACCCCTCCAATTACATTGGTGCCATATTCGATCATCTGTTCGGAATGGAACGTTCCTTCCTTACCTGTAAAGCCCTGAACTACAAGACGGGTATCTTTTCCAACGAGTACACTCATGAGGAGACTGGATAAATATTATTGATAATGGGGTAAAAATATGGAGGGAAATATACCACATCCTCATCTTTAGACAAACACAATGCACTGTTTTACGGGGTCAGTGCTCTTCTTTGGCGAACAGGTCTTCTGCAGGCATCGTTTCAAACCGGGATAGTTCTTTTCTCACCTGCACCTGCTTTTTCAACGCTTCTTCCCGTTCAACTCCGGTAAGTTCGGTGCTTGCAGCCTGGAATTCACGATGCAATTTTTTCAGATATTGCATCATAAGTGTTTTCATGGCACCACGGGCTGTTTTATACGGATCGGAATCTTTCTTTATGATATTACCCCGTTTCCTGTTCCCCTCTTCGCTTACTGAATAGCGGTCGAGTACGATCTCGCCGGTGAGACCGGGGTAGGGGTGTTCCCGGCCGGAATAGTGATCTACCGACACTGGCTCACCAGCTGAATATCGTGTGATGATATCTTCGAAAAACGCGCGGATGTCCGGATTTTCGAACAGGTCCGGATTACAATTGGATCCGATATAATTGATCATTCGTTCACCGTACGACAGCATAAGGCGGATAACCTCTTTTTCATAGCCGGGTATTACACCCGGTTTACTTGGTTGCACGTTACCGGTTGCCCTTGAGCCGGCAGATTCACCGCGATCCCGCCCAAGGTCTCGGGCATGAGTATTTGGAGCTTCGTGCCCCTGCTTTTTTGACGGGTCAAATGTGTCGTACCGGCCGGCATCGTTGTCGTCAGGTGTACTTTTAAACGTTTTCCTGCTCTGACGTGACAGGGCGAGGCCCAGTTCATTGAACAGTGCCCTGTCTCCGATCCCGGCAAACTTGTTCAGGTGCAGGATCATGGTTTCGCGGCCAACTTCATTCGGCATGAGGGCTATGGACTGCACAATATCGCTGATCACATGCTGTTTTTTCAAAGGATCTTCCCAGCTGCCATCTGCCTCGGCCTGTTTGATTTTAAACGTTACAAAATCGACGGCATCATTTTTTCGAATGTTCCGGAATGCTTCCGCCCCGAATTTGCGAACGAATGAATCAGGATCTTCGCCATCGGGCAGGCTGAGCAAGCGTACATCCATCCCTTCCTGAAGGGCCAGCTCCACTCCGCGGATCATTGCTGCCTGCCCGGCATTATCCGCATCATAGATCATGAGCAGATTCGGGCTGTAGCGTTTCAGTATCTGGAGTTGTGGTATTGTAAGTGAGGTTCCGCTGCTGGCCACCACATTTTCGATACCCGCCTGCCACAGCGAGATCACATCTGTGTAACCTTCTACAAGGATAACTTCCTTCTGTTTCCGGATTTCATTTTTGGCCAGATGAACGCCATAGAGGGCCTCACTCTTATTGTACACCCGGGTCTGTGGCGAATTGATATATTTCGGGCCCTTTTCATCTTTTAGTATGCGTCCGCCGAATGCAATAACCTTTCCAGCAGCGTTGAAAATGGGGAACATAAGCCGCCCGCGAAACACATCAAACGCATTTTTACTGTTTTCCGAATATTTGGTCAAACCCGCTTCGAACAGATATTCATCGTTGATGCCGGCAGAACGGGCATCGTTGATAAGGCCATCGAATGAATTCAGGGAGTAGCCGATCCCGAATTTCCGGATGGTTTTGGTTGTAAATCCTCTTTTGGAGAGGTAATCCCGGGCATGGGCGGCCTCGTCGGCTGTAACCAGGTTCTGGTGGAAATGTACACCGGCAAACCTGAGGGCATGGTATACACCCTCGGTGAGCTGATAACCTGCTTCAGACTCGGCCGATTCCATCTCCGGCACAGTCACATTAAAACGTTCGGCCAGCGATTTCATAGCTTCCACGAAACCCACACCTTCCATATCCATCACAAAATTGAAAACATCGCCGCCAGCACCACATCCGAAGCATTTATAGATTTTGAGCTGGGGGTTTACGTTAAAAGAGGGCGTTTTTTCATTGTGAAACGGGCACAAACCGGTAAAAGAGTTGCCTGAACGTTTTAATTTAACATAGTCTGATACAACATCGACGATGTCGGCTGCATCACGGATTTCCTCTTTGATATGATCATTTAAAACCGGGCGTTTCATCGTTCAATGATACCAAATTTCAATGGCGCAATCATCCATGAACTCCTTTAATTTCATTTAAAAATACAAATCAGATCACTCGAGGCGATCTGAGGACTTACCGGCCGGTAACGGGATGATTTGATCGGTAACGTAAAAAATATATCACATAATGTTGAAAGCCCGCATGTTTACAATTTTCGGGTGTTACTCTCTCCGGCGGTCATGAAAATTCCAAAAAGTAAATAACTTATTGTTGTATTTTGCGTTGAAACCTGGATACACCTGTACTCAGGTGAGTTCTTAAATTACAGTCATCAGCAGACATTTCAGGTTCCTGTTTCGTCAGTGTTCGGTCCTAAAGTATTAGTACTGTTTTCTGGCATTTCATGAACGGGTTTTACATCGGTCAGATGAATCTGAAACGGAGCTTAAACTGCCATTAATCTATTTCCGCACAACAGTCTGGTAAATGTTTCGAATTATTGCATTACTTAAGCCTTTAATCAGGTTCAATTATTCCCACCCCTATATAATACTGGCTATTGCCTTACTGTTGTCTGTTATTTCAGCGACCTTTGCACTTCGCCTAACTGTCGACACCGATATTGCCAATCTGCTCCCGCCCAGTAACAAGTATGTAAAAGCGCTTGATGAACTCAAGGAGAGGGTAGGTGGTGAAACGGAGATGGAGGTGGTGATCAGCTCGGACAGTTTTGACGATAATATGCGTTTTGCCCGCGATTTGATTGAGCGCAGCATGGCGTTGGAGTATCCGAGAAGGGGAAACCTGTATTTTTCGAGGTATGAATTCCGGAAAGAGACGGAGGTGCTTGAGCGCTATGCCCTCTACCTGGCAACGGAAAATGAAATACAGGATCTGCTCGCGTTTCTTGATGACGAGATCGAACAGGCCAAACTGGATGCCAATCCTTTTTTTATCGATTTCGAGGATGATTTTGACGACGAAGAGGAAGAAGACCTCAGAAAGCGCAATTTTGAGGAAACCTATGCCGACCTGGTACCATCGGAATACCCTGTAAGTGCCGACAGCACGGTTTTACTCCTGAAATTTTTCCCAACCGGTTCCCGAAGCGACCTCCGCTTTCTAAGGGATATGTTCAACGATTACGAAAAGCTGGTTGAAGAGATGAACCCGGCCTCCTATAACCCTGATATGGTGGTTAAATACGGTGGCCGGTTAAAAAGGCATCTTCTGGAAATCGATTCCATAATGAATGATGTGTACAGCAGCTTTGCCACTGGCATGAGCAGTGTAATACTGCTTGTAATGCTCTATTTTTTTCTTAAAAAGTACATCAACTACAGGAGGGGAGATCCTGCTCTAAGAAAACACAGTATCTGGGTTCATGTTGCCAGGATGCCGATATCGACATTGATAATCGGTCTTCCACTGCTGTTCAGCCTTACCTATACATTTGCCATAGCATATTTTGTGCTGGGAGTGCTGAATACGATGACATCCGTACTTTTTGTGATCCTGTTCGGACTGGGTATTGACTACGGGCTTCACTTCTACGCGCGATACCTGGAAAAAAGGTCGGAAGGGATGGAAATTCTGGATGCATTGCTGCAGACATACGAAAGCACGGGCCTGGCCATAATGACCAGTGCGGTTACAACGGCTATTGCACTGTTTGTACTGACCTATGCCGAATTCAGGGGCTTTTCCGAATTCGGCTTCATTTCAGGTCTGGGAATACTGTTCGCCTATCTTTCCATGATCTACATATTGCCGGCATTTATTGTGTTTTTTGAAAGAATGGGCCTTATTCTTGTTAACAAGAATGAAGGGAAAGTATTGGTGAATAAACCACCGAAACGCTATCCCTACTCCCGTTCGATATTGATTTTTGGAATAGGGGTAATTCTGTTCGTTGGTTTCAACACAAATAAGCTGGTATTCGAGTATGATTTCAGCAATCTGGAACCGGAGTTTACCGAATACAGGGAATTCAGGGATCTCGCAAGGGAGGTATCAGCCGGTACCCGCAGGAACCCGGCATATATTGTGGCAGATACCTACGAGGAAATCGATAACATACTTGACAGGATTCGTGAAATCAGGGAGGCAAGTGGTGAATCCACACTTATTCTGGATGTGGAAGCACTTCAGGAGCGGTTCCCGGTTACCGAAGAAGACGAGAGGGCGAAACTCAGGCAGGTTGCCATGGTGAGGGAAAGGCTGGAGGACCCGTTCCTTCAGGATCAGGATAACGGGGATCTTGAAATACTGAGAAAAGCTTCGGAAGTAACCGAACCTCTTGATTTTAACGATTTACCGGCATTTCTGACAGATCGTTTCGTTACGCGCGACGGTGAAATAGGCCGGTTTGTAATGATCTATCCCAGTGAGAGCCTCTCCGACGGGCGGGTGTCAATAGCATTCAAGAACGAAATTGGTACTATTGTTACAAAAGACGGCGAAACCTACTATGCTGCAAGTACATCGATTGTTGCAGCCGAAATGCTTGAGCTACTTCATGATGAAAGTTACATTATGGTATTCGCTACGCTTATAATGATTCTGATTCTAATGTATATTTCGTTCCGTTCTTTCCGGTGGACCATAATTTCCATGCTGCCTCTGATAATCGGTTTGAGCTGGATGTTTGCAATCATGATACTGTTCGGCCTGTCATTTAATTTTTATAACCTGGTTGTACTGCCGGCTATTTTGGGTATTGGGAATGACAATGGCGTTCATCTTGCCAGCCGGTACCGTGAGGAGGGAAGGGCGAGCATGTGGAACGTACTTTCAAGTACAGGGCAGCACATCACCGTAGGGTCGTTTACCACTATGCTTGGTTTTGCGGGATTGTTATTTACCAACCATCCGGGCCTTTACTCAATAGGAGTGATGGCTGTTGTTGGTATAGGCATGACGCTGCTGTCGGCGGTAACATTTCTGCCGGCACTGGTCCAGTTCCTTGAAGATAAAAACTGGATCCGGTACGATTACTGACACCGAAAATGGTAATTATGCTGTGATTCGTGTATCACGATAGTTAAATTGTACTATTCATTACATTAATTTCTGTGCAGTTGATTAAGAAATCACCGGCCATTGTTCTCCGGAGTGTTGATTTCCGGGAATCAAGCAAGATCGTAACACTTTTCACTCCTGATGAGGGGAAGGTGAGCGTAATGGTTCGTGGTGCGAAGAACCCCAAAAGCAAGTACGCCGGCCTTATGCAGACCGGGAACATACTGGATGTAGTTTATTTCCAAAAAACCACACGGTCTGTTCAGTCACTCAGCGATGCTGCGTACAGGCAGAAAACCTTCAATATCCAGTTGGATTATGATAAACTGGCTGTGGCCATGGCCCTTCTGGAAATGACAGATCAGCTGGTTCATAGTCATGAAAACAGTAATGACCTGTTCCGGTTTACAGAATCTGTGCTTGTTTGGCTTCATAATGCAGATGGGCACATCAGAAATCTTTTCCCGTATATTCAAATGAGGCTCGCTGAACTTATGGGAGTAGGGCTGCAATCTGAACAGGATAATGAACGAAGAACCGGAAATTTTGTTTATATGAACATAAACAAGGGCAGTTTTTCGGATGAACCCGATGACGAATTCTATTTCCGGCTAACGTATTCACAAACCGAATATGTAAAAGACGTTTTCGGGAACAAAGCAGCCTCACTGTTGAAAAAGAATTTGAATATATCAGATCTCAAGCAACTCATTTACCATATGGACGTTTATCTTAAACATCACATTGAAGGTTTAAAAGATCGGAAGTCCGATGTCATATTCGAACAATTAAGTATGACCACATGAGTTTATTTCAAAAAATCCTGACCGGCCTGATGCTAGTTCTCACGGGTGTACTGCTCGGTATGATCATTATGATATGGAGAGACGGCTTAACCGGTGCCGACAGGGTTGAAGTGAGAGTAACAGATGTTAAACGCTCCACAGGACCTGTTGAACCATATGCGGAAAATGTGGTCGATATTCCGGGATTTGGCCTGAAAGATGTGGCCCGTGAGGTGTTGCCTACCGTTGTATACATTGAGTCATCAGTAAATCTTGCCCGCAGGGCAATGCCAGAGGATGAAAATCACAATCTGGATGAAAATTTCTGGGACAGGATTTTCCCTCAAAGAAGGGCAAGTACAATCGGTTCGGGTGTGCTTATCAGCCCCGATGGTTTTATACTTACAAATAATCACGTAGTAGCAGGTGCCAGAAACGAGCGGGTTTCGGTTACGCTGCATGATAAGCGCTTCTTTGATGCAAGCATAATTGGCCGCGACCCCCAGACAGATCTCGCTGTGATAAAAATTGATGGCCAGGATTTCCCCCACACAATTATCGGGGATTCCGATATGCTTGAAATTGGCGACTGGGTTATGGCCGTTGGAAACCCGTTGCGTTTACGTTCAACCGTTACAGCCGGTATAGTAAGCGCTCTGGGCCGAAATGTGCAAATAATCAGCGACCGGATGAGCATTGAACATTTTATACAGACAGATGCTGCCATTAACAAAGGAAACAGCGGTGGTGCACTGGTTAATATGAGGGGAGAACTGATAGGTATTAATACGGCAATTGCGACGGAGAACGGCGGAAACCAGGGTTACGGTTTTGCAATACCCATCAACCTGGCTTTCAAGATTGGCCGCGACCTGATCGAGTTTGGCGAGGTACAGAGAGCGTTTCTGGGTGTTCAGATTGTTTCAGTAGACGACCGCCGCGCCAGGCAACTTGGATTAAGGCAGATATCCGGTGTGGAGATCGTAGAGCTGGTTCCGGATGGGTCGGCAGACCGGGCGGGAATAAAAGTTAATGATGTAATTCTTACGGTAAATGATTATCCCGTGGGTGAATCGAATGATCTGCAGGCCCGGATTGCCCTGAACAGGCCAGGCGATACAGTTAAAGTAACTGTATGGAGAAACGGCGATGTTATTGAAAAACAGCTTGAACTCTATGGTATGGACAACGAATCGATCAGTCGCTGGGCTCAGAGAATGGATGAGCAGCCAATGGACCTGGATTTCGAAACCGAGGTAGATTCTCATACGTTTGATCTCGGTTTTACAGTTGCTGAACTGGCCCGGCCCGATGATCTGGCAAGTTTTGAGCTGGTAATTACAGGTGTTGTCCGTGGTTCAGAGGCCTCAAGGCGCGGGCTGCGTACCAACGACATCATAATCGGTGTTGATAACCAGGCTGTTACCAGCCTCGATGAGCTGAAACTGTTGCTAGATAAAAGCCTGAAAAATGATAACCGTGCTGTACTCGGAGTACGGCGCGGGGAGGATACAATAGCCTACTATGAGTTGAGAAAAAGATAGTCTGATTTTTCAAAAAGTCGGATGCTCTCTGATGATGTAAATCGCTATCTTCGGTACCCGAACCAAAATTTTTTTAAAAACTCTGGTAATGCTGTATGTCCGAAAAGAAAAAAGAGGAATTATCTGATTATCGCCGCACCATTGACGAGCTTGATAAGCATATAATTGATAGCCTTGCGCAACGTCATCGAATAGTCCGTGAAGTTTTTTCAGCAAAAATAACCGATACAGCACGAATAAGGGATCATGAAAGAGAAGAACAGCTGTTAAAAAGGGTCAGGGAAATGGCTGTTGAATCAGGGCTCGATCCCTATTTTGCCGAGCAACTTTTCCGGGATATTATCTACCAGTCGGTGCGTTATCAGAGCCACTCACTGCTCGACCATCAGAACGACATGTTCGAGGAGCGGTCAATTACCGTTGCATATCAGGGTACAGATGGGGCATTCAGTCATCAGGCCGCAATGCGCCATTTTCATGAACGATATGATGATATTCGCTGCACCGGATTTCGAACCTTTGAACAGGCTGCAACAGCTGTGGAAGAGGGCCATGCAAACGTGGCTATTCTGCCCATTGAAAACACAACGGCCGGCTCAATAAATGATACCTACGATCTGCTCGGCGAAAAAAAGCTGCATATAATCGGTGAGGAAGTACTTCGGGTAGTTCACTGCCTGATGGCTCCCGAACAGGTTCAACTCGAAAATATCAGACGTGTTTTGTCGCACCCCCAGGCAATAGCCCAATGCAGCCGTTTCCTTGCGAAATTACCCCGATGTAAAATCGAATCATATGACGATACAGCCATGGCCGCCCAGAAAGTCCGCGACGAAGCCGACCTGTCTCAGGCTGCTATAGCCAGTGCCTATGCCGCTGAAATATATGGACTTGAAATACTCGTAAAAGACATTGCCAACCAATCAGAAAATTTTACGAGATTTGTTGTAGTGTCCCGTAATCCTGTGGAATGCGACCTCCAGTTACCCTGTAAGACATCTCTGATGCTGGCTACTGTTCATGAAAAAGGTGCCCTGTTCAAATGCCTGCAAGTACTCAATAAACATGGAATCAGCATGACCAAACTTGAATCCCGGCCCAGGCATGGCAAACCATGGCAGTATTTGTTCTACATGGATATTGAGGGTAACATTAAAGATCCGGCCGTAAAAAGGGCCATTAAAGAGCTGGAAGCCAGAGCAGCGTACATGAAAGTATTGGGATGTTATGCTGTTCAATCGCAGGATTGAGCAATAAATTTAGATAATATTAAGGCTCAGCAATTATACCGGCGTTTTTATCAGGTGTAAAAGATGGTACGATATCCCTGAATCCAACCACAGCAGGGGAGACTATTATTTTAAAATGATTGGGGGCTTAGGTATCAGGTACAGTTATGACCGTACAGTCTGTTTGATCCTGTAGTACGGCAGCAGGTTACTGCATGTCCAATTTAAGCTTGTGGGCATTTGTGTAAAAAATTGCCGGGGAAAAGCATTTTTTGTTACCTCATATATGATCCGGATATAAGACCCGGGTTGGCCACTGCACAAAACGCAGCAAACCGGGAAACAAGAGAGAGAAATATTAGTAAAAATTAAGGTTAGACAGATACTTCATATATGCACGATTTGTGATTTTTTTAAATTTAATATTAACAGAAATATACGCAATGATTAGTTGCAGTAGTTTCAAAAAAGTATAATGATAGCAGGCTGCCAAAAAGGAACCGTTCCAAAGAAAACATCATCAGACTTCAAAATTTGCGGGCGGGAAATAGCTGAACAGAAATTTATTACTGTTAAAACGGGCTGGAGCTGCCCTGAAAATATCCTGATAAATCTTTGAAAAGTCAGTTTCACATATATCTTCTATTAGCCGCATCGATACTGCTGACGGGATTTACAGCTGTGCTGATTTCAATGGGTGCAACCCGGAAAGCTGAAAACACCCAAAGTTTGATCCGTAGTTATGATGTGATTGAGTCTACTACACAATTATGGTCCAATCTTCAGGATGCTGAAACTGGTCAGAGAGGGTATATGCTCACCGGTAATAATGAATATCTCGAGCCATACAACAGTTCGCTATGGGAAATAGATCTGGAATTATCGCGTCTTAAGTCATTAACCGATGATAACCCGCTGCAACAGGGAATCATACAGAACAGGCTGGTTCCACTAATCGGGAAAAAACGTACAGAACTTGAGCTGAGCATAACACAGTTTCAACGATCAGGTAGTGAAGCAGCACTTACCATTATGAAAACAGACCAGGGGAAGCTTACGATGGATACCCTACGTACGGTTATCCAAAATATAAAAGCACAAGAGGAACAGCTTCAAAAGGAGAGAACGAGTGAACTGGAGAAGGCATACTACACCTACAATATGATATCCTTTGCCGGCTTATTTGTAATCGGATTCACCATGATGATCGCGGTGCTGACAATCCGGAAAAAAAGTAAAGAAAACAGGCATCTGATGGCTCTTGAGGTAGAGAATAACAGGAAGTTGATCCGCCTCAATGAGAAAGAGGTCAAGTTGAGAATGGATATCAGCAAATTCATGGGCAATGCCGCCCATGATTTACGCAGCCCGCTAAATGCCATAAACTCAATTAATGAGTTGATGAAGATGGATGCCTATCAATTGAGCGAAGAGCACAGAGAATTCCTGGATTTCATATCCGAGTCGACATCCCAGATGTCTGCACTTATCAACAATCTGCTCGAGGTGAATAAGTTTGAAGAAGGTTCATTAGCAGTAACACCTGAACACATCGATATACATGCGCTGCTGAAAACCCTCATTTTTGGTCATGAAACAGCGACAAGAAGGAAAAACATCAAAATTAAATCAGACAGCGATTTTGAAGGGCGTACCGTTTATACCGACAAGGGGATCTTTGTGCAAATTGCTGATAATCTTATATCCAATGCGATTAAATACTCACCGCTGGGGAAGAAGGTCGAGATATACCTGAAAGAAGACATAACAGGGTTTCGACTTACAGTTACCGATCAGGGTGAAGGCATATCGGAAACGGATATGCCCCGGCTTTACAGAAGGTATCAGACATTATCAACCAGGCCTACTGCCGGTGAGAAATCGACAGGGCTGGGGCTATCCATTGTGAAGGAACTGGTCGATTTAATCGGCGGAACGATTGATGTAAAAAGCGTACATGATATTGGTACAACGTTTTCGGTACTTTTCCCCAATATTCCGGTTACGGAAGATGAGACCTGCGGGATCAGGGAAATACAGGTTCAGAATTAGCCTGCTTTCAATAAAAGACCATCAGGCTGGTAAAGTACGAAATCGAGATTAGTTTGAGGCCCCATCTGCAGCTTCAGCTGCGATAAAATATTCATAAGGGAAGGTAACCGACCAGATGCCCCTGAGCTCATCCAGATCAAAACCGATAGCTTCATCTTCAGGGTAGTATTGTTGAATAACCGCTAAATCACCTTCACGTATATCATCTTCCTTGTTTCCATGGCAGCTAAGGCAGGTAAAGGTAACAAGGCGTAAAGGGGCGTGGAAAATTACATTATTTTCCTGAAACGCAAGCCTTGGTTTCAGTTCCGCACCGTCACTGATCAACTGCATATATGCTTCAATACTGGCCATTTCCATATCGTTAGCACGGTTTTTTGGATTTCTTGGCTTGTGGGTTGCCCTTCTCACTTCAACATTGTACTGATTGGATACCGAGTCTGTAAGAATAATAGCTACTGTATTACAGTATTCGATGGCATGGGGTATACCACCCCTGGTCATTGCGGTACCAAGGGCATTGCTGATTGCAGCGAAAGCATCGGTAACGATTTCTTTACCGGCTTGTATTACAAGGGTTGAATCAGGGCGGGGCGAAGTGTCTTTAGAGCGTGATTCGTCATTTTGGGCACATGCCGTAAATAGTAGCAGAAACGCAATAAGCAATGGTACTGAAGATTTTAAAAGAAGGGTTTTCATGACGATGCACATTAAATTTTCTGTTTGCTCACATACACATAACCAGTGATTAAGTTAATGATTGAAATGATATTTCCAATAATAATTCGGTCTGTTATCGCCCGGTTTCCAAACAGGCTGTTAATATTCTGAAGTCTATGCAGAACGACCATTGCACATGTTGGCAAGGTATTTGCACTATAATAAAAGTGAGCAGCTTATTGGTTGTTAAGTGAATACTATGTCAAAATTGCAGTAAATGGCTGACAAGATGCATGGAATACAAAGATTACTATAAAATACTCGGTGTTTCCCGCGATTCTACCGCTGCCGACATCAAAAAAGCGTACCGTAAGATGGCCGCTAAACACCATCCTGATGCCAATCCGGATGATGATATTGCTGCGAAAAAATTCAAGGACGTAAGTGAGGCCTATGAGGTATTGCGTGATCCGGAAAAGAAAAAAATATATGACCGCGTTGGCAGCGACTGGAAACGTTATCATCGCCAGGGAGGTGCCGCCGATGACTTTAACTGGTCGCAGTACAGGCAGCAGGGCGCGCCAGGGGGATTCACCTACGAATATTCCGGTAATATCGATGATCTGTTTGGCGGTGGCGGCGGTTCACCATTTTCCGATTTTTTTGAAAGTCTGTTCGGTGGGGGCGGTGGCGGCGGATTCTCTGCAAGAAAGCAGACTGCTCAGCAGAATACTTTCAGCCGGGAGAATCTGGATGTTCAGGCAACCATGGAGGTTACCCTTGAGGATATAGCCAACGGAGCAGAAAAAACCTTTGTACTGAACAACAATCGATTGAGGGTTAAAATACCGCGTGGAATTCGAAGCGGACAAAAGCTGAAGCTGGCCGGCCGGGGTAATAAAAGCAACCGGAGCCAGGCAACCGGTGACTTGTATATAGAAATCCGTGAAAAGCCACATCCGGCATGGAGCCGCTCGGGAGACGACCTGATAATTGAAAAGAATGCAGACCTGTATACGATGCTGCTGGGTGGAAGGTTAGATGTACGTACACCCCGTGGAACAGTAAAAGTTACCGTGCCGGAATCGACCCAGCCGGGTCAATCACTCAGGCTGAAAGGGCAGGGCTTTCCGGTTTTCAAAAACGATAGCCGGTATGGCGATATGATCCTGAAATTGAACTGCCGTTTACCTGAAAAACTGTCGGCCCCGGAAAAAGAATTATTTGAAAAATTAAAAGAGATGAGAATGGAGTTACATAAATGAACCTGAATAAATTTACAATAAAAGCACAGGAATCGGTTCAATCTGCACTCGAGATGGCTGCCAACAACAATCATCAGGCGCTTGAACCAGCCCACCTTCTTAAGGTGATGATCACCGATCCTGACAGTATTGTTTCAACCATTATCAAAAAGCTTGGTTCGAATATCGGTGCGATAGGGAAAAAGCTTGATCAGACGATTGCAACATATCCGGTAGTGAAGGGAGCTACGGTATCGGGGCAGTACCTGTCTAACGATTCGAAAAGTGTATTTGATGCGGCATCCAAAATCAGTGCCGAACTGGGAGATGAATACGTCTCATCGGAACACCTCCTTATTGGCCTCACGGTATCTGAAAGTTCTGTTAAAAAGGTGCTGCTGGAGGAGGGTGTAACCAAAGAAAACATCCTCAAAATCCTTAAAGATATCCGGGGATCGCACAAGGTTGATGACCAGCATGCAGAAAGCAGGTACCAGGCGCTAAAAAGATATGCGCGCGACCTGAACGAGGCTGCCGAAAAAAACAAACTGGATCCGGTAATCGGCCGGGATCATGAGATCAGGCGCGTGATGCAGATTCTGAACCGCCGCACGAAAAACAATCCGGTGCTAATCGGTGAGCCGGGCGTGGGCAAAACGGCCATTGCAGAGGGGCTTGCACTGCGCATTGTAAAAGGGGATGTACCCGAAGGTTTGCGATCGAAGCGTATTGTGGCCCTCGACCTCGGTGCCCTGGTAGCCGGGGCCAAGTACCGGGGTGAGTTTGAAGATCGTCTGAAGGCGGTAATCAAGGAGGTAACGGATGCCGACGGAGAGATCATTATGTTTATCGACGAGATCCACACACTGGTTGGCGCAGGTGCCTCAGAGGGGGCTATGGATGCGGCCAACATACTCAAGCCAAGCCTGGCCCGGGGTGAACTGCGGGCCATCGGTGCCACTACACTCACGGAATACCGCAAATTTATCGAAAAGGATAAAGCCCTGGAGCGCAGGCTGCAGACGGTTTTTGTGGGAGAGCCATCGGTAGAGGATACGATTTCAATACTGCGCGGACTCAAAGAGCGCTACGAATTGCACCATGGTGTGCAGATTACCGATTCTGCCATCGTGTCGGCCGCCGAACTTTCCCATCGCTATATAACCGACCGGTTCCTGCCAGACAAGGCCATCGATCTTATTGATGAGTCAGCATCGCGGCTCCGTATTGAAATTGACTCATTGCCCGAAGAGCTCGACAACATAGAGCGGCAGATCCGGCAACTTGAAATTGAGCGGGAGGCGCTTAAACGTGAAAAAGCCAAAGACAAAATTGATCAGATCAGCAAAGATCTGGCCGATCTCAACGAGAAATCAAACAAGTTAAAAGCGCACTGGACAAACGAACGAGATCTCATCAAAAAAACCAGGGACCTGAAACAGGCCATTGAAACGGCGCGTGTTCGTGCCGAAAAGGCGGAGAGGGATGGCGACTATGAAAAAGTAGCAGAACTTCGGTACGGAACCATCAACAATCTGGAAAATGAACTCAGGGAGACAAGTGACAAACTGGCTGACTTTCAGAAAGATCATGCCATGCTCAAAGAGGTGGTGGATGCCGAAGACATAGCCGAGATCGTTTCCCGCTGGACAGGTATTCCGGTAAGTAAAATGCTGCAAAGCGAGCGAAAGAAACTGCTTCATCTTGAAGATGAACTGCACAAAAGTGTGGTAGGGCAGCATAATGCTATCGAAAGTGTATCTAATGCTGTAAGGCGTTCAAGGGCCGGCCTGCAGGATGAGGCGAGGCCTATCGGATCATTTATCTTTCTTGGCTCAACCGGTGTGGGCAAAACGGAACTGGCAAGGGCTCTTGCGGCCTATCTGTTCGACGATGAAAATGCCATGGTGCGTATCGACATGAGCGAATACATGGAGAGGCACAGCGTAAGCCGGCTGGTAGGGGCGCCACCGGGCTATGTGGGCTATGATGAGGGCGGGCAGTTGACCGAAGCGGTTCGCCGCAGGCCATATTCGGTAGTACTGCTGGATGAAATCGAAAAAGCACACCCGGATGTATTCAATATACTTCTGCAGATGCTCGACGACGGCCGCCTGACCGACAATAAAGGTGTTACTGTGAATTTCCGGAATACCATCATAATTATGACCAGTAATATAGGGTCACACCTTATCCAGAAGAAGATTGAAGAAACCTCGGGCAAGTTGTCGCCGGAAGAGTATGATTCACTTCAAAACACACTAATCGACCTGCTGAAACAGACCATCCGGCCTGAGTTCCTGAACCGGATCGACGACATAATAGTATTCCACCCGCTGAGTTCAGAAGATCTTCGGAACGTGGTTGATATTCAGTTGGTACGCCTGCACAAAATGCTGGAGAGGAAAGCCATCCGGCTTACTGTACCCGACAGTGTGAAAGACTGGCTGACTCGAAGGGGGTACGATCCGGTGTACGGTGCCAGGCCACTGAAGCGCCTGATCCAGAAAGAAGTCATCAATCCGCTTGCAACAATGCTGATCAGCCGCGAGGTGGACGAGCCGGTTGAATTTGAGGCCGCAATCGACAAAAAAGATGATGGAATCACTTTTGTCGAAGTTGTACACAACGTTGAAAACTGGGCCGGATAAGCCGGCCCGGTTTTGATAGTTCAGGTTTCCGTATATCTGGTACCCCAACGCGGGTAATGCTCGCCTGATTCTAAAAAAACCGGTAATAACACGAGGGTACACCAAAAATGTACTACCGGCTGCCTGTTCAAAGAAATTCAGTACGGGAGATCAGAATCTGATCTGTACACCGAATACCCAGGTACCATGGCTGGAAGGGCCCAGGTTGTCTTTGGTAATGCCTGCATACCTGTACTCAATGAACGGCCTGAGCAGGGGAACCGGAGTTATGGCTGCCCCGATAACACCATAATATTTTGCTGCATTTTCTTCCCCGTCTAATTCAACGTCGAATTCATCGGCAATCTGCTCGAAAACGGTTTCTCTGGAGAAATTCTGCCAGCCAATACCCAGACCGACATAGGGTGACAACAGGCCAAGACCAACTGACGCGATAGCAGTTCCCCCGATTTCGTTGGATGTAAAGTCGCGTGTATATCTGACATTATTCACTGACAGGCTGTTTTCTTCGCTGTAGTAGCTGTAGTGCAGCCTGGCCGACAGGGAGACCAGCGGCAGGTTAATAAGAGAAAACTGAGCGTGTACCCCAAAACCGTTGGTTGGTTTCTCGTTACGGATTTCGTAGGTGACACCGAGACCGATTTGAGAATAAGCGGAATGAGACGTTACAGCAACCAGTATGAGGATAAACGATGAAGTTGTTATGATCTTTTTTAACATGGCCGGCAAATTGATTAATGATTTTGGTTCATTTAATATATGAAACATTTCTAATGGTAATAACTTCTCAACCCGGCCGGTTGTTACAATTTCATTTCCATAATCTGGCTTGAGCCGTGAATTTAATCAAATCGAACTATTGGTAATTCACATGTTTCGAATATAATTGTTGATTAAGAATGGAAATCGCAGCAGTGTTCAAAAATCATATAATACGGGGTTCAATGGCGTTATAAATTTGTTTAACTTTCAAGCCGTTTTTCAGGTTATCTTTTCAGACGTTTATCTTAGCAAATTGAAATAGCCTGATTAATACAAACCGGGTGTAGCCTGTTCTCAAATTGCCCGGGCACGTTTTGCCGACGTGGTGGAATGGTAGACACGACAGACTTAAAATCTGTTGGGCCTTATAGCCCGTGCCGGTTCGAGTCCGGCCGTCGGTACTGCACAGCCACGAGCAGCATTTTTCCGGATGCTTTTCGTGGTTTTTTTTTGCATCAGGCATATCTGCCTGAGCAATTCTGTTAAAACCATTCTTTACCTGACAGATGCAGGAAATAGTTAACGGCTGACTGTCCATTGCCCGTTTTTCAGTGTCTCAAATGTTTTCATGTCCCCCATTCGCCAGGTTCCGGATATTGTTCTGCCGGTGTAAAGCCCGGTAAACCTGTGATCAGTATCATCTTCAGTATTACGCCAGAAAAAGAAGACATCGTCTCTGAGAATGCTGCCGGTGAACTCGTAACGGCTACCGAGACTTGTGGTTAAAGAACCGCTAAGCCGTTCTTTATCCTGATCGAATGTAATGATTATGGTAGTGGATCCGTCGCCAATATCAACGAAATTGGTGGCATTACCTGTCCATCGGCCGGAAATGTCGATTGTTGTTCCGAGAGGCTGATCGCACGAAATGAGAATTATGAGAAGGGAGATAAGCACCAGGTGCCTGATCATTCGGGGAATCATTCATCATCTCCGGCCATATTCCAGATATTGCCACAACTATTGCAGCGATACCGGGAATCAGCTGTTGAAAACAGGGTTTGGGCTCCAAACAGTACGAAGCTCAGAACGAGAATAACAGAGTTATAGCGCTTGGGCAGTACATCATCCGATTTACATATCGGACATTCGGGGAATATGGAAACGCCGGCCTCTTTTTCATCAAATCCGTTCAGGATATTGTATGCCTCCCGGGCGTGCAATTCGGAGACCTGCAATTTAATGCCGCCAACAGCATTTGAATAGAACAGGTTCATGCCGACCATATTCTGATCCTGTATTACACAGGGTATGTCATGGTCGAGCAGCCGGGCTTTGGCAAGATCGGCCAGATAGATCTGGTTATATGTTGCTACAGTTACTAACAATTGTTACAGCGGCAGGTTGTCGTGTTTTTTTCTGGGAACAGAATCGACTTTATTACGGGTAATATGCAGGGCGTTGATAAGTTTCTTGCGGGTTTCGCCTGGAAGGATCACATCGTCGATATAACCGCGCTGGGCCGCCATATACGGATTCGCAAATGTCTGTTCATATTCTTTTTCAAGCTCAGCCTGTCGGGTGGCGGGATCATCGGCGCTGGCAATTTCCTTTCGGAAGATGATTTCAACGGCTCCTTTGGTTCCCATCACGGCGATTTCGGCACTGGGCCAAGCCACATTATAATCGGCGCGTATATGTTTCGAATTCATTACATCGTAGGCTCCACCGTAGGCTTTCCGGGTGATGACTGTAAGCTTGGGTACTGTTGCCTCGCAGAAGGCATAAAGCAGTTTGGCACCATGCTTTATTATACCGCCCCACTCCTGATCGGTACCGGGCAGAAATCCGGGAACGTCTTCAAATACGAGCAGAGGTATGTTGAAACAGTCGCAGAAGCGAACAAAACGTGCCCCTTTTATGGATGCTTTAATGTCGAGGCACCCAGCGAGTGACAATGGCTGATTGGCAACAATTCCCACACTTTTTCCGTCAAGCCGGGCGAAACCGACAATAATATTGTCGGCATAGTTTTCATGGATTTCGAAAAAGGAGCCTGCATCTACCACACCTTTTACCACGTCCCTCATATCGTAGGGCTTGTTGGGATTTTCGGGTACTATGGTATCGAGCAGTTTCGCTTTTTCAGGATCCGGTTCAACACCTTTCAGAACAGGCGTTCTTTCTTCACAGTTCAGCGGCAGATAGGTCATCAGCTTGCGTATGTCGAGCAGGCACTTCGCATCGTTTTCGCTTGAAAAATGGGCTACACCCGATTTGGTACTGTGGGCTGATGCACCGCCAAGGGCTTCAGATGTTACGTTTTCATGGGTCACTGTTTTTACCACATTGGGTCCGGTAACAAACATGTAGCTGGTATTTTTTACCATGAAAACAAAATCGGTGAGCGCCGGACTGTAGACGGCACCGCCGGCACATGGACCCATGACCGCAGAAATCTGGGGCACTACACCCGATGCCATACTGTTTCTCCAGAACACTTCGGCATACCCGCCCAGCGAAGCAACACCCTCCTGTATACGTGCTCCGCCGGAATCATTGATTCCGATTATGGGGACGCCATTTTTCATGGCAAGGTCCATGATTTTACAGATTTTCTCAGCATGGGCCTCCGACAGGGAACCGCCGAATACGGTGAAGTCCTGACTGAACACGTAAACCAGCCTGCCATCAATTGTACCAAAACCGGTAACCACACCATCGCCGGGGTAGCTGATTTTATCCAGGCCGAAATCACGTGAGCGATGTCTAACAAATGCTCCGATCTCCTCAAAGCTGCCTTTGTCGAGCAAAAAATCAAGACGTTCACGGGCCGTCATTTTTCCGGCTTCATGTTGCTTGTCGATGCGGTCCTGCCCTCCGCCAAGCTTGGCTTCTTTTCGAAGGCTGTGAAGTTTTGCGACTTTGCCGTTCTGATCCATTCTGGTTGTGGTTAGACCGGGTTATTTTTTGGTATGGGAAGTGAAATATGACTGGAGCCTGTCAACAAAATTAACCGCCTCGTCAGAATAAGGGTCAATTTTATTCTTCTTGAAAATATTTTTTGTGATGTAGGGCCCGGCTTCATCCCAACTTTCCATTTCGGCCAGATCTCTGATTACAGTATTGAAAGCTGCCTGATCATCCTTGAAGAACCGCTTTATGTAATATTTCTTTTTGTCGTCGAGCGTTTTTTTGATTTCATCGATTCGGAGTGGATTGCTTATTTCGATGTCGACTTCATAGTCATCATCCGGGTGGGTGAGGCTGTCACCCAGTGATTTTTCCTCACCGCTTTTCCCCAATTCCGGTATCCTCACGGATGAGGCAGCAGAGATGAATCGTTTCCACATGGGGAGGGTTTCGTCACTGCTTTTTCCGGCAGATTCCCTGGTATCAGGTACCGCATCGGCCGGTGGCTTTGCAGGTTGCTCTTTGGTATCCGCTTCCTCATTTTTATATCTCTCGAACAGCGGACGGTCTACATCAGGTTCAGTCTTTGCCTTCGGTTCTGGCACAGCCACTGATTTTGCCGGGGGTTCAGGTTTAGATATAAATTCCGGTCTGACATCGGATCGGTCGGTTTCCCTGGCCGGTTTCACACTTTTAACTTCCCTTACTGGTTCATCGGCAGGGGCTGATCCGGTTTCTTCCGGCTGCCTGAATTGCTGCCAAAGCGGGGCAGGTTCGTTATCAGACTTTTCGGGTTCGTGTGTATTAGCAGGTGCTGCTTGTTGTGTTGGTTTTGCGGGAGGCTGATCGGCAGAATCCGTGTTCCCGGATACAGCCGGTTCAACGCTGTCGGGCACTGGTTCAGTTTCAGATCTGGCAGATGTTTTCCTGGCAGTTGATATTTCCGGTTCGGGATCAGTACCGGTGTCCGAATCATTTTCCATACTGGCGGCTGGCGTTTCCGGTCTCGGTTGCCTGGCGGGTTCCGGCGGTGAGGCTGTATCATCGGGCACATCATCACTGACTTTTTTAGTGCCGCTATCAGATTCAGCTGTAGTGTGCAGGTGTGGTTCAACCGGTTTGGGTGATGTTTCAACAGGCGCGTCCTGTTCGGAAGTTACTGATGTATGCTGAGATTTTACGGTTTCATCCGTAGTGATGGTTCCATCCCTAACGACTGTTTCATCTGCAGTGTCGGTTCCATCCGTAGCGACGGTGTCATCCGAAGTGTCAGTTCCATCTGCAGCATCGGCTGTATCTGTTGCGTCGGTACCATCTGCAGTGTCGGTACCATCTGCAGTGTCGGTACCTGTAGATGAGGCGGTATCAGGTGTGGTGTGAGCTGATGACGCAGGTGAAACAGCAGGAGCGGTTACGGCAGCGGTTGCAGAGGCAGCGGTATCGGAATCGTGATCAATGGCCGGTGCAGAAAGTATTTCAATTAATTGTGTCTGGCTCAGGGCCCCTTCTTTACGGTCAAAAAGCAGGGCCAGTTGTTCACGCTGTTTATCACGGAAAAAGCGGGCCAGTAATTCCGGCTCAACAAGATGATTGTTCAGTTCGAAAAGCGGGGCCAGCAACTGTGCCCAGTTAAGAGGGCTGTACTGAGCGGTCAGTTTAGCATCAAGCTGACTGATGAAACTTGAAAAACGTTCTCTGTCGATGAAGTCAAGCTGCTTCCTCCTCATGTAATTGGGCAGATGCTGTCCGAAATGGGTATATACCACAATAGTTTCCACCCTTTCGCAGGCCTGCCTGAAATCCAGGGTTTTATCGTTTCCAAAAAGATAATCGGGCAGGTTCATTCGGGGCTCGACAAGAATATTGAGCAGATCGCCAACCGCCGATTCAATAACCGACCTGGCAGATGCGGCGGGAAGGCGTGTTTCAGCTTCAATCGCTTCGATAAAGCGGGTCCAGGCAGCACGAACCGGCTTTGCATCCATATCGGCCCATTCGGTTTTCGGTGGCACGATTGAGTCGCCAAGGTTTTTATGTAGCTCAAATTTTATTCTGTCAACCAGGAAGCCGGGAATTCCAAATCCGCCAAGCCACTGAGGATCAATGAATTCGAGGTCGGAAGGAAGCTTGTTGAGCAGGTTGTCTGTTACAGTTCTTTGTGTACGTTCCATAGATTATTTTTTTTTCAAATATAGGGCGTAAGTTAAGACCCTTCAAACCCAATTGATTGGGGATTTGATTTTGACTCGTTACCTTGTGTGCATGCAAAAAATTGAAATTTCCAATTTATCAAAACGATTTGGGAACAAGCTGTTGTTCAGGAGCATAAACGCAGTTTTTACCTCTGGAGTACATGGAATAGCGGGGCCAAACGGAAGCGGCAAATCTACCTTCCTCAAATGCCTGATCGGATTGCAGAAACCCGGATCGGGCCAGATAGTTTTCAGCATGAACGGGAAAACGCTCTCGCCTGCTGAACGCCTCACAAAGGTAGCTTACACCGGGCCGTACATAAATACGTATACCGAGTTGACCGTTCTGGAAAATCTTCAATTTTTGAGCCGGCTTCTCGACAAATCACCCGACTCCGCCGGGATGCTGCTTAACAAGCTGGGTATTTCCGACATCGGCGATCAGCTTGTGGGGTCGCTTTCCAGCGGGCAGCAGCAGAGGGTTCGTATTGCATCAGCCCTGATCAAGGATTCCCCGATACTATTTCTTGATGAGCCGGGCAACAACCTCGACCGGGACGGAAATGATTTGATCGCATCAGTTCTGGATGAATCAAGGTCGGCTAACAGACTCGTATTGCTGGCAACCAACCAGCAATCGGAACTGGAATTATGCGATGATATTCTTCACATTAACGATTATAAAAAATAATATTAGTACAAACCATGAGCTACAGAACCGAAGACTACCATCTGGCTGAAAAACTGCTTACATATAGTGTGGATTTGCAGGAAAACGAGAATGTTATGATACAGCTTGTGGGCCTGAACGGAATAGGACTTGCCAGGGCCCTGGTTGAAGTTTCCCGGAAAATGAAAGCGAATCCGTTCGTGCGCATTGAAGATTCGGAAATACAGCGTGAATTACTGGAAAGTGGTGACACCGGGTTCTGGCAGAACCAGACCGATACCGATCAGCTGCCTCTGATGAAACAGATGCACGCGTTTATTGGTATAAGGGCAACCGAAAACATCTATGAGGGATCCGGAGTGAGCGGCGCTGCCAATAAAGCCTATGCCGAATCGTTTTTAAAGCCTGTGCACTTTGAACAGAGAGTTAATCACACAAAATGGTGCATACTCAGATATCCTTCTGCGTCATTTGCCATGAATGCCAAAATGCCGACCCGCGAGTTCAGCCACTTCTACTACAAAGCCTGCCTGCTCGATTATAATAAACTGAGAGAAGCCATGAAGCCTCTTGAAGAGAGACTTCGCAAGACCCGGGAAATCCGGTTGGCTGGCAAGGGAACCGATATCACCTTTTCCGTTGAGGGTCAGAACTGGATACCATGTTACGGGTCAAAAAACATACCTGATGGAGAACTTTTCAGTTCCCCGGTCATAGATTCGGTAAACGGTGATATCACCTACGCGCCCTCAGTTTATCAGGGCAAACCCTTTGAATATGTTTACCTGAAAGTTAAAGGCGGAGTGGTTACCGGTTTTGACTCCTCCAATAATCCGGCGCTTGAAGAGATACTTGATACAGACGAAGGGGCCAGGCGTTTCGGTGAATTCAGCTTTGGTACCAACCCCGTAATAGAGAGTCCCATGTACGATATATTGTTCGATGAAAAGATATATGGTTCCAACCATCTCACGCTGGGCCAGGATTATGAGGAGGCATCGAACGGGAATAAAAGCAGCATCCACTGGGACCTGGTCTGTATAGGTGCCGATGTATGGCTGGATGGAGAGCTGGTAAGAAAGGGCCGGCTATTCGTAACCGACGATCTTAAGGGCCTGAATCCGGATCACTTATTATGATGATTCCCATAGGGTTACCTGATGTGCGAGAATTTTTTTACCGGAAACTGTGTTAGTTACAGAATAAAGGCGGCAGCTAATAAGTATGTACAGAGATTCAAAAATGTACAGACAATTCAGTATGTATAGAGATAATAAAGAATGTACGTAGTGTAAAAGCCATGAATTAAGTACATTTCCGGATTAATATGAGCGGTACTGCAATCAAAATAAAACAAAATCTCGCGGAATACAGTCTTCCGGAACCTCAGGCATTAGAACTGGCCAACCTGCTTAAGGTGTGTTCCGACCACATTGATAATGTGGATACAGACCTCATAAGCCGTGCATTCAAGCTGAGTTTTCTAATGCATGATGGTGAAACCCGTGCATCAGGCGAGCCCTACTATATGCACCCGCTCGAAGTGGCCTATATAATAGCCCGGGAAATCGGCATGGATGATGTTTCAATTGTTGCCGCATTGCTTCACGACACGGTTGAAGATACCAGCGTTAGTCTTGATGACATCAAGAAGGAATTCGGCCCTACTGTAAGCCATCTGATCGACGGATTGACCAAAATCTCAGGGGTGTTCAAAACAAAAGGCACAAAGCAGGCCGAGACGTTTATGAAGCTGCTCATCACGATGGCAGAAGACCTGCGTGTAGTGCTGATCAAGTTTGCCGACCGCCTGCACAACATGCGTACGTTGTACCATCTTCCAAAAGCGAAACAGCTTACCATTGCTACAGAAACCATGGAGCTGTACGCACCTCTCGCGCACCGATTTGGCCTGTTCAAAATAAAAAGTGAGCTCGAGGATCTCAGTTTCAAAGCACTTGACCCGAACGGCTTCAAATTTATAGCACGCAAGCTCAAAGAGAGAAAAGAGTCGCGGGAAACATTCATGCATCAGTTCATGGAGCCTATTCATGAAAAGCTGATTTCAGGCGGATTTGATTTTGAAATTAAGGGCCGGCCCAAGCACATCTATTCGATCTACAAAAAGATGATGCGGCAGCAGAAGCCTTTTGAGGAAATTTACGACCTGTTTGCGATCCGGATAATATTGAATGAGCCACACTCCAAGGAAGACTGCTGGCGTGTGTATTCCATTATTACCGACTCCTATACGCCGATACCGGAGCGATTCCGTGATTTTATATCCGTACCAAAGGCAAACGGTTATCAGTCGCTGCACACCACGCTCATTACCAACCGCGGCGTTAAAGTGGAAGTGCAGATACGTACCCACAAGATGGATGAAATCGCCGAAAAAGGCCTTGCCGCTCACTGGAAATACAAGGAGGGCCACGATAAGACCACCATCGACAAATTTGTTAACTGGGTACGGGAAGTACTCGAGAATCCGAGACCGGAAGCGGCCACTGAATTCGTGGAAGATTTCCAGCTGAACTTGTATACCGATGAAATATATGTATTCACTCCCAAAGGAGAGCTGAAAACGCTGCCTAACGGTTCAACCCCTATTGATTTCGCATTCGATATTCACAGTGAGGTTGGCGAAAGGGCACTTGCTGCCAAAGTGAACGGTAAAATTATGCCTCTCAGGCACAAGCTGAAGAGCGGTGACCAGGTAGAGATAATAACAGGCAAGCAGGTAAACCTGAACCCGGACTGGATCAATGATGTGGCTACTCATAAGGCCAAATCGAGAATCCGCCAGTTCATCAAACAAAAAGAACGGCGTATTTACGATATTGGCCGTGAATTATGGGACAAGCGGGCCGAGAAAAACAAAATAAACGTGAATGACCAGGATCTGATGAAAATTGCCTCCATGGTCAACTATGAATCGCTGCACCGGCTTTTTGTTGATATAGGAACCGGAGTTTATGATATCAATAAATTCTTAAAAGCCGTTAAAAGCTACCAGAGCAAAGGAAGAATAGACGAAGAGAAACTCGCACGTATTCCAGGCATGGGAGATGACGAAGCAAAAGAGCATTTTCTGGATGATGCCCGCACCCATCGCACCGGCCAGGGCCTGGTTCTGAACGGACTGCTTGCCGATGTTAAGTACACCTACTCGCGATGCTGTAATCCGATTCCGGGCGACGATGTTGTTGGGTTCATCAGCCGCGATGGCGAAGTAAAGGTACACCGCACATCATGCAAAAACCTGAAGCATCTTATAAAAAATGATGCAGAACGCATTATTGATGTATCATGGGCCAAAAATACCGAAAGCCAGTTTATCGGTGCCGTAAAGTTGATCGGTGAGGACAGGGTAGGGCTTATCAACGATATCTCGAATGTGATATCCAACACCCTGAAAACCAACATGAAAAGTATAAATGTGAACAGCGACAGTGGCAGTTTTGAAGGAACTTTGATTATATTCGTCGACAATATTAAACATCTGGAGAAAGTGATAAAACGCATCCAGAAGATTGACGGGATAAAACAAGTATATCGATACGAATAAACAACTTTTTGCGTTTATCCCCTTTAACTTTTCGATATAATTCCGTATTCTATAA